>NZ_JBEZLV010000025.1:0-112788 GCF_040652335.1 Streptomyces sp. NPDC048270
GGGCGCCGTGTCCACGGCGACCACCCGCGCCCCGGCCGCCGCCGCGATCATCACGGCGGACAGCCCGACCCCGCCGCAGCCGTGCACGGCGACCCACTCGCCCGCGGCCACCCGCCCCCGCGCGACCACCGCCCGGAAGGCCGTCGCGAAGCGGCAGCCGAGGCCGGCCGCGGTCGCGTACGACAACTCCCCGGGCACGGCCACCAGGTTCACGTCGGCGTGGTCGAGGGCCACGTACTCGGCGAAGGAGCCCCAGTGCGTGAACCCGGGCTGCGTCTGCCGCGCGCACACCTGGTGCTGGCCCGCCGCGCACTCGGCGCAGCTTCCGCACGCGCACACGAACGGCGCCGTGACCCGGTCGCCGACCCGCCAGTTGGCGACGCCGGACCCCACGGCCTCCACCACACCCGCCAGTTCGTGGCCCGGCACGTGGGGCAGCACGATGTCCGGGTCGTGCCCCATCCAGCCGTGCCAGTCGCTGCGGCACAGTCCGGTGGCCTCCACCCGCACCACCACCCCGGCCGGGGCGGGACGCGGGTCCGCGACCTCCCTGACCTCGGCCGGCTCCCCGTACCGGTCGAACACCACCGCGCGCATGGAACCCCCCTTCCTCGACCGACCGCAGGCTACCCGGCCTCGTCCGGGAGGGCGGCCCGCGCCAGGGCGAGCACCCCGGCGCAGATCAGGGCCAGGCCCAGCAGCTGGGGCAGCAGCCACCAGTGGGCCCGCAGGTGCTCCTCGTACAGCAGCACGCCCAGCGCCACGCTCACGCTCGCGTCCCCGAGGGTCAGCGCGGGCTGCGAGGCGACCAGCGGCCCGCCCTGCATGGCGTGTTCGAGCAGGAGCAGCGCGCAGACGCCGCTCGCGGCGAACGCGTAGGTCTCCCAGGCGGTCAGGAACGCGACGATCCCGCCCCCGTCGAGGACGTGCATCGCGGACTTCATCAGGGCGGCGGTGAGGGCGTAGCAGACGGCGGTGGCCGCGCCCAGGCACCCGGCCCGCATCCGTCCGGGCGGCCGGCGCAGGCCGGCGGCGGCCAGCAGGGCCACCGCCGCCGCGCAGGCGGTGAGGGCCAGCACCCACCGGTCGAGCGGTACGTCCGTGCGGTTCCCCCGCGGCGAGGCGGCCACCAGCACGATCCCGAGTCCGGCGACCACGCCCGTCACGGCGAGCCACAGCGCCCCCGGCAGCCGGGTCCGCGTGACCAGGGAGGCGATCAGCAGCGCGAGCGGCAGCTCCAGGACGAACAGCGGCTGTACGAGGGCCAGCGCGCCCGTGGCGAGGGCGACGGCCTGCCCGACCCCGGCCGCGATCACGGCCAGGATTCCGGCGATCCACAGCGGCCGCCGCAGCAGGTCGAGGACGAGCCCGAACCGGAAGCCCTTGCTCTGCGGCACGGTGAGCGCGGCCCGCCGCTGGAGCACGGTCGCCAGCGCGTTGCTGAACGCCGCGAACAGGGCGAAGAGGACCGGCAGGACGAAGCCCATGCCCCCGATCCTCACCGATCCCGGAGCCTTCAGGGCGCCGCGACACTCCCGGACCCGACCCTCCCGGGCCCGGCGCTCCCGGGCCCGACACTCCCGGTGCCGGCGCTCCCGGTGCCGGCGCTCCCGGGCCCGGCGCTCCCGGGCCCGGCGCTCCCGGACCCGCCACTCCCGGTGCTGGCGCTCCCGGTGCTGGCGCTCCCGGACCCGGCGCTCCCGGACCCGACACTCCCGGTGCCGGCACGGCCCATGCCGGCGGCCCGGCGCAGGGCCAGCGCCGCCAGGGCCTCGGGGGCGCCCGGCTGGCCGCGGAGCCCGGGGAAGGCGTTCACGTCCACGATCAGCGGTTCCCCGCCCCCGGCGTCGATGATGTCCACGCCGAACACGTCCAGCGCGAAGGCCTCGCCCGCGGCCCGCACCAGGTCGGCCCACCCGGCGGGCAGTTCCGACGGCGCCGACGGCAGGTTCGGCCCGCGCCCGCCCGGCGACAGTTCGGACCGGCGCACGGCCGCGAAGACCTGGTCCCCGATCGCCCACAGCTTGTGGTCCCAGCCGCTGTTGGGCGCGAAATCCTGCACCACCACCGGTTCCTCCGGCCACCGCGCCGCCAACTCCCGCAGCCCGGCGGCGTCGTCCACGCGGGCCACCAGGTCGCCCCGGCGGCTGCGGCGGCTCTTGACCACCACGGGGCAGCGCAGCGGAGCGCCGGCCGCCGCCCAGGCGGAGAGGGAGCCGACGGTCCGGGTCCCGGCGAACGGCAGCCCGGCCCGCAGGGCCAGCTCCGCCATCGCCGTACGGTCCTGGCACAGGGCGGTCGCCGCCGCGGTGTTGACGACCGGGGCGCCCCGCCCCTCCAGATGCCGGGCGAGCTCCAGGGCCCGGGGGGTCCTCGACTTCAGCAGGTAGACGTCGGCCACCGGTCCGGGGACCTCCGCTGCCGCGGCCGGGTCGAGCGCCTCGACGGTGTGCCCGGGCGCCAGCAGGGCGGCCGCGGCCGCCAGCAGCGGATGGCCGGGCTCCGGGGTGATCAGTCCGATCCTCACGCGCCGTCCACCGCCCCCGCCGGCACCTGCGCCGGAATCGGCAGCGGCAGGGTGTAGGACCGCGCCGGCGACGCCGGCGGGAAGGCGGAGCCGCCCCCGCGCGCCAGCTCCAGCACCGCCCGGGCCACCCGCGCGGCCGCGTCCGGCACCTGACGGAAGCTCGGGAAGTCGTTCACGTCCACGACCACCGGCCCCTCCGGGCCCAACAGGACGTCCACTCCGTACAGGTCGAGCCCGTACACCGCCCCCACCTGCGCGGCGATCGCCGCGACCTCGGCCGACAGCGGCACCCGGCGCTCCCGCACCGCGGGGTCGGGATGCAGCGGGGAGCACCGCTCGGTCGCGAACAGCTCGCCTCCGACCGCGTACACCTTGATGTCGGTGCCCGAGTTGGGCACGTACGGCTGGGCGATGAGCAGGCCCTCGCCCGCCAGGACCGGGAGCACCGCCTCCAGGCGCTCCGGTGAGGACACCAGGTGCACGGCCCGGCCGGAGCTCCCGTCGGCCGGCTTGACGACGAGGGGGTACTCCTGCGCCGGTATCTCCCGCAGCAGTTCGGGACGGGCCGCCGCGTAGGTCGGCGGCAGCGGCAGCCCCCGGGCCCGGCCGATGGCGGCGGCCAGCGCCTTGTCCCGTACGCCGCGGATCGACCGGGCGTCGTTGACCGTGGTCAGGCCGACCGCGGCGGCGGCCTCGAGAAGGGTCAGCCCGGGGCCGCCGGAGACGGTCTTGAGCACCCAGGCGTCGTGCGAACCCGCCCGCACCGCCTCGGTCATGGACAGCAGCGAGCCTCCCGGCCGCACCACGTCGACCTGGTGCCCCCACGCGGTCAACTGGCGGATCACCTCGTTCGGCATGCCGTCGTGGCGGTAGTGCTCCTCCACCAGGAAGCAGAGCCTCATGGACCTTCCCCATATTCCCCGGACGTCCGCCGATCCCGTCCGGCGAGTTGTGACGTCACAGGATGTCATGGACCGCAATGTGATGATCAGTCCGGTGTGCGGGTGATGCCGGGCTCCGGGAGCCCGCCGTCGCGGAGGCCCGGAGCGGGCAGGCGAGAGCCCGGGAGCAGGACGCGCTCCCGGGCTCCGCCGGTTCCCGCCCCGGCTGCTCGAGCGGCCGGCTACACCGGTACGGACACGAAGGTCCTGCCCGCCTCGTTCTCGACCAGGATCGCCTTCACGTCGGCCGGATCCACCGCGGCCGAGCCGTCCAGGGACGCGCCCTTGCCCTCGCCGTTCTGCCGGCCGACCACCCAGCCGCCCGCGGTGGTACGCGTACCGTCCTTGGCGACCACGACCAGCCGGCACCGCTCGCCGGGCGGCACCCCGGTGACCGCCGCGTGCACCCGGACCCACTGGGTGGCGGGCGTCATCTGCACGGTCATCCGCGCACCCGTGCCCGGATCCGTCGCGGAGGCCAGCTTGGTCCCGGGCGCGGGCGGCGAGGGAGCCGTCGACGCCGTCGGGGAGGGCCGGGGCAGGGCGACCGCCCCCGAATCGGAGCCGCCCAGCTGCGCACCGGCCCAGAACACGGCGGCCAGGGAAGCCGCCGCGGCCAGTCCCGCGAGCCCGGCCCGCCGGCGCCGCTCACCGGCCCGTTCCCCGCGCATCTGCCGCAGGGTCCGCTGGAGCATCAGGTCCCCGCCCTGCGGGGGCCCGTCGAGGAACGCCTCGTCGGGCACCTCGCCCAGCGCCGCCTCCATCTCGCGCAACGCGGCCACCTCCTCCCGGCACTGCACGCACCCGCTCACGTGTTCCTCGATCCGGCGGACCTCCGTCTCGTCCAGGACGCCGAGCACGTACGGGCCGAGCTGTTCTTCCTCCTCGTGCCGCTGCCGGTTCATGCCACCACCTCACGCAGTCCGGCGGGCTGCTGGGGCGGCCTGCCCGATCGTTTGCCTTGTCTGGAAGCGCCTGAAGCGCCGTCCCCCGCGCTGTTGTCCCGGAAGACGTCGCGCAGGGCCTTGAGCGCGTAGTGCGAGCGCGATTTGACCGTACCGGCCGGGATGCCGAGGCTGTCGGCCGCCTCCGCGACGCTCAGCTGCCGGTAGTACAGCTCCCTCAGCACGTCCCGGTGTTCCGGCGACAACTGGTCGAGCGCCCCCAGCACCGTCATCGCGTCCACCACGGAATCGGCGTGGTCCCCCTCCACCGGGGGAGTGGCCGCGACCCCGGACACCTCCGGCGGCCGTGCGGCCTTGGCCCGGTACCGGTCCGTGATGATGTTGCGGGCCACCGTGAGCAGCCAGCCGCGCACCGAGCCCTTCCCGTTCACCAGGACCTCGGAATGCCTCCAGGCCCGGATCAGCGTCTCCTGGACGATGTCCTCCGCGGCGGCCCGGTCTCCGGTCAGCCGGGTGGCGTACGCGAGCAGGGCGTGGCCGTGCTCCTCGTAGACCGACCTGATCAACGCCTCATCGGTCGAGCCCCGCCGAGTGCGGGGCCACAGTGGTCCGGCCATCTCACCCTCTCCGTCTTCCTCGCTTGCGTGGTGCCGTCCGAACACGCCGCCCGCACCGGCCCGGTTCACGTGACGTGCGTCACGTCCGGATCGCGCACCGGCGGCGCCCGGGTGCCGCTGCGGGGCCGCCCCGCACGCCGCGGATCCGGCGGGCGGCGCTCACATCCGGCAGTCGCGGCCCTCGTTGAGGCAGTCCACGACCGCGGCCATCTGCCGGTCGGTCATCGCGTTCACGAACATGCCGTGGTCCGTCTTCGGGCTGTGCCGCTGCTCGGGGAAGGAGTCCAGTGCGAGGGCGGCGCCCGCGGGGACCTCGTAGGAGAGCGAGACGCGCAGCTCGGGCACGGGGAAGGTGCCCCGGGGGCAGACGCCGCCCGCCGCGGGGAACTTCAGGTGGGAGCGGTGCCCCTCGCCGATGGTGTCCAGGCCGTTCCAGCAGCTGGGGAAGACCAGCGTGCGCGTGACGAGGTCGCCGGCGGGGCAGCGCGGATAGCGGGTGGTGGGCCGGTCCGGGGTGCTCGAACAGCCCCAGCGGGCCCGGACGTCGGCGTCGCCGGCCGCGGTGTACGCGACGGCGTCCCCGGTCATGCCGCGCAGGAAGCGGGGCATCGCCACGACCTTGCTCACCGGGCTGCCGCGGAACTCCACCCGTACCGAGGCCTCCGGCAGGATCCGCCCGGTGTTGCCGTGCCCGGCCGAGCCCTCGTGCGGGCGGGTGCCCGGCAGGTCCGGCCGCCGCAGCACGGGCCAGTAGTACGTCGACCGGTCGCCGCCGCGGCAGCTGGTCGCGGCCGCGTCGAGGGAGGCGTCGGTCGACATCGCGTCCGTGGACAGGTTCCCGACGTACGCGTGCGTGTGGTGGGCGCCCGACGGCAGGCCGGGGGAGACCACCAGGTTGTCCTCGTTGTAGTGGCCCTCTTCGTTGCGCCCGCATTCCACCGCCACCGAGCCGGCCGAACTGTCGGCCCCCGGGGCGGGGATGGGCTGGGTTTCGCGCGGAACGTCGCGTATGTCCACGTAGTCGGAGGGTGCCGGGCGGGAGCCCGCCGCCCCCGGGTGCGGGCCGGCCGCTCGCGAGGCCCCGAGGACGGCGGCGAGCAGGCCGCCGCCCAGGACCAGGCAGATGACGAGAGTGAGCAGTCGGCGTTCTTTCCCCATGGCGGTCACGGTCGCCGGTGGCGCCACCCGAGTCAACCTGGCATCCGGATGGCGAACGGAGCCGCCCGCCCGCCCGCTGCGCGGCCGCGGGGCCTGCTTGCCGGGCCGGGCGCCGACCGCGCAGAGTACGCCGTATGACACCCGAGATGACGCCCGCCGAGCTGCTGCACGCCTTCGCCCGCACCCGCGCCTCGCTCGACGGCGCCGAGGTGGCCTACTGGTGGTCGGGCGACGTCCACGCGTGGGGGCCCGGCGAGCCGTACCAGCGCCTCTTCGGCTTCGAAGGGCTGAACGTCGCCCGGCTCACCGCCGACGAGGAGACCGGCGGCTACCGCCTGCTGTCCAGGGAAGCCGCCTTCTACCTGGACCCGATGACCCGGGAGATCCTGGACACCTGGCAGGACCGGCCCGTGGTGCACGTCTGGAACGATCCGGCCAACCAGAGGCTGCGGCCGCTTCCGGTCCCCGTGACCGAGCTCGGGGACCAGGTCTGCTTCAGCCTGGAGATCCCGCTGGCCTACCCCTCGCCGCTGCCCGTGGCGCAGTACCCGGTGCATTCGGCGGACGACACCTACCGGGCGCTGGAGCTCTTCCAGTTCTTCGCGCCCGTTGCCGCGCTGTCCACCGACGCCCCCAGCGTCCCCGCCACGATGTCCTGGACCCGGATGTCCCCGTGGCTGCCCTGGATGGAACAGGGGCAGCGCCCCGGCGGCCTCGCCTTCCACTGCCGCGGGCGCAAGCTCGGCTCCTACGCGGAGGTCCCCGAGCGCACCCGCGCCTACATCTCCGCCCAACACCCCGAATTCGCCCGGTCCCCGGACAAATGGACCGAGCCGAACGAGACCAGCTGGACGTACTTCCGCAAGCTCTTCCCGCCGCGCGGGGAGGCGGACGACACCGGCGCGCCCGCTTCCTGAGGACCCGCTCCCCTGCCCGTGCGCGGGGACCGGCAGGGGGCGGACAAGGGTTTTCCCCGTATCGCGTTCATCCCCGCGTTGCCTACTGTCTGCCCATCGGCGATCTTCCCCTGACCCGACGGCCGACACGCCAACCCCACATGGCATGATGCCGTCCCATCAGGGGGAATCTTCGGTACCGACGTTGCCCTGCCCCACCGTCGAGGCGGGGGCAACGTGGCGTGCGGCGGCGGCCGGGGGCGAGTTCGACCAGCTCGCTCCCGGCCCCGCGGCCGCCGGTCACCTCCCACACTGCACCGACCGGCCGCTCCGGCCTGCCCGGAATCGGCCCGCGAAAGGGACCTTCGTGCACGCATCGAGACGCAGGCTCATATCCGTGGTGGCGATGTCCGTCACCCTGCTCGCCGGCTCCGCCACCGCCTCCGTGGCCGTCGCCGCCGACGTCCCGGCCTCGTCGGCCGCCGCGGTCGCCGCCACCGCCCCGGTCGAGAACCTCATCGTCGGATACAAGACCTCCGCCTCCGAGGCCAGTTCCAACACCGCCGCCGCCGACGACGCCACGGCCAAGGGCAAGAAGGCCGGCAAGAAGGCGAAGTTCGACCGCCGCCTCGGCACCGGAGCGGCCCTGGTCAGCCTCGGCTCGGCCACCGCCCCCGCCGACGCCGCCAAGGTGATGGCCCAGTTCCGCGCCGACCCGGACGTCGCCTACGTCGAGGTCGACGCCCGCGCCTACGCGATGGCCACCCCGAACGACACCGAGTACACCAAGCAGTGGGACCTCTTCGAGCCCACCGCCGGCATGAACGTTCCCGCGGCCTGGGACAAGACCACCGGCTCCGGCGTCACCGTCGCCGTGATCGACACCGGCTACGTCGCCCACTCCGACCTCGCCCCGAACGTGGTCGCCGGCTACGACTTCATCAGCAACGCCACCTACGCCCGCGACGGCGGCGGCCGTGACGGCAACCCCGCCGACGAGGGCGACTGGAACGCCACCGACAACGAGTGCGGCCTGGGCTCCAAGGCCGGCGGCTCCTCCTGGCACGGCACCCACGTGGCCGGCACGATCGCCGCCGCCACGAACAACGGCAAGGGCGTCGCGGGCATCGCGTACAACGCGAAGATCCAGCCGGTGCGCGTGCTCGGCAAGTGCGGCGGCACGACCTCCGACATCGCCGACGCGATCACCTGGGCCTCCGGCGGCACCGTCTCGGGCATCCCGGCGAACGCCACCCCCGCCAAGGTCATCAACATGAGCCTCGGCGGCTCGGGCGCCTGCAGCGCCACCTACCAGAACGCCATCAACGGCGCCGTCAGCCGCGGCACCACCGTCGTCGTGGCCGCCGGCAACAGCAACTCCGACGCGGCCGGCTTCTCGCCCGCGAGCTGCAACAACGTGATCAACGTCGCCGCCAGCAACCGCACCGGCGACCGCTCCTTCTACTCCAACTACGGCGCGAGCATCGACGTCGCCGCCCCGGGCGGTGAGACCCGCCGCGGCACCGACACCCCCGGCACCGTCACCACCCCCGAGAACGGCATCCTCTCGACGCTGAACGCCAGCACCACCACCCCCGGCGCCGAGAACTACAAGCCCTACCAGGGCACCAGCATGGCCGCCCCGCACGTCGCCGGCCTCGCCGCGCTCGCCAAGGCCGCCAAGCCCTCGCTGACCCCGGCCCAGATCGAGGCGGCGATCAAGAACAACACCCGCCCGCTCGCCGGCGTCTGCACCGGCGGCTGCGGCACCGGCCTCGCCGACGCGGCCGCGACGATCAACGCCGTGACCACCACCACGCCCCCCGGCCTGGAGAACGGCGCGGACTACACCATCGGTGACAACACCACCGTGGAGAGCCCGATCACCGTCACCGGCAAGACCGGCAACGCCCCGGCCGCCCTGAAGGTGGCCGTGACCATCGCGCACACCTACATCGGCGACCTCAAGGTCGACCTGATCGCCCCCGACGGCACCGCGTACAACCTGCACAACCGGACCGGCGCCGGCACGGACAACATCAACCAGACCTACACCGTCAACGCCTCCTCCGAGGTCGCGAACGGCACCTGGAAGCTCCGTGTCAACGACAACGCCGGCGGCGACACCGGCAAGATCGACTTCTGGAGCCTGACCTTCTGATCAGCCTCCGGTTCGGCCGCCAACTCGGCCTGACGGGCCGATAGTACGGACCAAGCCCACTCCGCGGACCCGCCGGTACACACGTACCGGCGGGTCCGACGGCTTTTCCCGTCACCTGGCTGATTTCTGCGTCACAATCCGTGTCCACCCGGCATCGGACCTCGTATTGTCGCGTCTCACAGGAATGGCACAGGAGCTGGGGACCGAGAGGCTGGTGGCTGTGCGTGGTGGCGGCGACGGGGAACGCTGACACAAGCGTCGGACAGGACGAACTGGTCGAAGCGGTCGGCCGCGCGCTGACCGCGCACGGCCGGGCCCTGCTCACCGGCCCCGCGGGCGCGGGCAAGACCGAGGTGGTCCGCGCCGTCGCGGCCGCCGCCGAGACCCGCCGCGAGACGGTGCTGCGCCTCGCTCCCGAGGCCGCCGACCAATGGATACCCGAGGCCTCGGCCGCGGCCCTGCTGGCCACCGTGCCGGGTGCCGCGCTCGAACGGCTCTCCGGACCCCAGCGCACCGCCATTGCCCTCCTGTGCCGGGAGGCGGACGCCCCCCGCGCCGGCCGCGACCACGTCGCACTGCGGCTGGCCGTCCTCGAGGTCCTGCGCACGCTCGCCGCCCGCCACCCCGTCCTGCTCGTCCTGGACAACGCGCAGTGGCTCGACGCCGAGAGCACCGACCTGCTGCGCTTCGCCCTGCGGCTGACCCCGCCCCGGGTCCGCGTCCTGGTCGCCGAATGCGTCCAGGGCGGCGCACCGGTCGGCGAATCCCTCTGCGGCGCCGGCACCCCCGCGATCCGGATCCCCCCGCTCGGCGCCGACGAGATCGCCGAACTCCTGGTCCGCCACGGCCTGCCCGCCCGCCTCGCCGGCCGCATCCACCAGGCCAGCGGCGGCAACCCCCGCCTCGCCCTCGCCCTCGGCCACTCCCTCGCCGAAGCCGCCGTGGCCCGCGACGGCAGCGCCCACCACGCCGACACCCTGCCCGTCTCCGGGCAGGCCCGGGAGGTGGCCCGCAGACTGCTCGCCGAAGCCCCGGCCCAGGCACGCCGCACCCTGCTGCTCGCCGCGCTGGCCGCCCGCCCCACCACCGCCCTGCTGCGCCGCGCCGGACGCCCCGACGCCGAGGCGGAGCTGGCCGAAGCGGAACGGGCTGCGCTGGTCCGGGTGGGGGAGGACGGCAGCGTGGAGTTCACGGCCGGCGCCCTGCCCACCGCGCTCGCCGCCGACGCGGGCTGGCCCGAGCGCTCCGCCGGGCACGCCGCGCTCGCCGAGGCCGTCGACGACCCCGTCCAGGCCGTACGCCACCGCGCGCTGGCCGTGGACACCCCCGACCAGCGGCTCGCCGCCGAGATCACCGAGGCCGCCGCGGTCTGCCGCCGCCGCGGCCAGCGGGCCCTCGCCGCCGAACTCGGCCTGCTCGCCGCCGAGCGAACCCCCTCCCACCTGGCCGGGGAGGAGCTCGCCCGCCTCGTCCACGCCGCCGAGGACGCCGGCTGGGCCGGCCGTGCCGACCTCGCGCGCGGCGCCACCCCCGCGGTGCTGGCCCGCGACGCCTCGCCCGCCAGCCGGGTCCGGGCCCGGCTGGCGGTCATCGACGCCGCCGGGCAGGCCCTGGGCGCCCTCGACGAGACCTTCGCGTATGCCATGGCCGACGCCGCCGGGGATCCCTCCCTCGAGGCCGCCGTCCAGCTGCGGATCGCCTGGAAGCACAACCTCAGTGACGGCGACCCCGTCCGCTCCCGCGACGCCGCGGCCCGGGCCGGAGCCCTCGCCGCACTCGGCGGCGACCAGGTCGCCGAGGCCATGGCCCTGACCGTACGGGCCCGGATGGGCCGCATCCTCGGGGACCCCGGGGCCGAGGCGATCCTGGCCGAGGCCCTCGCCCTGCCCGCCCCCGAGGTGCCGCTCGGCATGCGCAACGCGCCCCAGTACCTCGCCGTACGGCACGCCCTGTTCGACGACCGGCTGGACGACGCCCGCAAGCAGCTGATGGTCCTGCTGCCCGCCGTCCAGCGCACCGGCTCGGCCGAGGACGTCTTCGAGGTCCTGCGCAGCCTCACGGAGGTCGAACTGCGCAGCGGCCGGTGCACGGCCGCCTCCGCCCGTGCCCGCCAGGCCCTGGAGCTGACGATCGAGGCGGGCCTCTCGCCCGGTCCCGCCTGGTACGTCGCCGCGATGGCCGAGGCCGCCGGCGGCAGCTTCGCCCGCGCCGCCGGATACGCCCGGCGGGGCATCCAGGCCTCGCGCGAGGAGCACGACCAGGTCTTCCTCTCCCGCAGCCTGCACGCGCTCGGCCTGGTCGAACTGGCCACCGGAGAGGCGGCGAAGGCCGTCGCCACCCTGCGCCGGGTCGCCGCGCTCGAGGCCGCCCAGAAGGTGGTGGACCCCTCGATCCTGCGCTGGCACGGGGAGCTGGCCGAAGCCCTGGTCGCCGCCGACGCGACCGACGAGGCCGCCCGGCTGCTCGACTCCGTACGCCCCGTCGCCCGCGGCCTCGGCCGCACCGGGGTCGTCGCCGCCCTCGACCGGGCCCGCGGCCTGTGCCTGTCCGCGCAGGGCGAGGCGGACGCCGCCGTACAACTGCTGGAGGCCACGGCGCAGCGGTTCGACACGCTCCGGCTGCCGCTGGAGCGGGGCCGCACGCTCCTCGCGCTCGCCCGGGTGGAACGCCGTCGGCGCAGGCGCGCACCCGCCCGCGTCGCGCTCCTGGCCGCGGCCGAGGTGTTCGAGCGGGCCGGGGCCACGCCGTGGTCCGAGCTCGCGCGGGAGCCCGCGGCGGAGGGCGGCCGGACGGAGGCGGCGGCCGCCGCCCTGACCGAGGCGGAGACCCGGCTCGCGCTGCTGGTCAGCCAGGGGGCCAGCAACCAGGAGGCCGCGGCGAAGCTGTTCCTCAGCGTCAAGACGGTGGAGGCCCGGCTGACCCGTATCTACCAGAAGCTCGACGTCCGCTCGAGGGCCCAGCTCGCCACCGCCCTGGCCCACGCACTGCGCGCCTCGCGCTGAACCGCGGCGCGGGGCGCGCAGTGCGGTTCAGCGCGGGGCGGGGCCGGGGCGGGAGCCGGTCAGCAGCCCAGGTTGCCGCCCGGGGTCACGCCGAGCAGCTGGGTGAAGCTCTGGTACTTCGAGATCCGGCTCTGGACCTGCGCGGGGTTGCCGCCGTTGCACTCCAGGGAGCCGTTGATGGAGCGGATGGTCTCGCCGAAGCCCGCGCCGTTCACCATGGCCGCGTGGGCGGTCATCGTGCCGGGGCCGTTCTGGGTGTTCCAGTACCAGAGCGCCGTCTTCATGGCGATCGCCGGGTCCCGCTCGACGAGGTACGGATTGGCGAGGAGGTTGATGCCGAGCGCGTCGCCGGCCGCCTTGTAGTTGAAGTTCCAGCTCAGCTGGATGGGGCCGCGCCCGTAGTAGGCGGCCTGGCCGGCCGGACAGCCGTAGGGCTGGCTCGCGTCGCAGTAGTGCGGGTAGTTGGCCTGGTTCTGCTCGACGATGTGGACCAGTCCGCCGGTCTCGTGCGAGACGTTCGCGAGGAAAGCGGCCGCCTCGCGCCGCTTGACGGTGTCGTCGCCGGTCTGGGCGAAACCGGGGTAGGCGGAGAGGGCCGCGACCAGGCCGTTGTAGGTGTAGAAGGGGTTCCGGTTCGGGAACATCTGGTTGAACTGGGCCTCGGAGACCACGAATCCGGCCGGGTTGCCGGGATCCGGGTCCTGGCCCCCGCCGCCGCAGGTGCCCTGGTCGGCCCACACGCCCCACTCCCCGGTGGTCCCGGGCGTCTCGCCCTGGGTCCACCATTTCGCCTGCCAGTTGCGCCCGTTGTGGGAGGCGCTCATGCCGCCCGTGTAGACGGCGGACGAGGCCCAGGCGCCGGCGCACGGGGCCGCCGCGGCGGCGGGGGAGGAGGGGAGGAGGAGGGCGAGGCCGAGGCCCGCGGTGGCGGTCGCGGCGGCGGCCAGCAGGAGGGCACGGCGGCGAAGCGCACGTATCACGTAACTGCTCCTTCAGTGGGGGGAGTTGTCGTGGGGGGAGACAACAGCCCACTGAAGCGAAATGGTCTGAACCTGTCAAGGTCTAGACCAAAGGAAACGCGCCGGCGTGGCATGCCACGCCGGCGCGCGACCGGAGGACCGGGAGGGTCAGCTGCCGGCGGAGAGGTTGCCGGAGAGGACCGGGATGTTGTCCAGGATGTGCGAGAGGGACTCGTCGCCCTTGGCCTGGGTGGAGTTCTCGGCGCACTGCTGGTTCATCGGGTTGGACAGGACGTTGATGTCCTGGACGCCGACGTTGACCAGGGCGAGGATCGACTGGGCGTTGACCTTGGCCGGCAGGCCGATGCACAGCTTGTTGGCGGTGCCCTGGACCAGGCTCGCCTGCGGGCTCATCGCGCCCCGGGTCTCCTGGTTGCCGTAGACCTGCGTGGCGCCGTTGCCGTTGACGGTGTTGACGCCGTTGTCATTGCCGATCGCCATCGCCGGGGTGGCCACGGCGGCGCCCGCTCCCAGTACGGAGGCGGTGACCGCGGCGGTGGCCATGAACTTCTTGAGCATGTGGGGGATCCTTCTGTCGCACTGTCGCATGAGATAGCTGCCCTCGGCGGGACGAGCTGATCAACTGCTTTCGGCGCCGGTGGTTATCCCCACTCACCCGGGTGGCCCAATGCGGAGAGGTGGCCCGGTCCCGCCGCCGCGGCGGCGAGACAGAGCTCCCCGTGTCCGAGGGTCAGCCGGTCTTGCGGCGGACCTTCTTGTTCTTGCCGCCGGGGCCGCTGCTGGCGCCCTGTACCTTCGCGCGGGACTGGTGCGACTGCTGGGACTGGGCATTCGCGGCGTTGCGCTCCAGAGCCTCCCGGAACTTGCGCTTGGCCTCCTCGGCCGGGGATTCGTCCTGCGGGGTCTCTGTTTCGTCTGCCATGTGTCCTCCTGGGGTGATCAAGCCGTTTCAGTCTGTCAGCTCGCCTGCCTGCTGACCAGCGAGTTCCGCCGGAACAGAGGGCAGGTGCACGGCCTGCACCCCAAGGATCGCTTGGAGGGGTCATAAGCACTGCTGATGGGGTCATAAGGCGATACCGGGTGCTGGGTTAGGATTGCCTTAGTTTAGGGTTCCTTTGATCACGTGTGATCCACCGTGCCGTCGTTCGAAGGGAACCCCTGTCATGCCTCGACCTCTGCGGATAGCAATCGTCGGTGCCGGCCCCGCCGGGATCTACGCCGCCGACGCGCTGCTGAAGTCCGAGGCGGCGGCGGAGCCCGGTGTGTCCATAGACCTCTTCGAGCGGATGCCCGCGCCCTTCGGCCTGATCCGCTACGGCGTGGCCCCCGACCACCCGCGGATCAAGGGCATCATCACCGCCCTGCACCAGGTGCTCGACAAGCCGCAGGTCCGCCTCTTCGGGAACGTCGACTACCCGAACGACATCAGCCTGGACGAGCTGCACTCGTTCTACGACGCCGTGATCTTCTCCACCGGCGCCACGGCCGACCGCGCCCTCACCATCCCGGGCGTCGACCTGGACGGTTCCTACGGCGCCGCCGACTTCGTCTCCTGGTACGACGGCCACCCCGACGTCCCGCGCACCTGGCCGCTGGAGGCCGAGAAGGTCGCCGTGCTGGGCGTCGGCAACGTCGCCCTCGACGTCGCGCGGGTCCTCGCCAAGACGGCCGACGAACTGCTGCCGACCGAGATCCCCCCGAACGTCTACGAAGGCCTCAAGGCCAACAAGGCCCTCGAGGTGCACGTCTTCGGCCGCCGCGGTCCGGCCCAGGCCAAGTTCAGCCCCATGGAGCTGCGCGAGCTGGACCACTCGCCCAACATCGAGGTCGTCGTCAACCCCGAGGACATCGACTACGACGAGGGCTCGATCACGACCCGCCGCGCCAACAAGCAGGCCGACATGGTCGCCAAGACCCTGGAGAACTGGGCCATCCGCGACATCGGCGACCGGCCGCACAAGCTCTTCCTCCACTTCTTCGAGTCGCCCGCCGAGGTGCTCGGCGAGGACGGCAAGGTGGTCGGCCTGCGCACCGAGCGCACCGAGCTCGACGGCACCGGCAACGTCAAGGGCACCGGCCGGTTCACGGACTGGGACGTCCAGTCCGTCTACCGGGCCGTCGGCTACCTCTCCGACGAGCTGCCCAAGCTCCCCTGGGACGTCGAGTCGGGCACCGTCCCGGACGAGGGCGGCCGCGTGATGGAGGCGGGCAGCCCCCTGCCGTCCACGTACGTGACCGGGTGGATCCGGCGCGGTCCGGTCGGCCTGATCGGCCACACCAAGGGCGACGCCAACGAGACCGTCGCGAACCTGCTGGCCGACCACGCCGAAGGCCGCCTGCCCGCCCCCGCCGCGCCCGAGCCGGCGGCCGTCGAGGCCTTCCTCGCCGAGCGCGCCGTCCGCTACACCACGTGGGAGGGCTGGCACCGGCTGGACGCCGCCGAGAAGGCGCTCGGCGAGCCCCAGGGCCGCGAGCGCGTGAAGATCGTCGAGCGCGACGAGATGCTCGAGGCCAGCGGAGCCTAGGACCGCTCCGGGCGCCGCGGCCCGGTGAGGCCTTCCGCCCGCGCCGCCGCGAGCGGCGCGAGGGGGCCGGGACCCGTCCGGGTCCCGGCCCTCCGTGCGCGGACGGTGGCCGGTGATGCGGGAGATGGCCGGGATGCGACGGTGCGCCCACCCGTCCGGAGGAAGTCGGCCCGGGGGCGGAATGCCGCGCCGCCGGGGTGAGTTCGTACCAGCGCGAGACCTGATCCCACACGCACTGGAGAGCTCATGAAGATCGGCATCATCGGCGCGGGAAACATCGGCGGCAACCTCACCCGCCGCCTGACGGCTCTCGGACACGACGTGTCCGTGGCCAACTCGCGCGGCCCCGAAACCCTGACGGCCCTCGCCGAGGAGACCGGCGCCACCCCCGTCACCGTCGCCGAAGCGGCCCGCGGCGCCGAGATCGTCGTGGTCACCATCCCCTTCGGGAAGGTGCCGGACCTGCCCTCCGGCCTCTTCGACGCGGCCGCCGAGGGCTTCGCCGTCATCGACACCGGCAACTACTACCCCCAGCAGCGCGACGGCCGGATCGCCGGTGTCGAGGACGAGGGCCTGACCGAGAGCCGCTGGACCGAGCGGCACCTCGGCCACCCCGTGATCAAGGCCTTCAACGGCACGTACGCGCAGGACATCCTCGACCGGCACCGCCCGGCGGGCGACCCGGAGCGGATGGCACTGCCCGTGGCGGGCGACGACGAGGCGGCGAAGAAGGCCGTCCGCGCCCTCATCGACCAGCTCGGCTTCGACACCGTGGACGCCGGCGGTATCGACGACTCGTGGCGCCAGCAGCCCGACACCCCCGTCTACGGGCTCCGCGAGGGGGTCGACGGGGTCGCCAAGGCGCTGGCCGAGGCTTCCCCGGAGCGCACGGCGGGCTTCCGGGGGTGACGGGCTGACGGGGGTCCGCCGCAAGCGCCCCGTCAGGGCCGGACGTGCCGGGCCGACATGCGGCCCTGCCCCAGCTCGATGGTGAAGGTGACCTGCTGCTCTTCGGAGAGGACCTGCGGATCGTGCTCTATGTCCTCCCGCTCGACGAAGACGGGTTCCGTCTCGCCGAGGGGGAGGATGAAGCCGTACCCGCGGTCGCGGTTGTACGACTGGACGAACCCTTTGACGCGCGGTTCCATCGTGCACCTCCCGTGCCACGAGGCTGCCGCACCGCCCGGGGTGCCGCCTTCCGGGCGATTCCGTTCGGGTGAGGCCCTTCCCGGCCGCCGGCCGCTGGCCCGGCCCCGGCTAGCGCCGCTCCAGCAGGCCCCGTACGAAGGCGGCCTGGCCGGCGTGCTGAAGATCGTCCGCCAGCACGCTGACCAGGCGCACGCCCAGGGTGACGGGCGGGTCGAAGCGCTCGTCCACCACCCGGTCGAGGTCGGCGGCGGCCAGTCCCCGGACGAAGCGCACGCTCTGCTCGTGGACCGCGTCGAAGTAGCCCAGCAGCAGCTCGCCGGAGTCGGCCTCGACCGCACCGGCCTGCCGGGCGGTGTGCCCGTACCCGGTCGACCCGGTGGGCAGGGACAGGGCGAACCGGGCCACCCAGCCCCCGCCCTGCCAGACCTGCTCGAGGCCCGCGGCCTGCGCCACGTGGTCGTCCTGGATCCGGGTGAGGTGCCAGACGAGCCAGGTGATCGAGTTCGCCGCCGGGTCGACGCGGGCGTTGAGCTGCTGCGCCGGGAGGCCCTCGACGACCTCGTGCACGATCTCCCGGATGCGTTCGAACCCGTCCGCGATGACGTCCGTAGCCTTCATGCACCCACCATGCAAGGCACCCCGGCCCGCTCGGGGCCAGCGACACGCGCCTCAGACGGCGGCGTCGGCCTTGTCGGTGCGCTCGGCCCTGCCGGTGGGCTCCGCCGCGCCGCTCCCGGTACGGTCCGCCTCCGCCGGCCGGACCGGTGCGGCCCCGGCCACGGTGGCGCCTGCGCCGCGCAGGCCGAACCGGCTGATCACGGCGACCAGCGCGAAGGCGGCGGCGCCGATCCCGAAGGTGAGGGTGAAGCCCGACTCGGCGGGCAGCGGGGGGACGCCCGGCGGCAGGTGCTCGATGGTGCGGGAGGCCAGGATCGTGGTCACGATGGCACTGCCGATCGCGCTGCCCGTGGAGCGGGAGATCGAGTTGATGCCGTTGGCGATGCCGCTCTGGTGGTGCGGGACGCTGGACATGATGACGGCCGGCATGGCCGCGTAGCCGAAGCTGACGGCCGCACCGACGACCAGGCCGGCGCCGATCACCGAGGCGGTGTGCTGGTGGTCCAGGGCGAGCCAGGTGAAGCCGACGGCGCCGAGCACGGCGGCGAGGCCCAGGGCCACGCGCGGCCCGCGGTGCCGGACGAGCTGGCCGCCGATGGGTGAGGCGAGCAGCGAGACGATGGCACCGGGCAGCAGGAACTGCACGGAGGCGCGCAGGATCGACGCGTCGAAGCCGTAGCCGGTGAGGGCCTCGGGCATCTGGACGAGGTAGGAGACGCCGAGGAAGTTCGCGAACATGCCGAAGCCGACGAGGATGCCGGCCAGGTTGGCCATGAGTACCGGGCGGTGGACGAACATCCGCATGTCGACGAGCGGCTCGTCGACCTTGCGCTCCACCAGGACCCATACGGCGGCCATGACGGCCGCGCCCGCGAAGCTGCCCAGTGTGCGGGCGGAGGCCCAGCCCCACTCGTGCCCCTGGGAGATCGGGAGCAGGAGCAGCAGCAGCGCGATGCCGAGGGTCAGGGCGCCCAGGAAGTCGGTGCGGCCGCCGGTCTTGTGGCGGGTCGCGGGGACCAGGAGGACCACGGCGAGCAGCGCGATGACCGCGAAGCCGGTCGCCATCCAGAACGCGTTGCGGTAGTCCGCGTCGACGCCGGAGGTGAGCAGCCCGGTGGCGACGAGCGCCAGCCCGCTGCCGAACGCGAGCGTGCCGCTGACCAGCGCCATCGCACCGGGCAGCTTCTGCGGGCGGACCTCCTCGCGCAGGACGGAGAGGGCCAGCGGGAAGATCGCGGTGGCGGCGCCCTGGAGCACCCGGCCCAGGATCAGCAGCGGCAGCGAGGTCGCCAGCGCGGCGATCACGGAGCCGGCGACCATCACGCCGAGCACGGCCACCAGGGTCGGCTTCTTGCCGTGCTGGTCGCCGAAGCGGCCCAGCAGCGGGGTGAAGACGGCCGCGGACAGCAGGGTGGCGGTGGTCACCCAGCTCACGTTGGCGGTCGAGGTGCCGAGGTCGGTGCGGATCAGGCCGAGGATCGGGACCGGCAGGGTCTGCATCATCGACACGACCATGGCGGCGAGGCTCAGGGCGAAGACGATGACCGTCTCGTTCCGTCGCCCGGTGGCCGTCGCGGCGGCGGGGGAGGGGGTGCTCATGGCTGACAGGACCTTCTTCGGGCGTTAGAGCTTTAGGACGCAGATGTTTGATGTCATCAAGTAACTCGGTCGACGGTAGACGCGGATAGTTAAGGGGGTCAAGTAAACAATTGATAATGTCAACCATTCTGGGTAGGCTCGAGCCATGTCTGGTAAGAGCGGCACCGCCCCGCACGCAGCCCCCGCCAAGCTCCAGCTGCTGGAGCTGCTCGCCGCCATCGGCACGGCCCAGTGGCGCGACTTCGCGGCGGCCGCCGCCCATCACGGCCTCACGTCCACGCAGGCCAGGGTCCTCGCGCAGCTCGACGGCCCGGTGCCGATGCGGGGCCTCGCCAAGCTGCTGGTCTGCGACGCGTCGAACGTGACCGGCATCGTCGACCGCCTGGAGGCCCGCGAGCTGGTGCGGCGCGAGCCGGACCCCGCCGACCGCCGCGTCAAGAACGTCGTGGCCACGGACGCGGGGCGGGAGGTCATCCGTCGCGTCCGGGAGGAGATGCAGGCGACCCACGGGGCGCTCGACACCCTCGACGAGGCCGAAAGCGCCACGCTCTATGCGCTGTTGGAGCGCCTGTGCCCCACCATGGAGCAGGACGCCTGAAGTAACCTCGACCCGTGAGCACCCTTCAGACGATCAACGACGTGTCCGTGCTGGTGTACGAGGCCGAGGGCGAGGTCATCGCCGGCGAACGCGAGGCCCTCGACTGCATCGGGGATGCCGGCTACCAGGGTGCCCGGTGGGCCGTCATCCCCGTAGAGCGGTTCGACGAGTCCTTCTTCCAGCTGAGCACGCGCGTCGCCGGCGCGATCATCCAGAAGTTCGTCCAGTACCGCGTCGGGATCGTCGTCCTCGGCGACATCTCCCGCCACACGCAGGCCAGTCCGCCGCTGCGCGACTTCGTCCGCGAGTGCAACCGCGGCACGCAGACGTGGTTCCTCGCCGACGCCGCGGAGCTGCACGAGCGGCTGGCCGGGTCGGCGGCGTGAGCGCGGCCGGCGGGCTGCGCGTCCTGCGTGCGGCCGACCGTGCCGCCACCGCCTGGAAGAACGGCGGGGGAGTCACCCGCGAGATCGCCGCACGGCCCGAGGGGGCCGGTACGGGTGACTTCGCCTGGCGGGTGAGCCTCGCCGAGGTCGCCGCCGACGGACCGTTCTCCGCCTTTCCCGGCGTCGAGCGCACCCTCACCCTCGCCGAGGGCGCGGGCATGGAGCTCAGCGTGGCGGGCGCGCACCGCCTCGTGGACGAGCGGTTCGCGCCGCAGGACTTCGCCGGGGACGAGCCGACGGACTGCCGCCTCCTCGACGGCCCGGTGGTCAACTTCAACGTGATGTACCGGCGGGGCGCCGCACGGGTGGACACCGCGGTCGTACGGGGCCGCCTCACCCTCGACGCCCCGGCGGGGCAGACCCTCCTGGTCGTCGCCCTGTCGGGCCCGGTGGCCCTCGAACCGCCCGAGGGCCCGGCCGTCACCCTGTCCCGGTACGACGCGGCCCTGGTGGAGGGCCCCTGCACCACCCTCGTGCGAACCCCCGGCCCCACGGCCCTGGTCCGCTTCCACTGACCCCGCCCCCCTGTCTTCAGGGGCCGGCGCGCTGTGCCTCGTGCGGGTCCGGGGTCGGGTGGCGGCCGGGTCGGGGGGTGGCGGGGCGGCCGAGGAGGATGCCCGTCAGGGTCAGGGCCAGGCCGCACAGCTGCTGGAGGGTGAGGGTCTCGTCCGCGAGGGCCGTGCCCAGCAGGACGCCCGTCACCGGATTGAGCAGGCCCAGCAGGCCGACCGTGCCGGCGGGCAGGTGCCGCAGGCCCGCGAACCAGGCGGCGAAGGCGAGGGCGGTCGCCACCAGGGTGACGTAGCCGAACCCCAGCAGGGCCGGTCCGTCGAGCGCGGGCGGAGCCCCCTCCACGGCCGCCGCGAGGGGCAGCAGGACCAGGCCGCCGCCCAGCAGCTGCCAGCAGGTGGAGGCGAGGACGTCCGACCCCGCGCTCCACCGCTTCGCGAGGACGTAGCCCAGCGAGGACATGGCCATGGCGGCGACCGAGGCGAGCACCCCGAGGGCGTCGGGCGCCGCGCCCCCGGTGAACAGCATGAGGGACACGCCCGCGACCCCGGCGGTCGCGCCCGCCAGGTGCCCGGGCCCCGGCCGCTCGGCGAGCACCGCCCAGGCGATGAGCATCATGGCCAGTGGAGCGGTCGCCATGACCGTCGAGGCCACGCTGGTCGGGAGCCGCTGCGCGGCGAGGTACACCAGCGCGAAGAACCCGCCCATGTTGAGGACGCCGAGCAGCAGGGACTTCCACCACCAGGACCCGCTCGGCATCTTCCGGCAGACGGCCAGGAGCAGCAGTCCCGCGGGCAGCGCGCGGATCACCCCGCCGTACAGGGGGTGCCCGGCGGGCAGGAACTCCCGTGTGACGAAGTAGGTCGTCCCCCAGGCCACCGGCGCGATGGCCGTGACGAGGGACCAGCGCAGGTTGGCTTCCATGGAAGGTATTATATCTTCCATGGAAGCCATGGACCACGTCGCCCGCATCCAGGCCGAATGGGCCCGCGAACGCCCCGATGTCGACGTCGCCCCCCAGGGGGTGATCGGCCGCCTGCACCGCCTCGGCCTGCTCCTGACGGAGCGCCTCTGCCTCGTCTACGCCCGGTACGGGCTCAGCGAGGGGGAGTTCGACGTCCTGGCCGCGCTGCGGCGGGCGGGCGAGCCCTTCGAACGGGCCCCCGGCGAGCTCGCCGTGCACACGATGGTGACGACCGGCGCCATGACCAAGCGGGTCGACCGGCTGGAACGGGCCGGGCTGGTCACCAGGCGGCGCTCGGCCGCCGACGGCCGCGGCCGCGTGGTCGCGCTGACCCCGGCGGGCCGGGACCTGATCGACCGGGCGTTCACCGAGCACATGCGCAACGAGCGGAGCCTCCTGGAGGGCCTCACCGCCCGGGAGGCCGCCCAACTGGAGGGGCTCCTGGCCGCCTGGCTGGCACAGATCGAGCCGCCGGCCGGTCCGTGAGGCTCAACGCAGGCCCAGCTTCACCCACTTCGCCGTGCTGGGGACGCCCTTCGCGTCGAGCAGGAACAGCATGTAGTACCCGGGCGGCGCGTCGGCGGCCGTCGGCGGGGTCCGCAGCCCGATCGCGGTGCCCCGTACGCCGGTGATCCGGAGCTCCAGGTGGCGCTGGCTGGTGTTCACCGAGTGGGTGACGGTGGAGGGCGCCAGCAGCACGGCCCGCGCCACGTCCTTCGCGGTGGAGCTCGACACCTCGAAGGCCCTGTCGTGGCCGAGCTCGCCCGCCGGGACCCGGTCGAGGGCCGGCCGCGGCCCGCGGTGCAGGTAGGCGGGCTCGTACAGCTCGATGCTGCCGTCCATCCCGTCCTTCATGTCGGGGTCGTTGGCGATCTGCTGGAGCTCGTCCCCGGTGACCATCATCCGCCCGTCCGGCAGGATCAGGGCGTTGGAGTGGTAGCCGCGGGGCAGTCGCTGGGCCGGACCGAGCCGCCAGCGGCCGCGCGCGTCGCGCAGCTCGATCTGCCGGTACTTCAGGTCGGCCTTCGGATTGAACGGCCCGTGGCCGTAATCCCGGGTGTCGAGCGCTCCGTTGACCGTCAGCAGCGAGCCGTCCGGCAGGATCAGCGTGTCGTCCTGCGTGCGCCCGAAGGCGCGCGGCTCCTCGACGGTCCACCGGCCTGCGGACAGCCGGTAGGTGTGCGGGTCGCGCGGATCGCCGCCGAGCACCAGGACGGAGTCCGGCCCCCGGAACCCCGCCGGGAGCGGCACGGCGGAGCCGTAGCCGCGGAAGTCGGCCGGCCGCCGGGGCAGGTCGGTGCGCACCTCCTTGACCGGGTCGAACAGCCATTGCTGGTCGGCGTCCCGGCCCAGCCCGTAGATCATCCCGTCCCGCAGCGAGAACAGGTGCGGGTAGTCGTTGCGGAAGGGCGCGTCCGACCGCAGCCGCTGCGAGGCGAAGTCCACCGGGATGTCGAAGCTCCGCCAGGGCACCGGGTGGCGCAGCGAGGGGAAGCGCTCGGCCACCGGGGTGGGGGTGCCGGTGCCGCGCTCGGACTGGCCGGACATGATGATCTGCCGGCCGTCCGCGCCGGTGACGACCGAGGGGTACCAGCGGCCCGCGGACATGTCCCGGTTGCGGTACCAGTGCTCGGTCCAGGGGTCGAACACGAAGGAGAGCTTGGCGCCGCTGCCGCCCTTGCCGCCGACGTTGCCGCCGAAGACGCCGACCATGCCGTTGGGGAGGTAGGCGTGCCCGGCGCAGAAGAACGGCGCGGGGCGCGGGGCGTAGCTGCCGTCGGGCATCAGCACCACGGGCGGCGCCACCTTCTTGAAGGCCCGCGGGCCGGTCCCCCCGGCCGGATCCCAGAGGTAGGCGCGGCCCGCGTTGGTCCGGCCGACCGTGTTGGTGGGCCCCGTCTCCTTGGTGGGGTCCTCCTCCGTGCGCTCGAAGGAGAACAGCAGCACCTTGCCGGTCGGCAGCTGGGCCACGTGCACGCCGAAGTCGGGGGAGGGGAAGAACTCGGTGAACCGGCCGAACCGGGCCGCGTCGAAGCGCGCGTTGGCCTTGCCCTGGGAGTCCCCGAGCGCGGTCAGGCTCGCCGTGCGCTTCGTCTGCGGGTAGCCCTGGGTGCCCCTGGCCGCCTCGCGCAGGCGGGCGTGGACCCGGGCGTGGTCCCCGCCGATCACGGAGGCCTCCGCCGCCTCCGCACCCGCTGCCGACTCCGCCGCCTCCGAGGCCGCGGCCGCCCCGCCCCGCTCGACGGGCCCGGGCCGCGGGGCCGGGGACATCGCCGTGAGCGCCAGGGCGGAGGCGATCACCCAGGCGGACACGGCGGCGGAGCGGGACGCGCGGGACATGGGGCTCCTCGGGATCTCCGGTTGATTCGCCAGATATTAGGAGGAACCAGATGAATCATGTCGATACGACGCGAGGCGGAGCCGTTCGGCCCATCGATGCCGCCTGAAGAATCGTTTCCTCGGTGAACCGCTGCGGCCATGGAGGTGAGACCGCGTACCCGTAGGCCATCGGCTACCGCCGTGCGCGGCTATCCATGTCGACGTGATCAAGTCGCTTCGTACCGGATTCACCGCAGCCGCCGTGACCGCAGCTCTCGTCACGCTCAGCCCTTCGGCCGGCGCCTCCCCCTCGGCCGGGGCCTCCCCCTCGGCACCCTCCGACCAGGTGACCGTGGACGTCGCCAGCGTCAACGGATCGGGCTGCCGTCCAGGCAGCGCCGCCGTCGCCGTGGCGCCGGACAACTCGGCCTTCACCGTCACCTACAGCGAGTACCTGGCCCAGGCCGGCGGCGGAGCCCCCGCCGTCGAGGGCCGCAAGAACTGCCTCCTGTCCCTCGTGGTCCACGTCCCGCAGGGCTTCACGTACGCCGTGGCCCAGGTGGACTACCGGGGCTTCGGCAGCCTCCAGCCGGGGGCGGTCGGCACGCAGAAGGCGAGCTACTACTTCCAGGGCATGAGCCAGACCGCCCAGCGCACCCACAAGTTCAACGGCGCGCTCGAGGACAACTGGCAGGCCACCGACACCACGGGCGTCGAGGCGCTGGTCTTCGCACCCTGCGGCGAACAGCGCAACTTCAACATCAACACCGAGCTGCGCGCCGAGGTCGGAACCTCCGACCCGTCACGGACCAGTTTCATGGCCCTCGACTCGACGGACGGCAGCATCAACAGCGTGTACCACTTCTCCTGGAAGCAGTGCCCGGGACGCTGACGGGCAGTGAGCCGGATGCCGGGGCCGCCGCACGGCGGCCCCGGCATCCGGCGTCGCGCGTCACGGACGCGGCCTCAGGCCGACGCGCGGCGGACCAGCTCGGTGGAGGTGATCACCGGGCCGGGCGCGGGCCGTCCTCCCCGGCCCCCGCTCCCCAGCGTCTCCAGGAGCAGCCCCGCCATCATGTGCCCCATCCCCTCGATGTCCTGGCGCACAGTGGTCAGCGGCGGATCGGCGGTCTCCGCCACCAGCTCGGCGTCGTCGAAGCCGACCACCGCCACGTCCCCGGGCACCGTGCGGCCGCGCTCGCGCAGCACCTTCAGCGCACCCGTCGCCATCAGGTCGTTCGCCGCGAACACGGCGTCGATCCCGGGCCGACGGTCCAGCAGTTCGGCCATCGCCCGGGCGCCGCCCGCCACCGTGAAGTCCCCCTCGGCGACGAGCTCGGGATCGGCCTGCGGCAGTACGTCGCGGTAGCCGCTCAGCCGGTCGGCCGCCGATGTCTGGTCGAGCGGGCCGGCGATGTGCGCGATCCGCTGCCGGCCCCCGGTGAGCAGGTACCGTACGGCCTCGCGCCCTCCCGCCCGGTTGTCCGCGTCCACGTACGCCACCTCGCCGTCGGGCTCGCCGGATTCCCCGGGGCCGGCGGTCCAGCCGGGCCGGCCGCCGTACACCGTGGGCATGCCGAGGCGCCGGACGATCGCGGGCAGCGGATCGTCGGTGTGCAGCGAGAAGGCGAGCGCGCCGTCGACGTGGCCGCCCGCCAGGTAGCGCTCGATCCGGTCGTAGTCGCCGCGGTCCTCCACCAGGAGGAGCACCAACTGCGTGTCGTTCGCCGTCAGTTCCCTGCTGATGCCGCGCACCTGCCGGGAGAAGAAGGGGTCGGAGAATATCCGGATCTCCGGCTCCGGGATGATGACCGCCACCGCGCCGGTCCGCCGGGTGACCAGGGCCCGGGCCGCGGGATTGGGCACGTAGCCCAGGTCGCGGATGGCCACCTGGACCTTCTCCACCAGGTGCGCGCGAACCCCGTCGCCGCCGTTGACGACGCGGGACGCGGTGGCCCGGGACACCCCGGCACGCGCCGCGACCGCCTCCAGGGTGGGGCGGTCCACGGGTCGCTGTTCCGGCACGGGCGCTCCTCCTGGGTGTCCTCGGGCGCTGGCGTCGCCCGTGCAGCAGGGTAACCCGTACCGCCGGTAGGCCCGCGGCCCGCCCGGCGGTACGGATCATTACCAGCCGATGCCGAGCGTCAGCCCGGTCGGCGGGGCCGAGTTGCCGAGGATCTGTACGGAGGACTGGTCGTTGATGTCGTCGTAGGGGAAGCCGTAGGCCCGCCCGCCGAGGCCGACGGTGTGGAAGAAGCCGGCGTAGTCGTTCTTCGCCGTCCCGGAGTAGTACGCCGCCGGGTGGTACCAGGCGGTGGTGTCGAGGGCGACGCCCCGGTTGAACGCGGCGCAGAACTCCGCTCCGAGCTGCTTCTCGGTGTCGTTGCCCGAGGCCATCGCGCCGGAGCAGGCCATGACGTCGGGCGAGGTCGGCTTGTGCAGGGTGAAGGTGCCCGAGCCGTTCTTGCTGAAGGTGAGGGTGGAGCCGGCGACCCGCCCGGAGAAGGTCTCGCCGAGGCGGTTCAGGGTGAACGGGTGGGCGGTGTAGTGCGCCCAGGCCTCGTCGATGGCGGCGGCCAGGTGGTCCTGGCGGGCTCCGCCGGGCTGGAACAGGCCGGAGGAACGGGGCGCCACGATCCGGTGGTCGCCCTGCAGCGGCCTGAACGCGGGGCCGACGGAGGCCGCGTACCGCCGCATCACCTCGGCGCGGCCGGCCGTGATGCCCTGGGTGTCGTCGTAGCCGCTGGAGGCCTGGCGCAGCCGCGAGGTGATCGGGAAGCCGAACTGGTCGACCTGGGTGGTGTTCCCGCCGAAGGGCACCTGTCCGTGCACGTAGGTGTACTCGTACCAGTCGTAGTACACGTCGCTGTTGGGGTCGTCGGGGTTGCGCGGATCGGGGCCGCCCCAGCCCTGGTCGTCGGGTGAGACCGGGATGAACACCGGGGAGCCGAGCGAGAGGTAGATCCGGCCGCCGCGGATCGCGGGCGGTGCGGGCACGGTGCCGCCCACCTCGGCCAGGGTGAAGGACATGTCGGGGTAGTTGACGCCCCGTTTGACGAGGTGGCCGGGGGCGTCGGCGTCCAGGTGGCTGATGCGGGCCATGGTGCCGTCGGGCTTCATGTACGACCACTGGCCCGGCGTCACCTGGCCGAGGAGCGTGACGTGGACCTGTGAATCGGCGTACGCGCCACGGGTGTTGTTCTGGAAGGTGATGGGGAAGCTGCCCGTGCCGCCGCCGCCACCGCCGCCTCCACCGCCGCCTCCGCCGTCCCCGGTCCCGGCGACGGTGTGGGTGAAGCGGGGGGTGTCGTGGAGCGGGCCGCCCTTCTCGTACGTGAACCAGTACGGCAGGGCGGAGCCGGGGGCGAGGCCGGTGACGGTCCGCTCCCAGGTGCCGGCGTTGTCCGTCATCCGGAGGTTCTGCCGGCCGATGTCCCCGCCCGGCAGGTAGTGGACGTCCACCAGGGCGGCCGGGACGGCGGGCCGCAACCAGATCCGGACCGCGCTCGGGCCCAGGGCCGTGACGCCCTGCGTGTAGTCCGCCGCCGCGGCGGAGGCGGCTCCGGCGGCTGCCGGGGTCAGGGCGGGGGAACCCGCCAGGGCGAGCAGGAGTGCCAGCAGGAGCAGCGGGATCCGCCGCGCCATGGGGGTGTTCATGAGCGCTCTCCTCGGTCCGGGCCGGTCAGTGGCCGAAGTCGAACCAGTTGAGGTTCACGAAGTCGGCGCTCTGGCCGCTGGTGAAGGTCAGGTACACGTCGTGGGTGCCCGTGACCGCGCTGATGTTCGCCGGCACCGTCCGCCAGCTCTGCCAGCCGCCGGTGTTCGCCACCGAGAAGCTGCCCACCGGCGCCGCGGTGCGGCTGTCGAGCCGTACCTCGACGAGGCCGCTGACGCCTCCCGCGGCTCCGGAGGCGACGCGTCCGCGGAACTGCCGCGCGGCCGCCGGGCCGAAGTCGACGCCCTTGTAGACGGCCCAGTCGCCGTTGGCCAGGGTGGTGAGGTCCTGGCCGCCGCCGGTGTCCGCGGTGGTCTCCTTCGCGACGCCCGCCTGGGAGTCGTAGGACTCGGCCTGAACCGTGGCGTACGCGTCGCGGTTGCCGGCCGGCGGGGTGGTCGGGGGAGTCGTGGGCGGTGTGGTGGGCGGTGTGGTGGGCGGGGTGGTGGCGCCGGTCGAGCGGAGGACGGACACGTAGTCCACGACCATGGGGTGGCCGGGCTCGGTCGCGGCGTCGGGACCGCCGCCGAAAGCCGCCGGGAACTCGCCGCCCATCGCGACGTTCAGGATGATGAAGTAGCCGTGGTTCGTGGCGTTGGTCCAGGTGGCGGCGTCCACCTGGTCGGCCCGCACCGTGTGGAAGCCGATCCCGTCGACGGAGAAGCGCACCTGCTCGACCGCGGTCGAGCGGTCCCACTCGGCGGCGTAGGTGTGGAAGCCGCCCTGACAGCTGGTACCGGGGCAGACGCGCTGCCCGCCGATGCCGGACTTCTCGTTGCAGGGGCCGCCCGGGCTGGTGCCGCAGTGCATGGTCGCCCAGACCTGGTTGATGCCCTGCACGTTCTCCAGGATGTCGATCTCGCCGACGGCGGGCCAGTTCCACCAGTTGCCGCGGTACGGGGCGCCGAGCATCCAGAACGCCGGCCAGTAGCCCTTGGCCGCGGGGCCCGTGACGTTCGGCATCTGGATGCGGGCCTCGGCGCGCAGGATGCCGCCCGCCGGGGGCTGGAAGTCCGAACGCCGGGTCTCCACCCGTCCGGAGGTCCAGTTGCCGGCCGCGTCCCGCCGTGGGGTGATGCGCAGGTTGCCGGCCCCGTCGAGGGAGACGTTGGCGGGGTCCGCGGTCATCGTCTCGATCTCGCCGGTGCCGAACTGCGCGGGCCCGCCGGGGTAGCTCGTGCCGGTGGTGTACTGCCAGTCGGCCGTGTTCAGGCCGGAGCCGGCCGGGCCGTCGAAGTCGTCCAGGAACACCTGTGACCAGCCGGCCGGGGCGGGGGGCGCGGTGGCGCCGGCGGGCAGGACGACGGCCACCGAGGCGGAAGCGGCCACCGCGATCGTGCTGAGCACGGCTAAGACGGCCCGCCGGACGGCCGGCCGCTTCCGGTCGGAAGCCTGACGCGGGGGATGCGCAGGAGGCAGGAGATGTACGCGACGTGCGAGACGTATGGGATGAACGGGACGCATGGGTGCCCCTCTCTGGAGCGCCGCGGGGCGCGGTGACGGGGGAAGCCGGGAGAAGTGCCGGGCCGGGAGCGCCGTTTCGAGAGCGGTTTTGAGAGCGCTCTCAAGCGACGCCGCTCGACACTGTGCTCCCCCGCCGGTTGGGGCGTCAAGACATCGAACCGGGAAAGGGCCCCGGGCCCGGCGGAGTTCAGACGTTGAACGCGGTCGGCGCGGCCGGCGGCCGCGCCGACGGGTCCCACCCGTACGGCCCAATCCGCCGCGGCTCAGCCGGGCGGGCCGAGGACCTCGCGCGCACCGGGCAGGTCGTGGACGGCCGCGGCCGTCCCGGTCAGCGGCAACAGCCCGGAAAGCGGGCACTGCACGGGCATCTCGTGGTCGACCTCCCACTCGCCGACGGCCGCGGCGCGGCTCTTGCGGCCGCCGCCGGCATCGGTGGTGCACACGGCGTACAGCCGTCCGGCGCAGCCCCGGCAGAGCAGGGCGTCGTGGCCGGTCACGGCCCGCCCGCCGGCGCCGCGGCGGCCGCGGGCCCGTCCGCTCGGCGGGCCCGGCCGCCCAACGTGCCGGGTCCGCCGAGCGCTTGTAGCGTCGGTCGCGTCAGGAGTCCTGGTGACCCGACAGGAGTCCGCCGGCCGGTGCGCCACCGCGCGAGACGCGCAGTGCGCAGACGATACGGATCACGCCCGAGAGGCGCGCCGAGCCGCCCGAGCGCATCCCGCGCCGGTACCGGGACGGCCCGTCCGACAGGCCGTCGCGGGGCGTGCGCACAGCACCCGTACGAGAGGCCGTGCCGATGCCGAACGACGTTCCGATATCGAGCCTGCTGCGTGTCGAGAGGGGCCAGGCCGGCCCCGAGGAACTGGCGGCGATCGCCGTCGTGGTCGCCTGCTACGCGGGCCGCACCGCCCTGGCCCGCGCCGCGGCGCAGTGCGCCGGACAGGAGAGCGGTCACCGATCCGGCCGGCGGCGCGCCGCCCGCTCGGACGCCGGCTGCTGGGCAGGCTGCTGGGCCTGCCGCTGAACCCCGTCCGCCGGCCGGGCGCAGGGCCGGCGGACAGGGAAGCGAAGTGGTCACCTCCGCCGCAGCACCGTCGTGAGGACCTCGAGCAGCGCCGAAGCGGGATCCGCGACGGCCCCCTCCGAGCGCCATGCCACGAACCCGTCCGGGCGTACGAGCACCGCGCCGTCGGGGCTCATCCCGTGCACCTCGGCCCAGTCGGCGCCGGTCTCCTGGAGCAGGTCGGCATCCGGCCCCGAACCGATCGTGTAGGCGTCCAGCCGGACGGCCGAAAGCTCCCCGGCCACCCGTTCGGCCGCATCCCGCCACGGCGTCCCCGCGCCGCTGAGCAGGACGAACGAGCGCTCGTACAGGTCCAGGGAGGAGATCCGCTCGCCGGCCCTGAGCAGCCACATGTGCGGGGCCCGGGTACCGGTGTCACCCATCAGGCGCAACGCCTCGGGGATGACCGGCCGCCGCGGATCACCGCCCACGACCGCGCCGTCCGGGTAGCAGTAGCCCATCGCCGTGGGCAGGATCCCGCTGCCCGGCCCGCCGCCCATGGTGGGCGGGGGCGCGTACCCCGGGTGGCTGTGCTCCGCCGAACGGGCCGACGCGCGCTCGCTGGTGGCCCTGGCCACCGGCAGCCGCTCGGCCTCGTAGCTGTCCAGCAGGCCGATGCCCGCCGAGCCGTCGAGCACCGCGGCGATCTTCCAGGCCAGGTTGTGCGCGTCCTGGATGCCGGTGTTGGAGCCGAAGGCCCCGGTCGGGGACATCTCGTGGGCCGCGTCCCCGGCCAGGAACACCCTGCCGACCGAGTACCGCGTCGCCACCCGTTCGGCGGCGTGCCAGGGCGCCTTGCCGCCGATCTCCACGTCCAGGTCGGGCACGCCGATGGCGTTGCGGATCTGCTCCACGCACCGCTGGTCGGTGAAGTCCTCGAGGGTCTCGCCCCGGTCCGGGTGCCAGGGCGCGTGGAAGACCCACTGCGTGGCGTTGTCCACCGGCAGCAGCGCCCCGTCCGCTCCCGGCCGCATCAGGTAGCAGACGATGAAGCGCAGGTCGCCCAGCACCTCGATGAGCCGCTCCGAGCGGAAGGTGACGCTGACGTTGTGGAACAGCTCGCCGTTACCCGTCTGGGGGATGGCCAGCTGTTCCCGTACGGGGCTGCGCGGGCCGTCGGCGGCGATCACGAAATCGGCCCGGACGGTGGTGTGCTCGCCCGTCTCGCGGTTCTTCACCAGGGCGGTCACCCCCGTCTCGTCCTGGTCGAAGCTCATCAGCTCGGTGGAGAAGCGGATGTCGGCCCCCTGTGCGCGGCTCTGCGCCGCCAGCACCGGTTCGATGTTGTTCTGGCTGCACAGACACCAGCCGGTCGGGCTGAACTTGCGCAGCGCCCCCGACGGGTCGACCGATTTGATCAGCCAGTTGTGGTCGCCGCCGGTCAGCGAACGGGCCTGCAGAATGCCCTGAATCCCCTCCAGTGCGGACGCCGCCCGGCGGATCGCGCGCTCCGCCCCTGCGGTGCGGAAGAGCTCCATCGTCCGGGCGTTGATGCCACGGCCGCGCGGGTGCGGGGAGGTGCCGGAGTGCTTCTCGACCAGAAGGTGCCTCACTCCGTGGCGGCTCAGGAAAAGCGAGGTGGACAGGCCCACGAGGGAGCCGCCCACGACGAGAACCGGTACGCGAACATCGGCGTTGTCTTCCATCAGCTGCGGGCTCCTGTTTTCTGTGTGGGGGAGTGGACTCTTTATGCCCCCGATCGTCGATTAGGCCCGGTTGATTCGCCGGTTGTCACCCGCTTGATCCGGACATGTAGCGGTACGTCCCCACCCGGATGACGATGAGCGACAGCGGCTCCCCCTGAGATGCGCCGGCCCGCCGTTCCCGACCGAGACGGCCGCCGCCCGGGCGGACGCCACCGGTGACGGACGAGGGGTCCGTACGCGATGGATCTCCACCCCCTCATGAAGGAGTGAGTAGATGACAACCACCCTGTCCGAACGGGTGTCGCAGTCAGCCTTCGACGGCTCCATGCTCCGGGTCGTCCTGCTGATGGACCTCCACGAGGGGGCCCAACAGCGGTTCTTCGAGGCATACGAACAGCTCCGCCACGACATCGCGTCGGTCCCGGGCCACATCAGCGATCAGCTGTGCCAGTCCTTCGAGAACCCCGCCCAGTGGCTCATCACCAGCGAGTGGGAGAGCGCGCCGCAGTACCTCGCATGGGTCAACAGCGAGCACCACGCCGAACAGGTCAAACCGCTCGGTGCCTGTGCCCGCGTCATGCGGCCGCTCAAGTTCACCGTCCTGCGCGAGACCGGACGCAGCTACGACCAGGCGGCCCGGCCCGCCCGCGTCCGGCTGCAGCCCGTGCCCCGGCTCGGCTCCGGCATCGTCCGCCACGCCCTGACCTTCACCGTCAAACCCGGCAGTGAGAAGGAGGTCGCGGCCATCCTCTCGAGTTACGCCTCCCCGGCCGCCCGGGTCGACGAGCACACCCGGCTGTGCCGGACCTCGCTCTTCATGCACGGCAACCGGGTGGTGCGGACCGTGGAGGTCCAGGGCGACCTGATGGCCGCCCTGCGGCACGTGTCCGAGCAGCCGGAGGTGCGGGCCGTCGAAGAGGCCATCAACCCGTACCTGGAGAAGGACCGGAACCTGAACGACCCGGAGTCCGCCCGCATGTTCTTCATGAGGGCCGCGCTCCCCGCCGTGCACCACGTCGCCGCCGGGGAACCGGGCTCCGAGGACGTCACGCGCCACGCGCTCTTCTACCCGGCCAAGCCCGGCTGCGGCGAGGCGCTGGCCCGCTTCCTCTCCCGCCAGGACGAGGCCGCCGCACACCGCCCCGACAGCCCCGTTCGGAGCAGCAGCATCTTCCAGCGTGACGACATCGTGGTCCGCCTGGTTGACGTCCGCGGCCCGCTCGATGCCGAGCCCGACAGCATCCTGGGGGTGCGCGGCCCGCGCAAGGCGGCCGTACTGGACCGGCTGACGGCCGCGCCCGCCGAGCGGACCCGCGCCGCCCGCCACACGATGAACCTGATCACCGACCGCCGGGCCCCCGCGCAGTCCTGATCCCCCGGACCCCCCACCCCCCAGCCCGTCCAGGCTTCCCACACGCCAGGAGGAACCCGCTATGACCAGACAGCGTCCACGCATCGTCGACCTCAGCGAGACGCCGCCCAACCGCCGGCGCGGCGGCGACCTGAGGGCCGTGCTCACCCCGACCTCGGTGGGTTCCACCAGCGGCTTCATGGGCCTGGCTGTCATGGCCCCCGGAGAGTCCATCGCCGAGCACTACCACCCGTACTCCGAGGAGTTCGTGTACGTGGTCGCCGGCCGGCTGGAGGTCGACCTCGACGGCGAGGCCCACCCGCTGCGCACCGACCAGGGCCTGCTCGTGCCGCTCAACGTGCGCCACCGGTTCCGCAACGTCGGGGACACCGAGGCCCGCATGGTCTTCCACCTGGGGCCGCTCGCCCCGCGCCCCGAACTGGGCCACGTGGACACCGAGGCGGCCCCGAACCCGGAGGGCACCGCCTGGGAGCAGCCCCCGGACCGCACGGGAGCGGTCTCGTGACCGGCCGCCGGGTGGCGGTCACCGGGGTCGGCGTCGTCGCGCCCGGCGGGATCGGCGTCTCGGCCTTCTGGGACCTGCTCGCCAACGGCCGTACGGCGACCCGCGGCATCACCCTGTTCGACCCGGCCGGCTTCCGCTCCCGGATAGCCGCCGAGGTCGACTTCGACCCCGCCGCGCACGGCCTCGGCGAGGGGGAGGCCGCCCGGGCGGACCGGTACATCCAGTTCGCCCTCGTCGCAGCCCGCGAAGCCCTGCTCGACTCGGGCCTCGACCTCACCACCGACGAGGCCTGGCGCACCGGCGTCTCCCTGGGCACCGCCGTCGGCGGAACCACCCGTCTGGAGCACGACTACGTCGCCGTGAGCCAGTCGGGCGCCTGGTGGGACGTGGACCACAAGTTCGCCGGACCCCATCTGCACCGGGCCTTCACCCCCGCCACCCTCGCCTCCGCCGTCGCGGAGCAGACGGGTGCGCGCGGCCCGGTGCAGACCGTGTCCACCGGCTGCACCTCCGGACTCGACGCCATCGGGTACGCCGTGCACTCCATCACCGAGGGCCGGATGGACGTGTGCATCGCCGGGGCCTCGGACTCGCCCATATCGCCGATCACGGTGGCCTGCTTCGACGCCATCAAGGCGACCTCGCCGAACAACGACGACCCGGCCCACGCCTCCCGGCCATTCGACGCCGACCGGGACGGGTTCGTCCTCGGCGAGGGCGGCGCCGTCCTCGTCCTCGAAGAGCTGGAACACGCCCGCGCCCGCGGTGCGCACGTCTACTGCGAGATCGGCGGCTACGCCACCTTCGGCAACGCCCACCACATGACCGGGCTGACCGCCGAGGGCCTGGAGATGGCGCGGGCCATCCAGACCGCCCTGGACCAGGCCGGGATCGACGCGAGGGACATCGACTACGTCAACGCGCACGGATCCGGCACCAAGCAGAACGACCGCCACGAGACGGCGGCGGTCAAGCGGGTCCTGGGCGAGCACGCCTACAAGACGCCGATGACCTCCATCAAGTCCATGGTCGGTCACTCCCTCGGCGCCATCGGGGCGATCGAACTGGCGGCCTGTGTGCTCGCCATGACCCACCAGGTGGTACCGCCCACGGCGAACTACGAGACGCCGGACCCCGAGTGCGACCTGGACTACGTACCCCGCACCGCCCGCGAGAGCACCCTGCGCAGCGTGCTCTCGGTCGGCAGCGGTTTCGGCGGATTCCAGTCCGCCGTGGTCATGACCCGGCCCAAGGAGGAGGTCTCGTGACCCGCCGTACGGTCATCACGGGCATCGGGGTCGTCGCGCCGAACGGCATCGGCGCCGACGACTTCTGGAAGGCCACCCACTCCGGCCTCTGCGTGCTGGACCGCGTCACCCGGGCGGGCTGCGAGCACCTCCCGCTGCGCGTGGCCGGCGAGGTGCGGGGCTTCGACCCCGGCACGATGGTCGAGGAGCGCTTCCTCGTCCAGACCGACCGGTTCACCCACCACGCCCTCGCCGCGGCCGACCTGGCCCTGGCGGACGGCCGGCTCGGCCGGGCCGACTACGAGGCCGACCCCTTCTCGGTCGGGGTGGTCACGGCCGCCGGGTCCGGCGGCGGCGAGTTCGGCCAGCGCGAGCTGCAGCGGCTCTGGGACCAGGGCCCCCGCTACGTCGGCCCGTACCAGTCGATCGCCTGGTTCTACGCCGCGAGCACCGGCCAGATCTCCATCCGGCGCGGCCTCAAGGGCCCGTGCGGGGTCGTCGCCAGCGACGAGGCGGGCGGGCTGGACGCCTTCGCGCACGCCGTGCGGGCCATCCGCCAGGGAAGCCGGGCGATGCTCGTCGGGGCGACCGAGGCGCCCCTCGCGCCGTACTCCATCGTCTGCCAGCTGGAGTACGAGGGGCTGAGCACCAGCGAGGACCCCGAGCGCGCCTACCGGCCCTTCACCGCCAAGGCCTGCGGGTACGTCCCCGCGGAGGGCGGCGCGATGTTCCTCGTCGAGGACGAGGCCACGGCCCTCGGCCGGGGCGCCACGGTCCGCGCCGTGCTGGCCGGCCACGCCGCCACCTTCAGCGGCACCCGGCGGCCGGACGAGGAGGGCGAAGGCCTCGCCCACGCGATCCGGGGCGCGCTCCGGGAAGCCGGCTGCGCCCCGGAGGAGGTCGACGTGGTCTTCGCCGACGCGCTCGGGACGCCGGAGGCCGACGCGGCCGAGGCGGCGGCGATCGCGGCCGCCCTCGGCGGCCACGGGCGCGCGGTGCCGGTCACGGCGCCGAAGACCGGTACGGGCCGGGCGTACTGCGCGGCGCCCGTCCTCGACACCGCGGCCGCGGTCCTGGCCCTGGAGCACGGGATCGTCCCGCCGACCCCGAACGTCTTCGACGTGTGCCACGACCTGGACGTGGTCACGGGCAGTGCCCGCTCCGCGGACCTGCGCACCGCCCTCGTGCTGAGCCGCGGCCGGATGGGCTCGAACTCCGCGCTCGTCCTGCGCAAGGGTGCGAAGGCCCCGTGACGCAGGCGCAGTCCACCCGGGGCCGGCGTCCGCCACGCGCCGCGCGGCCCCCCGTAGGAAGAGAGAAGCCACCATGTCCGACCGACTGACCCTGGAGGAGCTGGCGGCCTTGATGAAGACCGCCGGCATCACCGTCGACCCCGCCGAGCTGGCGAGCCGTCCGGACTCGGCCTTCGACGATTACGGCCTGGACTCGCTGGGCCTGCTCGGCATCGTCGGCGAGCTGGAGAACCGGCGCGGCCGGGCGCTGCCCACCGACGCCGACCGCTGCAAGACCCCCGGCGAGTTCCTCGACCTCGTCAACAACAGCCTGATGACAGGAGCCTGACATGCCAGGACACACCGAGAACGAGATCACCGTCAACGCGCCCGTGGACGTCGTGTGGGAGATGACCAACGACCTCCCCAACTGGCCGCAGCTGTTCAGCGAGTACGCCTCGCTGGAGATCCTGGAGCAGAAGGGGGCCACCACCCGCTTCCGCCTGACCATGCACCCCGACGAGAACGGCAAGGTGTGGAGCTGGGTCTCGGAGCGGACCGTGGACCGCGACGGCCTCACGGTCCGCGCCCGGCGCGTCGAGACCGGTCCGTTCGCGCACATGGACATCCACTGGCAGTACTTCGCGGTGCCGGGCGGCACCCGGATGAAGTGGACCCAGGACTTCGCGATGAAGCCGGACGCGCCGGTCGACGACGCGTGGATGACCGACAACATCAACCGCAACTCCCCGATCCAGATGGCGCTCATCCGGGACAAGATCGAGCAGCGCGAACGCGACAGCCGTACTCCCGCCGTAAGCCGCCTCTGAAACGAAGGGCGAGTACCCCCGGATGAACCAGACGCACCGCGCTCTCATCGTCGCCCGCATGGCGCCGGGATCGGCTCCCGACATCGCCGACCTGTTCGCCGGCTCGGACGCGGGCGAACTCCCGCACCTGGTCGGCGTCACGCGCCGCAGCCTCTTCCAGTTCGGTGATGTGTACATGCACCTGATCGAGGCGGACCGGCCACCGGGTCCCGCCATCGCCCGGGTCACCGACCACCCGGAGTTCAGGCAGCTCAGCGACAGCCTCACCGCCTACATCAGCCCGCACGACCCCGACACGTGGCGCAGTCCGAAGGACGCGATGGCCCACGAGTTCTACCGCTGGGAAAGGCCCGCCGCGAAGTGATCCGAGCGGCCCGGACGGGACCCGCACACCGGTGTGTGCGGGTCCCGCCGCGTGCGGTGCCCGCGCCTTGGACCGATCTTCGTCGGCCACGGGGCGTGAGCTATGTTTGAGCGAGAGTGACAGAGTCAAGGAGGCCCTTCCGGTGTCATCGGGGCAGCAGGCACGCGCTCAGGCGGCGGCGATCAAGCCGAGCGGGCAGTCATCGGAGGAGTTCCGCCCCCCGGCCGACCGGCTCCTCGCGCTGTTCGACGGCCGCCGGCTCTCCCCGGGCCAGCGCCGGATCGCCCAGTACCTGATCGACCACCTCACCGAGGCGGCCTTCCTGTCGATCACCGAACTCGCCGAGCGGGTCGGCGTCAGCCAGCCCTCCGTGACCCGTTTCGCCTCCTCGCTCGGGTTCAGCGGCTACCCCGCCCTGCGGGACGTGCTCCAGCCCATCGCCCTGAGCGCCGTCGCCGGTTCCCCGGACACCCGCGAGGAGATCCGCCGCAACGAGCTGCAGGCCGCCGTGGACGCCGAGATCGAGAACCTGGAGAACGTGCGCCGGCTGCTCGCGGACACCAACCAGGTGCTGGACATCGGCCGCGAGCTGGCCGGTTCGGTGCCGCTCACCGTGCTCGGGCTGCGGATCTCGGTGTCCCTGGCCGAGTACTTCGCCTACGCGGCCCGGCGCATCCACCCCGACGTGCGCCTGGTGACCCGCGGCGGCAGCGTGGCCTACGACGCGCTGCTGCAGTCCAAGGCGGCCGGCGGGACCTGGGTGCTGGCCTTCGCCATGCCCCGGCACGCCAGGGAGACCCTGGCCGCCGTCCGGGCCGCCCGCAGCACGGGGCTGCGCGTCGTCCTGATCACGGATCCGACCCTCGGGCCGCTGGTGGACGAGGCGGACGTGACCCTGAAGGCCGGGACCGGCTCGCGGCTGGTCTTCGACTCGTACGCGGCCCCCGGCATGCTGTCCGCGGCCCTGCTCCAGGCGATGGCGGACGCGGACCCCGAGCGGACCCAGGCGCGCCTGGAGGACTACGAGCACGTGGCCGACCAGCACGGTTTCTTCCTCTAAGAGCTGGGCAGGGTCGATTTGAGCGGATTTTGACCAGGGGATATTCAACCTTCGAGATGCATGAAATTTTTCATACCCTTGCCTACTCGACGGTATATATGTTTACTGACGGCGGCGCTCCGGATCCACCAGATGCCAAGGAGGAGGACCCCCTCCTGAACGCACGCGCGGCACGACGACCTCCTCACGTCGTGGCGCGCGTCGAGTCCAGGCCTTCGGATCCCGCAGGGCGCCCCTGGCGGCCTCGGTCAACCCCTGGGCCGAGGCCGCCCCAAGCACCGTCTCGATCAGAGTTCGACACCCCTCGGAAGTGACGAGAATGCCCCTGACGGCCACCATCACGCGCAGCCCGGACTGGCCCCTCCAGGTCAAGGCGCCCGGTACCCACGACTGGGAACGCTCGGCCACGCGCTGGCTGCGGGACCTCCTGCCGGCCCGCTACGGCAGCTATCTGACCCTGACCCGGCACCACGCCCTGCTGGCCCGGCACGTCCAGCTCCAGCTCCAGCACGAGATGCGCGCGGTGCGTGTGGCCCTGCAGACCAGCCGGGCCGAGCTGCCCGTACTGGGTCTCGGCGAGGCGGCCATCGAGAACACGATCCGGATGTACGCCGTGGAGCTCGAACAGCTGGGGCGGCTGGCCCGCGGTGCCCGCCTCGTCTCCGACGCCCTCCTCGTGGGCACCCCCGCGCAGCGCAGGCGCTGAAGCCGCCGTCGGGCGGGTGACGGTCCGGTGACTTCCCCGTTTCCCTCCCGCACAGGTGTTCCGCAGCGCGGGCTTCGACTCCTACGGTCGGTGCAGCACAGTTCCGGACCAGGAGGCAGCGTGGAGCGCGAGATCGGCATCGACCAGCTGGTGGCGGCGATGAAGGCGGTCGACGAGGCGGGCCGGCTCTTCGAGGAGTCGCTCGCCGTGTACGAGGCGCGGGGCCCCAAGCGGACCGGTGACGACTTCACGGTGGCGGGCGGATCCGTCCAGACGCTCCAGGGAGCCGAGGAGATGGCCCTGGGGGCCCGCAGGTTCCTGACCGAACTCGCCGTGTTCGCCGGTTTCACGACGGCGGGTCTGGAAGAGCGCCTGGCCGGACGGGCGCACACGCTGCGCGCGGGCTTCCCGGGCGTCGGCGGCGGCGGATCCCGGATGGCCCGGCCCCTGCTGGAGCCGACCCTGAAGGGGCTGCGGCTGCTGTTGGAAACCGACCTCTTCGCGCCCGCCTTCAAGGCGGAGGTGGAGGAGGTGCTGCGGGCCGAGGCGGCGACCTACCCCGCGCCCTCGGCCCTGCGCGTCCCGCGCGCCGCCGCGGCCCGCACCCCCTGAGCGGATCCCCCCGGGGTGCCGTGTCCGGCCGAGGGGGAGAGGGTGGAGGCATGCACCACGCACCGGTCGTCGTCCACCGGATCTTCCCCTCGGGAGGCCGGCAGGTCACGCTGCGGACCGCGGGCGGCGAGGAGTCCCTCGGCGTGGCCCGCTCGGACGAGGACGTCATCGAGTTCCTGCGGCGCGCCGGGATGCCCGATCCCGACGACGTGGTCCTCGGCGGCTCGGAGCTGCTGGAGTGGGATTCCGACGACCCCCACGTGTACGCCGCCGATCCGCCGACCGGGGACCTGCCGTGAACCGGCACGCGGCCGCTCCGCCGAAACCGCTTTCCTGACCACCGGGTACGGAGGTGCGCGGATGTGCCTACACTCCCCTGCAGCCCGCCCGTCCCGTCGGCGCGGCGGGCCCGCAGCGGAAGGGAGCCCTTCGTGGGGGAGCGCCAACGGCGCCTGGAGGAGCACGTCGTGGTCGACGCCGCCCCGGCGGACGTCCACCGGCTGGTGTCCGACCTGAGGAACATGGGCCGGTGGAGCCCGGAGTGCCGCCGGGTCTGGGTACCGCGGCAGCCGGCCCGCCACGGCACGCGGTTCGTCGGATTCAACCGGCGGGGGCCGTTCGTCTGGTTCACGACCGGCCGCGTCACCGCTCTGCGCGCGCCGGAAGTAGCGCGCGGGGAGGGTGAGTTCGCCTTCGACGTCGGCGTCTTCGGCCTGCCCCTCGCCCGTTGGGGCTACCGCTTCGAGCCGGAGGGCGCCGGCACCCGGGTCACCGAGAGCTGGCAGGACCTGCGCGGCGGCCCCGGCGGCCGCCTGGCCGACGCCCTGGGCGCGGTCTTCGCCGGGACGAGCCCGGAGCGCCGCGTCGCGGTCAACCGGGCCGGGATGCGCACCACGCTCGCCCGGCTGGCCGACGCCTGCGGCCGCGGGGCGGGCAGGGCGGATGGGGTCGGCGAGACGGGCGAGGCCGGCAGGGCGGGCGAGGCCGGCGAGCCCCGGCGGGGGTGACGGCGCTCAGGCAGCGCCGCCCTTGGAGGCGGGGCCGAACTGCTCGTCCAGGACGGACAGCCGCCGCCAGTACTCTTCCTCGTCGATCTCGCCGGACGCGAAGCGCCGCCCCAGGATCCCGATCGGCGACTGCTCGCCGTGGGCCGCGCCGCGCGCCTGCCAGGGACCGCGGCGGCCGCGCCCCACGGTGCGCCGCAGCAGGGTCACGGCGCCGACCACGACTCCCGCCCAGATCAGCGGGAGGAACACGATCCACGGGCCCGGCCCGTCGTACGCGAGGGTGGTGAGGGTGTCCATCTCGGTTCGTCTCCTGGGAGGTTCGGACGTTTCGTCTTGCTCCGAGACTCGCTCCGGGAGGGGGCCCGGGTCGTCGTACGGCCGGCGGCACCGTGCGTACCACCGGGGGAGTAGGGGCGGGCGCCTGCCGCGGCCGGAGGCGCGCGCGGGAGGTACCCGGTGTCGCCCCGTGCCGCCCGGTGCCGCCCGGTGTCAGCCGAGCCAGCCCGGCCGCACCAGGCCCGACTCGTAGGCCAGGACCACCAGCTGGGCGCGGTCGCGGGCGCCGAGCTTCACCATGGTCCGGCTGACGTGCGTCTTCGCGGTGAGCGGGCTGACGACCAGGCGGCGGGCGATCTCCTCGTTCGACAGGCCCAGGCCCACCAGCGCCATCACCTCCCGCTCCCGGTCCGTCAGCCGGTCCAGCTCCGCCGGCGCCGCGGGCCGCTTCGAGCGGGCGGCGAACTCCGCGATCAGACGGCGGGTCACGCCCGGGGACAGCAGGGCGTCGCCCGCCACCACCGCCCGGACCGCGCGCAGCAGTTCCTCCGGTTCGGCGTCCTTGACGAGGAAGCCCGAGGCACCCGAGCGGATCGCCTCGAAGACGTACTCGTCGAGCTCGAAGGTGGTGAGCATGACCACCCTCACGGCGGCCAGCGCCGGGTCCCCGCTGATCCGACGGGTGGCGGCGAGCCCGTCCAGCACCGGCATCCGGATGTCCATGAGCACCACGTCGGGGCGCAGCTCCCGCACCCGGCGCACCGCCTCGTCCCCGTCGGCCGCCTCCCCGGCCACCTCGATGTCGGGCTGCGCCGTGAGGAGCGCCCGGAACCCTGCCCGGACGAGGAGCTGGTCGTCGGCGAGCAGTACGCGGATCACGGGTCCTCCCGGGGCGTGACGGCCTTCAGCGGCAGCCTCGCGACCACCCGGAATCCCCCCTCGGGCCGTGGGCCGGCCTCGATCGAGCCGCCCAGGGCGGCCGCCCGCTCGCGCATGCCCACGAGGCCGTTCCCGGTGCCGCCCGCGCCGCCCCCGGTGGCCGGGCCCTCGTCGTCCACGCACAGCTCCAGGGTGCGGGGCTGCCATATGAGGCCGACGCGCGCGGTGCGCGCCCTCGAATGCCGTACGACGTTGGTCAGCGCCTCCTGCAGGATCCGGAAGGCGGCCAGGTCCGCGCCGGGCGGCAGCGCCCGGGCCGTCCCCGCGGCCGACACGTCCACGGCCAGTCCGGCCGCCGCGGCCTGCTCGACGAGCTCGGGGAGGCGGTCGAGGCCGGGAGCCGGGGCCCGGGGCGCCTCGCCGGGGGCCCGCAGGGTGTCCAGGACCTGCCGGACCTCGCCCAGGGCCTCCTTGCTGGCGGCCTTGATGGTGGTCAGGGCCGTGCGCGCCTGCTCGGGGTCGGTGTCGAGCAGGGCCAGCCCGACGCCCGCCTGCACGTTGATCACCGAGATGCTGTGGGCCAGGACGTCGTGCAGCTCCCGGGCGATGCGCAGCCGCTCCTCGTTCACCCGGCGGCGTTCGGCGGCGGCCCGATCGGCCCGCTCGCGGGCCCACTGCTCGCGCCGCAGGCGCACCAGCTCGGCGAGGGCCAGCATGGCGAGGACCCATGCGGTGATGACCAGCTCCTGCCCCCAGGGCGCCGGACCGTCCCCGGCGGGCGGCAGCCACCGGTAGAGCCAGTGGGCGATGAGCAGGTGGCCGGCCCACAGCAGCCCCACGGCGCCCCAGGCGGCTTGGCGGTGCCCGGAGACCACGGCGGCGAAGCAGGCCAGCGCCAGACTGGCGAACACCGGCCCGTACGGATAGCCGGCGCCGATGTACACCAGGGTGACGGCGCTGACCCCGTACGCCACGGCCACCGGGTGGCGGCGCCGGGCCAGCAGCAGTGCCGGACCGAGCAGCAGCAGGAGCCGCGCGAAGGCGTCCAGCCCCACCCGCCCGGTCTGCTCCCGCGCGGCCCAGCCCGAGGCGACCTGTGCGAAGACGGCGAGGAGCAGCACCGCACGCCAGGCCGGGCCCCGCCCGGTCCGCTCCATCCATCGTCGCCACGGAGGACCCGGGCGCTCACGCTGCTCGTCCATACGACCACGCTAGTGCGCACCCCCCGTCACCCGCGTCACCCCGGCGTAGCGTTCGCCGCGTACTCCCCGGGTGGTACGCGGCGTACGCGCAGCACGCGCCGTGCGGCCGGCCCGGGGCGCGGACGCCCGCCCGGACCAGGGCCATTCCCGGCGATCGGGGGCTATCCGGACTATCTGCCTCCGCCCGCCCGGACCGCATCCGGCGGCCGGTGGTGGCGGGGGCCCGATCAGGCTAGGTTGCACGGATGCCGGGGCGTCGGGAGGACCCGCCCCCGGCATCCACAGGTTGCCGCGCTGCCGTAAATTGTCCCACGGCCCGCCGGGCCAGGCCGGACAAGACAGTCGATTTCGGGCAGGAGTGGGCAGGACATGGCGCGACGCGGACGTGCGGAAACCGACCCGGGAGCCGCCGCCGGCGAGCCCGCGGTCCCGGGCTCCGAGATCGCCGCGGCGGCTGACGGCGGACACGCCTCCCCGGGCTGGCTGCGCCTGGGGCGCGACGGGCGGCTGACCGCCTACGCGAGCTGCGCCGAGGGCCTGGTGCGCTGGACCGAGTCGGCGCCCGGCTCCGACCTCTGGCACGGACCCGACCTGTTCCCCGTGGAGGGCTGGACCGGCCGGTTCACGCTCACCCAGGACGCCGGCGGATTCGTCTGGTTCGCGGCCACCCGCCACCGCGACGGGGCGCCGGAAGGCCGCGAATTCGTCATAGCCGCCCAATACCAGACAAGCCGGCCGCTGAGCGACTGGCGGGCCGTGGGCAACCCGTTCCCGCCGGGCGACGCGTCGGCACCCGAGCCGGGCGTCCCCGTCGTCCTCGCCGACGGCGCGGGATCCCTCCACTACTTCGTCACCCGCTTCGGCGTGGGCGTCCGCGGCCGGACCCAGCGCTCCGACGGGGCGTGGACCGCGTGGGCCGACCACGAGCTCAGGTGGGTCCGCGGTGCGGTGGTGCCCACGGCGCACGGCCGGGGACGGGTCGGCTTCCTCGCGCCCTTCCGGGGCGGCGCCGTGCAACTGGGCCAGGAGAAGCCGGGGGAGGGGGCCTTCGCCTGGCTGGGCCGGATGGAGGCGGACGCGGCCGAGGGCACGTACAGCTCCTTCGAGACGAGCCCCGGTGTCGCCACCCACTTCTGGCGCGCCCCGGCGGACGGAACCGTCATCGCCTGCCGGCCGCCGGCGACCGGCGTGGTGACGACGGGCGGGTTCATGTCGCTGGGCGGCGCGGGCGGAGTCGGCCCGGTCGGTGTCCTGCGTACGCCCATCAACGGATACGACTGCACGGTCCTGCTCCAGCGCGGCGCCGAGGGATACCCGGAGATCGCCGCCTATCCCACGGAGGGTGAGCGGTACGGCGCCTGGTGGGCCCCGGTGGGGGACCGGTGCGCGGGGCTTCCGGCCATGGCCCTCGATGCCCGCGGCTCGGTCACGATCGCGATGATCGACACAGAGGGCGGGCTGCGGATCGCCCGGCAGGATCTCGCGGCCGAGGGGCTGGCGTTCGGCCCATGGCGCTGCGTCGGGTGACCTTCATCACCGAGTCATCTTGCCCCGTGGGGTGAATTGCCCATTCCGGTCTTTCTCCCGCCCAACTGCGCAGTTGACGAGCCTGCTGGGCCTGGGAAGTAGTTGCTCATTAACACATGCGAAACATTGCGCGGCCGGGGCGTTTCCGAATACTTGCTCGGCGTCAAACGATTGGCCTAGGCTGCACACGCCCTGTGAGGGTCGCATAAGTGTGCGGCCCGGTACCGGGACCGGACGGGCGAGGCGAGGGGTGGGGCGGCGGTGGTCGGAGTCGGGGGCGGATCCGGCTTCACATCACGGCAAGGAGCCGCACGCCTCAAGAAGAGTGGCAATCGAGGAGTTTTCTGAGTGGCCGGTACGCCCCGCCTGAGTGTTGTCGTTCCCTTTCAGGACGTCGAGATCTATCTCGAGGAGTGCCTGGAGTCGATAGCCCGGCAGACGTTCCCCGACCTCGAGGTCGTCATGGTCGACGACGGCTCGACCGACTCCTCGACCGCGATAGCCGCCGACTTCGCCCGCCGGGACCCCAGGTTCAGGCTGCTGCGCCAGGAGTCGATGGGGCCGGGGCACGCCCGCAACGTCGGCATTCGCGCCGCCCATCCCGAGGCGGAATTCCTGGCGTTCGTCGACGGCGATGACGTCATACCCGAGTACGCCTACGAGCTGCTCGTCCGCACCCTCGACGCGTCGGGCTCCGACTTCGTTTCGGGCAACGTGCAGATGATGAACTCCACCAAGAAGTGGCAGTCGCCGCTGCACAAGGCGCCCATGCAGCGCAGCAAGCGCGGCACGCACATCACCAAGGTGCCGGAGCTCATCTACGACCGGACCGTCTGGAACAAGCTGTTCCGGCGCTCCTTCTGGGACTACCACTACATCGCCTTCCCCGAGGGGGTCATGTACGAGGACTCCTGGGTCAACATGTTCGCCCATTTCCGCGCCACCAAAGTGGACATCCTCACGGATATCGTCTATTTCTGGCGCCGGCGTGAGGGAGGTGCCGCGCCCTCCATCACGCAGCGGCACACCGAATTCAGCAATCTCCAGGACCGGGTCGCCGCCGTGCAGTCGGTCAGCCGCTTCCTCGCCGGACACCGCGCCCGCTCCTACAGCGAGCACAAGCGGAAGTACGACCTCGCCTGTCTGAAGTCGGACCTGATGCTGCATCTGAAGGTGCTGCCGGACGCCGACGAGGAATACCGCGACGCCTTCATGCACTGGGCGAACGAATTCCTGGACGAGGCCGACGAGGACATCATCGGCGAACTTCCCGCCGACGCCCGCGTCAAATGGCTGCTGGTGCGGGAAGGCCGGCTGAAGGAACTGCTCGACGTCGTCGAGTTCGAGCGCAAGGGCGGTCCGCTGCCCGTCCAGCGGCGCCTGCACCGGTACCTCAACTACCCCTACCTCGGCGACCGTTCGATCGGCCTCGACAAGAGCGCCTACCGGCTCGACAAGGAACTGTCGCTGCACGGCTCGCTGACCGGCGCGCGCTGGGACGACTCCGGGCACCTGGCCCTCGAAGGGTCCGCCTACGTCCGCTTCATCAACGTGCACAAGCGGCACATGTCGATGAAGGCGATCGCGCTGCGCAACAAGAAGCAGGGCCGCGTCGTCGTCGCGAAGGCGAAGACCACGTACTACCCCACGGCCACCGAGCACTCCAACCAGAACCGCTACTGCTACGACTGGTCCGGATTCCAGGTCAGCTTCGACGCCACCCGCCTCAAGCGCAAGGGCAAGTGGGTCGAGGGGACATGGGACGTGGCCGCCGGCGTGCTGAGCCGCGGGCTGTTCCGCTACAAGGGCATCGCGCGGGGCGGCGCGGGCACCGCCGCCAACCCGCCCTACCAGTACGTCGAGAAGAACACCCGCGTCGTACCGCTCTTCCTCCAGGGCAAGCTCAAGCTCCGTGTGGAGATCGTCCGTTGCCGGATCACCCGGCACCGGATCGTCGGCGACAGCATCGAACTCGGCGGCGTCTACCTCGGGCCCAAACTGCCCGACTGGGGCAAGTTCCGGGTGACCAGCATGGGCGGCGCCGGCCGCCACGACGCCTGGGTCCACTTCAAGCCGGGCGGCGAGGGCTGGTACACCTTCGCGACCCGCATCCCCGTCAAGGCGCTCGTCCCCGGCCACCGCACGAACTCCGGCGACGGGGTCCCGCAGACCTGGAACACCGGAGCCAACGGCTGGAAGACCACCCTCCACGTCGAGGGCCGCAAGGCGGCCATCTACCCGGTGATGGCGGAGGAGACCACCGATGGCCACTACCGCCTGCCCGCCGGACTCCAGACGCCGAACGAGGACCGCGAGGTCGTCGTGCACCGCAACGGCTCCGGCTACGTGGTGCTGTTCGAGCGGGACACCCTGCCGCTCGCCAAGTCCGTCACCTGGCGCCAGGACGGCTCCGCGGAGATCGTCGTCGGCTACGCGGCCGAGGACATGCTCAGCGCGTCCGAGTACGCCGCGGCGCACATCGTGGTCCGCTCCCGCGCCCACGGCGCCGAGCGCGTCGTGCCCATCACCTGGCAGGGCCAGGAGTTCCACTTCGTCCTCACCCCCGCCGCCATGCGCACCCTGGCCGGCGAGATCCCGCTGGCCTCCGGCCGCTGGGACTTCTTCCTGCGCCGCCAGGACCCCTCCGCGGTCACCCCGGAGAACCGTTCCGGCGACCTCATGGTCAAGATGGCGCAGGAACTGATCCCCACGTTCCCGAGCGAGATGACCGCCGACGACCGGCGCTACGAGATGCAGGCGGAGGCGTACGACCGGCTCTCCCTCCTCGTCCACTCGGCGATGCCCGACGAGGCGCGCGGCCCCTACCGCCAGAAGCTGCTGCGCACCAAGGCCTACCCCGACGCCCGGCGCAAGCCGCTGAAGCAGGCGGTCCTGTTCGACGCCTTCAAGGGCACCCAGTACTCCGACAGCCCGCGCGCCCTGCACGAGGAGATGGTCCGCCGGGGCACCGGCCTCGAGCACCTGTGGGTCGTGCGCGACGACCAGGTCGCCGTCCCCCCGACCGCCCGCCCCGTCCGCATGTGGTCCCCCGACTGGTACGAGGCCATGGCCCGGTCCCGGTACGTCGTGGCCAACAACCACCTGCCCGACTGGTTCGAGAAGCGCGACGGGCAGGTCGTCGTACAGACCTGGCACGGCACGCCGCTCAAGAAGATCGGGCACGACATCGAAGCCGTGCACTTCGCGGACAAGCGGTACCTGGAGCGCGTGGAGAAGGAGGTGCAGAACTGGGACATGCTGGTGTCCCCCAACAGCTTCAGCACCCCCATCCTCAAGCGCGCCTTCCAGTTCCCCGGCGAGATGGTCGAGAGCGGCTACCCCCGCAACGACGTCCTGCGCCGTGCGGACTCGGGACAGCGGGCGGCGGAAGTGCGCCGCCGCATCGGCCTGCCGCCCGGCAAGCGGGTCGTCATGTACGCACCGACCTGGCGCGACGACCAGTTCTACGCGCCCGGCAAGTACAAGCTCGACTTCCGCATCGACCTGGAAGACGCCCGGGCGCAGCTGGGCCACGACCACGTCCTGCTGGTGCGCCGCCACCCCAACGTGGTGGACCCGGTGCCCGGCGCCGGCGACGGGTTCGTCTTCGACGTGTCCGACTACCCGGACATGGCGGACCTCTCCCTCATCGCCGACGTGATGATCACGGACTACTCCTCCCTGATGTTCGACTTCGTCAACACCGGGCGGCCGATCCTCTTCTTCACGTACGACCTCGACCACTACCGGGACACGCTGCGCGGGTTCTACTTCGACTTCGAGCAGTCCGCACCCGGTCCGCTGCTGTACAGCTCCCCGGAACTGGTCGGGGCGATCCGCAACATCGACCGGATCCAGCAGGGCTACGCGGCCCGCTACCGCTGGTTCCAGCAGGAGTTCTGCGACCTCGACGACGGCTATGCGGCGGCCCGGCTGGCCGACCGCATCCTGATCGCCGGCGGGGACCTCGACCCCGCCCTGGCCCAGGCGCCGGCCGTCGGATCGGCCCCCGCCCGCATCCCCGGCCAGCCGGGCCCCTGGAACGCGGGCACCCTCGGCCAGATGCCGCGGCAGGTGAGAAGGATGGATTCGGAGCATGTCTAAGGCAGCCCAGAACACGCGCCGCATCGTCACGGGCGTGGACGCTTCCGGGCCGGTTCCCGTCGAGTACCGGTTCTCCCACGCCAGGAACGGCAACCGGCACCTGGTCGTCGTCTTCGCGAACCACGCGGCGCCCGACGACTACGGGATGGCGGGCGGGGTCCTCGACAAGGTGCGGGCGAACATCCTGTGGATCCGCGACTCCTTCGACGGGGCGAACGGCTACTACCTGTGCAAGGGGATGGACTTCGGCGTCGAGCAGTCGGTCGCCGGGCTCATCGCGCGCGTGGCGGGCGCGCTGTCGCTGACACCGGACCAGTGCACGATGATCGGCAGCGCCAAGGGCGGCAGCGCGGCCCTCTACTTCGGGCTGAAGTACGGCTACCGCAACATCGTGGCCAGCGTGCCCCAGTTCCTGATCGGGACGCACGTCCGGGAGAGCCTGCCGGAGGTCGCGCGGCCGATGATGGGGGAGGTCACGGAGGAGAAGGTGCGCTTCCTCGACTCGGTCCTCCCCGACCTGGTGCGCGCCCGGCCGAATCCCGCGGCCGGCATCTACCTCCTCTCCTCGCCCCAGAGCGAGGAGTACACGCGCCAGGTGGAGCCCTTCCTCGGACTGTTCCGGGGATACGAGCGCTTCAACTTCGTCTTCAACGACTCCACCCTGGTCGCCGGCTCGTCGCAGGTGGTGCCGCACAACGTCCCCGTCATCATGGGGCTGCTGAACCTCCTCGTCGACGGGATCAGCCCCGTGATCGGCGGCGTCCGCTACGGCTACGAGGAGCCGGAGCGCGACACGTCCGGGATCGAGGCCTACCTGTCGGCGACCTCCCAGGTGCGGGGCGAGGACTTCCCCGCGCCGGTGGTGCTCATGCCGGCGGCGGACCAGCGGCTTCCGGCGCACGCGGTCCGCTTCGTGGGGTCCGCGCCGCGCGCGGTGCGCGTCAGCATCTGGGAGAACGGCACGTTCCAGGGATCCCCGGCCGTCGCCCCCGACGGCAGCTGGAGCTGGCTGCGGGACAAGCCGTGGGGCAAGGGACGCCATGCCGTGCGGCTCTTCGGGGTGGACGCGAACAACTTCCACTCCGGGCGCAGCGAGGTGGTCTTCACGGTCGTGGACCCGGTGGACACCCCGGATCCCGTGGCCGCGCCGGCCCAGCCCCTGGCGCTGACCGTGACCTCGCCCGGTGCCCATCAGCAGGTACCGGGTCCCGTCCCCCGGTTCGCGGGCTTCGCCCCCGGCGCGGTCCGGGTGGAGTTCCAGGAGGCCGGGATGAGCCTGGGAGCCTGCCCCGTGGCGGCCGACGGCACCTGGACCTGGGAGTCGAACTGGGCCTGGAACGAGGGGCCGCACTTCGTGGAGGCCGTCGCGGTGGGCGCCGGGGGCAACGCCTCCGCCTGGATCTCCGTCCCCTTCGCGGTGGGCGGCTCCTACACCGTGCCCGGGCCCGGCGGCTACTCCGGCGCGAGGCACTGACCCGCCCCGCGGGTCCCTGCCGGGCCGGTGACAAGAATGGATTCCGAGCATGTCTAACACAGCGAAGAACGAGCGCCGCGTCATCACGGGCGTGGACCCCTCCGGGCCGGTTCCCGTCGAGTACCGGTTCTCCCACGCCAAGAACGGCAGCCGCCACCTGGTGGTGGTGTTCGCCAACCTCAACGCGCCCGGTGAGTACGGGATGGGGGGCGGGATCCTCGACAACGTCCGGTCGAACATCCTGTGGATCCGCGACTCCTTCGACGGGGCGAACAGCTACTACCTGTGCAAGGGGATGGATTTCGGCATCGAGCAGTCGGTCGCCGGACTCATCGCGCGCGTGATGCACGCGCTGTCGCTGACACCGGAGCAGTGCACGATGTTCGGCAGCTCCAAGGGCGGCAGCGCGGCACTCCACTTCGGGCTGAAGTACGGCTACCGCAACATCATCGCCAGCGCCCCGCAGTTCCGGATCGGCACGTTCACGGTCAGTGCCATGGCGGACGCGGCCCGCGCGATGATGGGGGAGGTGACGGACGACAAGGTGCGCTTCCTCGACTCGGTCCTTCCCGAGGTGGTGCGCGGCAGCGCCAACCGCTCCGCCAACATCTACCTGGTCTCCTCGCCCCAGGACCGGCAGTACCCGATCCACATCGAGCCGTTCCTCGGCCTCTTCCAGGGCTACGAGAACTTCAACTTCATCTTCAACGACTCGCCCCTGATCTCCGGCCACGACAAGGTGACGACGCGGAACATCCCGTCCCTGGTGGGACTGTTGAACCTCGTCTCGCACGGGATCGTTCCGCGGTTCGGCGCCGTCCGCAACGGCCACGAGGAGCCCAAGCGCGACACGGCGGCGATCGACGCCTACCTGTCGGCGACCTCCCAGGTGCGGGGGGACGACTTCCCCGCGCCGTCGGTGCTCACCCCCGCGGCGGAGGAGCGGCTGCCGGCCCGGGCCGTCCGGTTCGCGGGCACCGCCCCGGGCGCGGTGCGCGTCAGCATCTGGGAGGACGGCAAGTTCCAGGGCTCCCCGCCGGTCGCCCCCGACGGAAGCTGGAGCTGGGAGCGGGAGAAGCCCTGGGCCAAGGGGCGGCACGTGGTGCGCCTCTTCGGGGTGGACGCGAGCAACTTCCACTCCGGGCGCACCGAAGTGGTGTTCACCGCCACCGACGAGCCCTTCGCGCCGTCGCAGCCCACCGCCCCGGCCGGCCCGGGCGCGCAGGCGCAGGGGCGGCCGCCCGTCCTGACCGTGACCTCTCCGGTGGCCGGCCAGCAGGTCCAGGGCCCGGCGGTGCGCTTCACGGGCCTCGCCCCGGGGGCGGTGCGGGTGGACTTCCAGGAGCGCGGCGCGGTCCTGGGGACGTGCGAGGTGACGGCCGACGGCGCCTGGGCCTGGGATCCGGGCTGGGCCTGGATCGAGGGCGACCACGTGGTCGAGGCCGTGGCCGTGGACGCGGCGGGTAACGCCTCCGCCTGGGCCTCCGTCCCCTTCGTGCTGATGAACGCCTACATCGTGCCGACGCAGGGCGGTTACACCGCTACGAGGTACTGACCTCGGGGGCGGGACGGCTCACCCGTATCACCAGGGCCCGGTGGTCGGAGGCCTTGGTGTCCACGACCTGGCATCCGGTGCGCGGCAGCGCCGTGAACAGGTAGTCGATCTTCGCCCCGTCCTCGTGGGTGCGGCGGCCCGCCCGGGACCCGCCCTTCTGGTCGCATTCCTGGTACGTGGTGTAGGCCTCCGCCGGCCAGATCGCGGTGGTGGAGCTCCCGCCGACCGGCGGCGGCGAGTTGAAGTCACCGCCCACGATCGTCCGGTCGGAGTCGTGCTCGGACGCGGCCCCGAACAGCGCGCGGAGCTGGTCCGCCCGGAAGTCCCGGTCGGGGTGGGCCGTGTCGGCGCCGCGCAGTGCGACGTGCCCGTTGCACACCCGGACCCCCTGGGCCGGAACCTGGGCGCAGAGGAACCGCCGGTGCAGGCCTGCGGTCGGCTGCTGGGTCGGCACGGCCCGCACCTCGGTGAGCGGGGACGCCGCGAGCAGACCGGAACCGGCCTGCCCCCGGCCCGCTCCCGTGCAGCTGACGGGCTCACTGCGCCCCGCCTCGTCCACGCTGACGTAGGGGTCGAACTCGCTGTGCCAGTCCTTGCCCAGGCGCCGGGCGGCCGACAGCAGGTCCTCGGAGCAGACCTCCTGGAGCAGCATGACGCGCACCCCGCGCCATTCGGCGAGGGCGCGCAGCTGCGTGAACTTGTCGTCCGGGCCGCCCTTGTCCTCGCAGCCCCACTGCTCCACGCCGCACATGTTCCAGGTGGCCACGGACACCGTGTCGTGCGTGGCCTCGGGAGTGAGCGCCGAAGGCGTCGTGGTGCCGGGCGAGGACGTGCAGGCCGCGGTGGTCAACAGACCGAGGACCGCCGCCGCGCGGCCGAAGCGGCGCGAGCGGCGGCGGACCCCGGTCCCGGTGTGTCTGTGCATCCCGCCATCATTGAGTACGGGCCGGTCAGGCCGTGCATCGGGGTGGACCGGAACCGCGCCGTCCAGGGCCGGGCCGCGCTCGCCCGGGGCCCGGCCGCCGGGAGGGGGCACCCCATAGAGTGGGGGCGTGGTGACGGACGAGGGGGCGGGCATGAGCGGTGACCGGGTGCTGTACGGGTGCATGGGGCTGGGCGGGAGCTGGGAGCCCGGTCCGTACGGGCCGGCGGACATCGATGCCGCCGAAGCGGCGATCGAGGCCGCCCTCGACAGCGGGATCACCGCCTTCGACCACGCCGACATCTACCGCGGCGGCAAGTCCGAGGCCGTCTTCGGGGAGGTGCTCGCGCGGACACCGGGGCTGCGCGAGCGCATCACCCTCCAGACCAAGTGCGGGATCCGGCCGGGCGGCAAGGACCGGCCGGGCCTGTACGACCTGCGCGGCCCGGCCATCGTCGGGCGGGTGGAGGAGAGCCTGGCACGGCTGCGGACCGATGTGCTCGACGTCCTCCTCCTGCACCGCCCCGACCCCCTGGCGGACCCCGACGAGATCGCCTCGGCGCTGATGTCCCTGCACCGGCAGGGCCTCGTACGGCACTTCGGGGTGTCCAACATGGGGGCCGCGCAGATCGCCTCGCTCCAGGCCCGGCTCGACGTGCCGCTGGTGGCGAACCAGCTCGAGATGAGCCTGCACAGCCGGGACTGGGTCGAGGCCGGCGTACTGCTCAACACCCCGGACTCCGCCCGCAACGGGTTCCCCTTCGGGACGCTGGAGCACTGCCGCGACCACGGGATCCGGCTCCAGGCCTGGGGAGCGCTGGCCCAGGGCCGGTTCACCGGCCGCCAGCAGACGGACGCCGAACGGGCCACCGCCGACCTCCTGGCCGAACTCGCCCGGCGCAAGGGCACGACTCCGGAGTCGGTGCTGCTGTGGTGGGTGCGCCGGCACCCGGCCGGGATCGCCCCGGTCATCGGCACCGCCCGGCCCGAGCGGATCCGCGCCTGCCGGGACGCGGCGGTCCGCGAGCCCGACCTCACGCACGAGGAGTGGTACGAGCTGTGGGTCACGGCCAGGGGCGTCCCGCTGCCCTGAGCCGGCGGATCCGGGCCCCCGCGCGCGGCCGCGACCCGGCCGCGCCAGGATGGGAGGAGAGCCCGCCCGACGCGGGGCCGTGGCCAGGGAGACCGCCATGAGCACACACAAGGCCGGACCCGACAGCACCGTTCTCGCCGATTGCCTGGAGGTGCCGGGGCTCGGCTTCCTCCCGGTCAACGTCTTCGTACTGCACTGCGCCCAGCCGGTCGTCGTCGACACCGGCGTCAGCCTGCCCGACCGGGACCTGCTCGACGCGCTGGGCTCCGTGATCGATCCCGCCGACGTGCGGTGGATCTGGCTGACCCACCCCGACCGCGACCACACGGGCGGCCTCTTCCGGCTGCTCGAAGCCGCACCCGCGGCGCGGGTGGTGACCACGTTCCTGGGAGCCGGGATCATGTCCACCGAGCGCCCGCTGCCGATGGACCGCGTGTACTTCCTCAACCCGGGCGAGAGCCTGGACGTGGGCGACCGCACGCTCCACGCCTTCCGGCCGCCGCTGTTCGACAATCCGGCCACCGTCGGCTTCTACGACGACCGCTCCCGCACCTGCTTCAGCTCCGACTGCTTCGGCGGCCCCATGCCCACCGCCGAGGTGGCCACGGGCAGCGACGTCGGGGCCGTGCACGCCGAGGACCTCAAGGCCGCCCAGCTGCTGTGGGCGAGCGTGGACAGCCCCTGGGCCCAGGTGGCGGACCGGGACCGGTTCCTCGCCACGGTCGAGCCGCTGCGTGCCATGGCCCCGGAGACCATCCTGTGCACGCACCTGCCACCGGCCTTCGGCCTGGCCCCCCGGTTCCTCGAGACCATCGCGGCGGCGCCGGGGCTCAGCCCCTTCGTGGGGCCGGACCAGGCCGCGCTGGAGCGGATGCTCGCGGGGTTCGAGCCCGGAGGCCCGGCCTAGAGGCTTTTTGATTGCCCGGTACACGGGGTCTCAGGCCTTGGAATTGAAGGGCTCGGGGCGGTTGGGACCCGCTGACCATCTGTTACTGTGCCCGCGCTTGGTGTTCATCCATCCATCCGTCTCCCCTCCGGCGCCGAGCGCCGGAGGGTGTTGCGAGGTGTCGCGTACGTGCACAGCATTCCGTTCTCCCCCGCGGCGGCGCGGTCCGCGCGGGCCCGCATGGGCCTGACCGCGGCCCAGGTCGCCCACTCGATGGGGACCTGCGGGACCCCGGTCCACCCCGACCTGGTCCTGGCCTGGGAGCAGGGCTCCCACGTCCCGTCCGACCGGCAGCTCTTCGCCCTGGCCGACGTGTTGTGGTGCGGGGCCGAGACGCTGATGGGCGCCCCGCCGCGCACCCTCGCCGAACACCGGCTGGCCCGCCGGATCACCGTGGAGCGGCTCGCCTACCGCATAGGCATGGACCCCACCCAGTACCGCACGGCCGAGGCGGAGCGGCGCTGGGACGGGGACGCCTGGCAGACCCGGGCGCTGGTGGAGGCCCTCGGGCTGTCGCTGCGGGGGCTCATCGGGATCATGGGCCGGGTGGACGAGCTGGCGGAGCACCTGCGGTCGGCCGTGGACGGGCGCTGGAAGGCGCACGTGGAACCGGTCGCGGAGATCGTGGTGGTGGACGCGACCAGCGTCGGCGACGCCCTGCGCACCATGCACGCGGAGTTCGCCGAGTTCTCGGAGCGGTACATGGGGCACCTGGTCGCCCGCAACGCGGACGCCAGGCTGAAGGAGATCGCGGCGGAGCGCGCCGCCTACCTGCGTCGACTCGTCGACCACTTCTGGGAGTTGATCGGCGAGGAGGGCGACGCCGCGCCCTTCCCCGCGGGCGGCCGGTGAGGCGGCGCGGGAACGCGGACCGGGAAGCCTCGAGGGCCCCCTCCGGCCCGCGGCCGGCTCAGCGGGCGGCCGTTCCCAGGTGCGGGCCGGCGGCGCCGCCCCGCCTGAAGTCCTCGCCGTAGTCCGGCGCGTGGCCGTCTCCGTGGCCGTCCGCGGGCCAGTCCCCGTGCCCGCCCCCGTGGTCCTCCCAGTCGATCTCCGTCGTGGCGCGGCGCGTGAACACGTTGAAGAGCAGGTTCAGCGTGATCGCCGTCAGGGCGCCCAGCGTGATCCCGCTGTCGAGCACGGCCCGCACGTCGTCCGGCATCCGGTCGAAGAACGGCGCGACCGTCGTCGGCAGCAGGGCGGCGCCCAGACTCACCGCCAGGATCAGCGTGTTGCGCTCCTCGCGCAGATCGGCCTTCCCCAGGATCTGGATGCCGACCGCGGCCACGATGCCGAACATGGAGAGCGCGGCGCCGCCCAGCACCGGATGCGGGACCGAGGCGACCAGGCTGCCCGCCTTCGGCAGCAGCCCCAGCACGATCATGAACACCCCGGCCGCGACGACCACGTACCGGCTCATCACCCTCGACATGCGCACCAGCCCGATGTTCTCGGCGAACGCCACGTACGGGAAGGAGTTGAGGACGCCGCCCAGTACGGTCGCCGCCCCGTCGGCGCGCAGCGCCCGGGCCACGGTGTCCGCGTCGACCCGCTTGCCGGTGATCTCCCCGATGGCGTAGACGTCCCCGGTGGTCTCCACCATGGTGACCAGCATGACGACGAGCATGGCGACGATCGGCAGCAGTTCGAACCGCGGCGTGCCGAAGTGGAACGGGGTGGTGACCCCGAACCAGGCCGTCTGCTCCACCGCGGCGAAGTCGGCGTCCCCGAACAGCCAGGCCGCGGCGGTGCCGGCGACCAGCCCGAACAGGACGGCGAGGCTGCTGAGGAAGGGCTTCCCGGTCCGGACCACGGCCAGGATGAAGAGCAGGGTGCCCAGCGCGTACGCGAGGTTCTTCGGGTCCCCGTAGGCGGGAGTGCCGACGAGGTGCGCGCCGCCCGCGGCGTCCTGGAGGGCCACGGGTATCAGGGTGATGCCGATGATGGTGAGGATCGTGCCGATGACGACCGGCGGGAAGTACTTCACCAGCTTGCCGAAGAGCGGTGCGAAGGCGAACGTGGCGATGCCCGCCGTGATGACCGCCCCGTAGACGACGAGCAGGCCGGCGGTGCCGCCGCCGGCGCCCGTACCGATGGCGATCATGGGCGAGACCGCGGTGAAGGTGACGCCCTGGACCAGCGGCAGCCGCGCGCCGACCTTCCAGACGCCGAGGGCCTGGACGATCGAGGCCACGCCGCAGGTCAGCAGGTCCGCGTTGATGAGGTGGACGAGCTCCTCGCGGGAGAGGCCCAGCGCGTTGCCCAGCAGCACCGGGACGATCACGGCCGCCGCGTAGAACGCGAGGACGTGCTGGAATCCGTAGAGGGCGAGCTGGGGGACCGGGAGCAGCTCGTCGACGGGATGGGCCGCTTGCCGGGAGGAATGCCGGGACGACTGGCGGGACGACTGCCGGGGGGACTGGGGGGAGATTCTTGCCATCTCTGCCTTGCCTTCGCGAGGTAGGTGAATGAGAGGGCCGCCGCCATCGGGTCCTGGGTGGCAGGACGAGGGCAGGCCGGCTCGTACCGAGCCGACGCCGGGCGGTGTTGCCGACAGCGCGTCGCACGGACACTGCGCAAATATGCCCTGGATTGGCAGGACGTCCTTCGATCGGCGCAGCGGATCCGTCTGTGATCATTGGATCCGAAGGGGGACTCGACCGGAGGGCGCTCACCATAGCCAACGGCGGTGTTTCCTCGCGAGTAACCTCCGGCCGAGGGCCGCCCGGCGGCGCACGGACCCCGCGCAGCCCCGTCCGCCCGGCGGCTGGTCCCGTCCCCCGCGGCCCTACGGAGCCACGGGCGCGGCGCCCGCCTGCGCGTCGGCCTCCCGGGACGCCCGGCGGCGCACCGCGTCCTCGTCGGTGTCCGCGTCGTACGAGATCAGCTTCGGCAGCAGCGCCGCCAGCACCGCCACCGAGGCCACACAGGCCAGACCGCCGCTCCAGAACGCCGTCCGGGTGCCGGTCCAGCCGGCCATGGTGCCCGCCCGGACCTGGCCGAGCTGCGGGCCGACGCTGTAGGAGAGCACCTCGATCCCGGCGAGCCGGCCCCGCAGCCCCTCGGGGATCGTCTGGTTCCAGATCGTCGCGCGCCCCAGCCCGCTGAGCATGTCGCCGGCGCCCGCCACCGCGAGGCACAGCAGCACCAGCCAGATGTTCGCCAGCCAGCCCGCGGCAGCGATGGCCAGCCCCCACACCCCGGCCCCGCACACCACCAGCAGCCCGTGCCGGCGTACCCGGGAGGTCCAGCCGCTGGTGAGCCCCAGCACCAGGGAGCCCACCGCGCCCGCCGCGTACATCAGGCCCAGGGCCCACTCCGCGTCGAGCTCGTCCGCGAGGAAGGGGAAGATGGCGTTCGGGAACGCGAAGAACATCGCGGCGAGATCGACGGCGTACGTGCCGAGCAGCACCGGGCGGCTCCACGCGTAGCGCGCGCCCTCGGCGATCCCGCGCAGCGAGGGCCGCTCGGCGTCCCCCACGGGCGGTGCGGGCGCGAGCCGCAGGCACAGCAGCACGGAGACCAGGAACCCGGCGACGGTGACCGAGTAGGCCGCGGCGTACCCGGCGTACGCGACGACCAGGCCGGCCAGTGCCGGACCGGCGATCGCACCGAACTGGTAGCGCAGCCCGTTGAGCGCGGCGGCGGCCGTCAGCTGGTCGTGCGGCACGATCCGCGCCATCAGCGAGTCAAGGGCCGGCCGCTGCAGCCCGGTCAGCGCCGATACACCGGCCGCCACCACGTACAGCGGCCACAGCAGCGGGTCCGGCAGCAGCGCGTTCACCAGCAGGACCAGCGCGAGCACCCCGAGCCCGGCCTCGGTGAGCAGGATCAGCCGGCGCCGGTCGACGGCGTCGGCGAGCGCACCCCCGTACAGGCCGCAGACCACGAGCGGAACCAGCTCCACCGCGCCCATCGCGCCGACGGCCAGCGGCGAGTCGGTCAGGTGTTTGATCTGGAGCGGCAGCGCGATCATCGCCATGAACGAGCCGAAGAACGTCACCGTGCCCTGGTAGAAGAGCAGCCGGAAATCGCGGCCGGAACGCCAGGGGGTGAAGTCGGGCAGCACGGCGGCCCAGCGGGAAGTACTCACGAGGGGCCATCGTCCGTGCTCGGCTCCGGTCCGGCAACGGAATTATCCGCCCCGGACGGCCGAATCCGACGCCGCGCGCGTGCCATCGGGGCTCCGCGGTGGCACCCATCGCTCATGCCGCCGGTGTCAGCGTTCCTTCGTACGGCCGCCTCGTACGCCTGGCGTCTGCTGGTCGTGGGCGCCGCCGTCTACGCGGTCTTCGCCGTCCTCGGCCGCTTCCACGAGATCGGCGTGGCGCTCTTCCTCGGCCTCGTCGTCACCGCCCTGCTCGGCGGCCCCACCCGCCGGCTGGCCCGGGTACTGCCCCGGTCCCTTGCGGTCGCCGCCTGCCTGCTGGGCAGCGCGGTGCTGCTGCTCGGCGTGCTGGCGCTGGTGGGCGAGGCGGTGGCGGGGGAGAGCACCACACTGGTGCGGGAGTTCCGCGAGGGCCTGGGGAGCATCGAGCGGTGGCTGGAGCAGCCGCCCTTCCGGCTCAGCCCCGGGGCGCTGTCGGACGTGCAGTCCCGCGTCGGGCAGTACCTGTCGAGCCACCGCTCGACCGTGCTCAGCACGGCGCTCAGCGGGGCCGGCCACCTGGTACAGGTGCTCACCGTGATCGCCCTCGCCGTGTTCTCCTCCGTGTTCTTCCTGCACGGCGGCGAGCGGCAGTGGGCCTGGTTCTGCACACAGCTGCCCGTGTCGGTCCGCGGCCGGGTGGCGGTGGCCGGGCGCGCGGCCTGGCGCACCTTCACCGGCTACACCCACGGGATCGTGCTGGTCGCGGCGACGAACGCGGTCCTGGTCGGGGTCGCCCTGTACTTCCTCGGGGTCCCGCTGGCCGTCCCGCTGGCCCTGCTGGAGTTCTTCGCGGCCTTCATCCCGCTGATCGGCTCCCCGGTCGCGCTCGCGGTCGCCGCGGTGGTCGCCCTGGCCGCGCAGGGGCCGCTGGTCGCGGGCCTGGTGGTCGCGCTGATCGTGGTCATCGGCCAGATCGAGGGGCACCTGCTGCATCCGCTGGTGATGAGCTGGGCGGTGCGGCTGCACCCGCTGGTGGTGGCGATCTCGGTGATCGCGGGCGCCATCGCCGCCGGAGTGGTGGGCGCGGTCGTCGCGGTGCCGCTGGTCTCCGTCGTCTGGTCGGTCCGCACGGCCCTGCGCGATGCCCGCCACGGCTCCGGGATCTCGCCCTGACCCGTGCGGCGCGTCGTGCACAATCGGCGGATGAGCGATGAAGACCCGTACCTCTGGCTGGAAGAGATCACCGGCGAGGCCGCCCTCGGCTGGGTCCGCGAGCGCAACGACGAGACCGTGTCCGCGCTGACCGGTACCCCCGCCTTCAAGGCGCTGGAGAGCGCGATCCGCGAGGTCCTCGACGACGACGGCCGGATCCCCTACGTCGTCCGCCGCGGCGCCCACCTCTACAACTTCTGGCAGGACGCCGACCACGTGCGCGGCCTGTGGCGGCGCACCACGCTGGAGGAGTACGTCAAGGACCGGCCCGTCTGGGAGCCGGTCCTCGACCTGGACGCCCTGGCCGAGGCCGAGGGGGAGAAGTGGGCCTGGGCGGGCAGCAGGGTCCTGGGCCCCGAGCACCAGCACGCCCTCGTGCTGCTGTCGCGGGACGGCGCGGACGCGTGCGTCGTGCGCGAGTTCGACCTGCGGACCCTGGAGTTCACCGAGGGCGGGTTCGAGGTCGAGGAGGGCCGGACCACCATCGGGTGGATCGACCGCGAGGAGGTGTGGATCGGGACCGACTTCGGCCCCGGCTCGATGTCCGGGTCCGGCTACCCGCTCCAGGTACGCCGCTGGCGGCGCGGAACGCCCCTGGCCGCCGCCGAACTCGTCTACGAGGGCCGCCCCTCCGACATCTCGGCCACCGGCTGGCGCGACGACACCCCGGGCTTCGAACGGGACTTCCTCCACCGGCAGATCGACTTCTGGCACCAGGAGCTGTTCCTGCTCCCGGCGGGCGCGGCGGCCGCGGAGCCCGAGAAGATCGAGGTGCCGGACGACGCCGGCGCCTCCGTCCACCGGGAGTGGCTGATCGTCGCCCCGAAGTCCCCGTGGCTCGGCCACGACGCCGGCACGCTGCTGGCCTTCGACCTCGACGCCTTCCGGGCGGGGGAGCGCGAGGCGGCGGTGCTGTTCACCCCGGACGAGCACACCGCGCTCGCCGGCTGGAGCTGGACCCGCAACCACCTGATCCTCACCACCCGCGCCGACGTCTCCTCCCGGATGGAGATCCTGACCCCGGGGCCGGGCCCCGACGGCTGGCGCCGCGCGCCGCTGGCCGGGGTGCCGCCGCTGTCCACGGCCTCGGTCACGTGCACCGACCCGGACGTCGGCGACGAGTACTTCCTGAACGTCTCCGGCTACCTCCAGCCCTCCACCCTCTACCGGGGCACGGCGGGCGAGGGCGCGGGCGCGGGGGAGAGCGTGAAGCGGGGGCCGGCGCTGTTCGACACCGAAGGCCTCGCCGTGCGCCGGCACTTCGCCCTCTCCGCGGACGGCACGAGGGTCCCCTACTTCGTCGTCGGGCCCGAGGACCGGCCCGGCCCCGGGCCCACCCTGATGTACGGGTACGGAGGCTTCGAGATCTCCATGGTCCCGCAGTACAGCGCGGTCACCGGCCGGGCCTGGCTCGCCCGCGGCGGCACGTACGTCGTCGCGGGCATCCGCGGCGGGCACGAGTACGGGCCGGACTGGCACAAGGCGGCCCTCGGGGCGAACCGGGTCAGGGCCTTCGAGGACTTCGCCGCCGTCGCCCGGGACCTCACCGCCCGCGGCATCACCACCCCCGCCCAGCTCGGGATCGAAGGAGGCAGCAACGGCGGCCTCCTGATGGGCGCGATGCTCACCCGCTACCCGGAGCTGTTCGCCGCCGTCGTCTCGCACGTGCCGCTGATGGACATGCTCCGCTTCCACCGGCTGCTCGCGGGCGCCAGCTGGACCGCCGAGTACGGGGACCCGGACGACCCCGCCGACCGGCCCCACCTGGAGGAGATCTCCCCCTACCACCGGATCCGCAGCGGAGGCCCCGCCTACCCGCCCCTGCTGCTGCTCACCTCGACCCGCGACGACCGGGTCCACCCGGGACACGCCCGCAAGATGGCCGCCCGGCTGCGCGAGGCCGGGCACCCCGTCCTGTTCCACGAGCACCTGGGCGGCGGCCACTCCGGGGCCACCGACCACGAGCAGACGGCGTTCAACGAGGCCCTCGTGCACACCTTCCTGTGGGAGCGGCTGACCCCGGGCGCCTGACCGGCACGCCCCCCGCGTCGCGGAGCGTCCCGGCCCTCCTCACCACCGCAGCGACGCCGCCACCGGCAGGTGGTCGCTCGCGGTGGGCGGCAGGGTCCAGGCGGAGACCGGGGTCAGCTCCCGGACCAGGATCTGGTCGATGCGGGCGACGGGAAACCGCGCGGGCCAGCTGAAGCCGAACCCCGCGCCCGCCGCCTCCTGCGCCGAACGGAAGCGGCCCGTCACCGGCGCCAGCGCCCGGTCGTCGGTGGTGCCGTTGAAGTCGCCGAGCAGGAGGGTGCGCCCGGCCGGGGCGGAGGCCAGCTCCGCGGCCAGCCGGCCCGCGGCCTCGTTGCGGTGGCCGGTGGTGAACCCCGAGCCGGGGCGGATCCGTACGGAGGGGAGGTGCGCCACGTAGACGGTGAGCGGGCCACCGGGGGTCTCGGCGGTGGCCCGCAGGGCGCTGCGCCACGGCACGAGCGGCACCCCGGCCGTGTCGCGCAGGGGGTAGGTGCTCCACAACCCGACCGTGCCCTGCACCGCGTGGTACGGATGGGTCGCGGCGAGCGTGCGCTCGTACTCCTCCAGCGCGGGCCGGGTGAGCTCCTCCAGGGCGATCAGCTGGGCGCCGGAGGCGGCGAGGGCTCGGGCGGTGCCCGCCGGATCCGGGTTCACGTCGTCGACGTTGTGGGTGACGACGGTGAGGTCCGCGGGGCCGCCGGTGCCCCGGTCGAGGAACGTGCCGCCGTGCACACCGGCCCAGGTGACCGCGGGCAGCAGGGCGGCGGCGAGCGCCACCCGGGAGCGGCGCAGCAGCGCGGCGGCGAGCAGCGCCACGACCGCCGCGGCGGTCCAGGGCAGGAAGGTCTCGACGAGGCTGCCGAGGTGCGGGCCCCGGTCCGGGATCCGGCCGTGCAGCAGCATCAGCAGCGTCACCAGGACGGCGAGGGCGGCGATCAGCCGGCCCCGGCCGACGCGCGGGACGCGGTCGAAGCGGGGGAGGAACCGGCGGCGCCGTGGGGCCGCCGGCGTGTCTGCGTGCACGTTCATGACCTTGGGGACGCCGGCGAGGGGGTTCGGGGTTCTGCCCGTGGGCTACCCGCCTTCGCGCCCGCGGCCGACGCGGCTGGGCGGGCTACCCCGAGGCCCGGTCGGCGCCCTGGCCCGCGGCGTGCATCCGCCGCACCCGTCGCCGCCGCAGCAGGAGGCCGCCGGCCGCGCCGGCCAGCGCCGCGGCGGCCACGCCCGCCGTGGTCCACCAGACGGTGTGGTCCGCGTTCCCGGCGGGCGGGGAGGTGGGATCCGAGGGGCCCGCGGCGGCATCCGAGGTGGACGAGGACGCCGGTGCCGGTGCGGACGGGCCCGCCGACGCCGGTGCGGTCGGCGCCGGCGCCGAGGCTCCGGTGGTGGGCGCCGGGTCCACCACGGGTACGGAGACCGCGAGTTCGCCGTGGCCGAGGGCCGGGAACCCCACGTCGACGGTGACCTTCCAGGCGCCGGGCGGCAGGATCTCGGCGGTGGTCCAGCCCGCGGGTGCGGCCGTGACGTCGCGGATCAGCCGCCAGGGCCCCGCGGTGCGGGAGCCGTCGGCGCTGACGGCGTTCACGGTGGCGGCGACGGCCTCGTCCACCGGGTCCCCGTCGTTCTCCCAGGTGATGTCGGCGGTGACGCGGCCGTCGCGCTGCCCGGTCACCGTCACCTTCACGGTGTCGCCGTGGGCATGGGTCACGGTGGGGGTCAGGAACATCAGGCCGACTGCGGCCAGCAGGGCCGGAAAAGCGATTCTTGTGCGCATCGTGGCGGTGCTCCGGGTGGCTGGGGTGAGGGGACCGGCGGACGGCCGCGAGGTGCGGCCGTCCGCCGGGGGTGGGCCGGCCGGGGCGGTCGGTGACCGCCCGTCGCCGGTCAGCGGGCCGGGCGACGGGTCGGTCAGCCGGCCTTCTGGACGGTCCACGCCTGCGTGGCGCGGCCGTCCGTACGCTGGAGGTCGAGCAGCCAGTTCCCGTAGTAGGGGCGGTTGCTCACGGTCAGGGCGAAGCCGCCGCTCGGGTCCGTCACGGTGACCGCGCCACCGCGGGAGGTCAGCTTCCAGGCCTGCGCGCCGTTCGCGCCGCAGGTCTGCTGCGCCACCCACATGCCCGCGGCGGGGGCGCCGCCCGGCTGCAGGCACTTGCCGGAGACCGCGGACCGGATGCGGACCTGCCCGCCGCCCGCGTCGTCGAAGTACCACTGCTGCTGGGCGTATCCGTTGGCCCGCGCGCCGACGAGCACGGTGCCGTCCGCGCCGCGGCCGCCCCACACCTCGGCGTTCATGCCGGTGCTGCCGTTGCCGAGCAGGTACTTGGTGTTCGGGGTGGTCGCCCCGCCGCCCGCGCCCGTCGTACGGAAGGACGCGGCCTTGCCCGGTCCGCTGTCACGGCCGGCGGCGTCGCGGACCGACACGGTGACCGTGTACGCGGTGTTCGGCTGGAGGTTGTAGATGCGCAGCGCCTGGGACTGCGCCCAGGCCAGGTGCTTGCCGCCGAGCATGACCTGGTACCAGGCCGCTCCCTCGACCTTGGGCCAGCTCACCACGACCGAGTCGGACTGGATCTGGGCCGCCGTCACGGCCGGCCCGCCGGTGGGCTTCTTGGTCGGCGTCGGCGTGGGCTTCTTGGTCGGGGTGGGGTTCGGGTTCGGACCGGGGTCGGTGCCGCCGCCCCCCTTGGCGCGCATCAGGAACTGGTTGTCGGCGATGTTCCAGTGCGTGGCGAGGTAGCTGCCCGCCTTCGGGCTGGTGTGGAAGTAGTCGTCGTGGTTGCAGTCCAGGATGTTCTCGGAGGCCTGGTTGGTGCAGATGTTGCGCATCTGCGGGTAGTACGGCGTGTCCGAGTAGCACATGACGTCGAACTCGTCGGTGCAGTGCGCGCCGCGGCTGGTGTTCGGGGCGCTGTTGTTGACCGCGCCCAGGTTGTGGCCGAGTTCGTGCGCGGCGGTGTGCCCGCCCCAGCAGCCGGAGTCCGTACGGCCGTAGGAGGGGCCGAAGTTGCTCAGGTTGGCCTGGCCGGGACGCTCGTCGCCGTTGAAGGTGCCGATGCCGCAGTAGACCTGGCTGTCGGCGAAGATCATGTACTTGCGGTCGCGGCGGTCGAGCCCCTTGGCGGCGAGCGCGGCGTTGGTCGCGCTGAACTCGGACAGCGCCGAGGCCGGGAGCTCGATGTTGAGCACCGTGGGGGTGCAGTCGGCGGCCGTCACGTAGCGGATGTGCCGGACTCCGCCGGTCTCCTTGGCGCTCGCCGCGTAGATGAGGTCGGCGTCGGCCGCCCATTTGCGGAACGAGGCGACGTACTCGGAGTAGCGGTCGCGGCCGGGAGCGTGGACGTAGACCACCTGGACGCGGTTGCCGGTGCTGCCGTCGCCGTCGCACTGGACGGTCTGGCCCGCGGGGCCGGCGGCGACGGCCTGGCCGCCGGCGGCCGGCGCGGCGGGGGCGGGCGCCTTCGCGGAGGCCGCGGCGGCGTCGGCGGCGGGCGCGTCCTGAGGACGCCCGCCGCCTTCCGTGCTCGCCGGGTCGTCGGTCGCGGGCTTGGCGGGATCGGCCGCGGGGGCCGAGGCCTTGACGGCGGGCGCGATGTCCTTGGTGATGTCGACGCCCTTGGGCGGGGCGTCGGGGCCGTGGGTGCAGTGGCCGGCGCCGGTGCGGTAGACGCCGACGCACTTGTCGCCCTTCGGCGCGGCCTCGAGGCCGTCGTAGACCATGCCGCGGGCGCTCTCGTTGGCGGGCGCGCTCGCGATGGGCTCCGGATCCTGGTCGCGGGCGGGTGCGGCCGCCGGCGCCGCGGCTTCCGCCGCGGCGGCCTCGGCGGGGGCCGCGGCCTGGGCCCCGTCGCCGCTGCCGGAGTACGCGATGCCTCCGGCGATCACCGCCGCCGTGGCCATGGCGGCGGTGAGGAGTATCAACCGCCGCGGTTTGCGGCGGTGTTCGGGCCGTCTGCGTCGTCCTGGCATGGGCACCTCAAATCGAGATCGGAACACTGGGTGCGCGGAAGCCTGCCAGACGAATACGCCGGAGAATTCGGACAAAGAGGGGTGCGGTCCGAGAAATCGTTCCGTTACCTGTCGGTTGAATTTGACGAACCATCAATAATCAATAAAACAAGGGCAGTTACGCGCGTTGCAGATGATTGGTCCAGGCCTTCGAGGGGGAGTCGTTATCAAATCGAGATATAAACCGGAGTCTTGTTGACGGGAATTCAGTCAGGTATTCACCCAATAACTACCTGTCGAATTGCCTCCGTTACGACCCGTGAGGAACCGCCCGCAACCCCCTGGTGCTCAAGACCGGGGAGGAGTTCGGGGACGCGGCCCAGGCCGTGATGTCTGCGGCGTCGTCATCACGGGGCATGGCCGCCCTGGCCAGCCGATGGCGGACGGCGGCGGCCCGTTGCCGCGGCGGGGCCGTGATCGTTTGAGGGGCTGACGGGTGGCGGGCGGCCATCGACCGATACGTGAGGCGAGTGGGCGGCATGCGGATTGCGCGCAGGACGGTTCTGCAGGCGGCTTCGGCCGGCGCCCTGGCGGCGCTGGCGGGCCGCCCCCCGGCGGCCGCGGCGGAACAGGGCCCCGCCGCCCCCTCGGCCGCGGCGGCACAACGCGCCGCCGCCCCCGGATCCCCGGCCGGCGAGCTGGTCCGGCTGCGCTTCACCCGCGCCACCAACGGCGCGGCGACCGCGACCGCCACCGGGGACCGGGTCATCGCCGAAGTGCAGAACATCCTGTGGTCCCTCCCCGCGGACGGATCCCCGGCGACCCCGCTCACCCCGCCCGACCTGGAGCCCGGCCGGCCCGTCTTCTCCCCGGACGGCCGCCAGGTGGCGATGAGCGCCTACCGCGGCGGCACCTTCCACATCTGGGTGATGCGCGCCGACGGCTCGGGCCTGCGCCCGCTCACCGACGGCCCGTTCGACCACCGCGCCCCCGCCTGGTCCCCCGACGGCCGCATCCTCGCCTTCTGCTCCGAACGCGGCGGCGATCCGGTGGCGGGCGCTCCGTACCGGATCTGGACCGTCGAGGTCGCCGACGGCCGACTGCGCCGCCTGACGGGCCTGCCGGGTCAGTCCGGACCCGGGCAGGACGGCGGGGAGGGCCGGGACGGCGGGGAGGGCCGGGAGGGCGGGGAGGGCCGGGAGGGCGAATGGGAGGACTTCGACCCCGCCTGGTCGCCGGACGGATCGCGCGTGCTGTTCGTCCGGGGCACGCTCACCGGCGAAACCCTGACCGCCCGCACCCTCGCCTCCGTAGCCGCCGACGGCCGCGGCCCCGTACGGACCGAGCACACCGCCGGCGAAGGCAGCCTGCGCACTCCGGCGCTCTCCCCGGCCGGGCGCACCGCCTGGCTGTCCGCCGCCCCGGGCCCCCGCCGGGCCGAGCACCTCAGCCTGTACGTGGACGGCCGCCGGGTCGCCCTCGACGGCGACCTCGCCCCCGCACCCCCGCGCTGGATCGGCGACGACCGCCTGCTGCTCACCCTCGACGGCCGGTTCCGGGTGATCGACCCCGACCGGGACACCGCCGGCCGGGTGGTCCCCCTCGACGCCACCCTCGAAGTGCCCCGCCCCCGGCGCCGGTTCAAGGAGTACGTCCTGGAGGCCGAGCGCAGCCGCCCGGTACGCGGCATCCACCTGCCGTGCCTGTCCCCCGACGGCCGCAGCGTGGCCTTCGCCGCGCTCAACGCGCTGTGGGTCGCGCCCGTCGCCGGCGGCGCGCCGCGCAGGATCGTCCAGGCCCCCGCCACGGCGTACGTCCAGGGGCCGGTGTGGACCCCGGACGGCCGCGCCCTGGTCTACACGGACGACCGCGAGGGGCTGAACACCGTACGCCGCAGGGAACTCGACGACGGCCGCGAGAGCGTCCTCGCCGCGGGCGGCCGCGTCTACGGGGCCCTCTCGCCGGACGGCCGGCGGCTCGCGTGCCTGGACCTCGCCGGGCGGCTCCTCGTCCGCGAACTCGCGACCGGCACGGAGACCCCGCTGGCCGCCGCCCTCGGGGGCGGCGGCCTGCCCGGCCCGCCCAGCTGGTCGCCGGACGGGCGGTACCTCGCCCTGTGCGACCGCAACCGCCTCAGCCGCCGCTTCCGCGAGGGCTACAACCTCATCCGGATCGTCGACACCGCCACCGGTTCCGCCCGCCTCCACGCGCTCGCCCCGCACGCCTCGCTCTCGGACCGCTATGCCTCCGGCCCCGTCTGGTCGCCCGACGGCCGGTTCCTGGCCTGCGTCAGCGAGTCGGCCCTGTGGCTGCTGCCCGTCGCCCCCGACGGCAGCCCCGCCGGCCCGGCCCGCCCGCTCACCGAGGAGCCCGCCGACCACCCCTCGTGGTCCGCCGACTCCCGCACCCTCCTCTACCAGTGCGGCGCGCGGCTGCGCCTGCTCACCCTGGACGGCGCCGGCGCACCCGCCGCCGGCCCCCGGACCGTGCCGCTCTCCCTGGACCACCGCCGACCCACCCCCGTCGACACCGTCGTGCACGCCGGACTGCTGTGGGACGCCACCGGCTCACCGCCCCGCGCCGACGCCGACATCCTGATCAGCGGCGGCCGGATCACCGCCGTTGAGCCCCACCGGCCGGGCCGGCGCGCCGCGCGCCGCGTCGACGCCTCCACCGGCACGGTCCTGCCGGGCCTGTGGGACGCGCACGTCCACCCGTACCCCTACACCTACGGAGCCCGCCAGGGCCTGCTGCACCTCGCGTACGGGGTCACCACCGCTGTCTCCCTCGGCGGCTCCGCCCACGAACAGGCCCGGCTGCGCGAGGACATCCGGGCCGGCCGGCTCACCGGGCCCCGGCTGCTGGCCGGCGGCGAGCTCCTCGACGGCTCCCGGGTCGCCTACAGCATGGGCCGCGCCCACCGCACCCGTGCGGGGTTCGCCCGCTCGCTGGCCCGGGGGGAGGCGCTGGACTGGGACTTCGTCAAGACCTATGTCCGGGCCCCGTACGCGCTGATGGAGGAGGCGGCCCGGTTCGCCCACGAACGGCTCGGGGTACTCGCCGGTTCGCACCTGTGCGCCCCCGGCGTGCAGGCCGGGCAGGACCTGACCACGCACCTGGTGGCGACCGAGCGCGCCGAGTACGGCCACGGCGCCACCCCGGCGGGCCACACCCACCAGGACACCCTGGAGGTCTACACCCGCGGCGGCTTCGACCTCATCGCCACGCCCTTCACCGCCCTGCCCCTGATCGGCGCCGATCCGGCGCTCGCCGCCGACCCCCGGGTCACCGCGCTGATGCCGCCCTGGGACGTGGAGGCCGTCCGGGCCGCCGCCGCCCAGCCGCCGACCGCGGAGCAGAGCGAGGCCCTGGAACGGGAAGTCGCCACCTACCGGCGGCTCCTGGCGGGCGGCGGCCGCCTGGCGCTCGGCACCGACGCCCCGCTCACCCCGGTCGGCCTGCACCTCCACCTGGCCCTGCGCGCCCTGCACCGGTACGGCCTGTCCCCGGCGCAGGCGCTGACCACCGTCACCCGCACCCCGGCCCGCGTCTTCGGCGTGGCCGACCACCTCGGCACGGTCGAGGCCGGCCGGATCGCCGACCTCACCGTCGTGGACGGCGACCCCTTCACCGATTTCGCCGACCTGGTCCGGGTACGGGCGACCGTGCGCGGCGGGATCGTGGGCGAACGCGGTGTGCTGGAACGGGCCTTCACCGGGCCCGACGCCCCCGGTGCGCTGCGCGCCCCCGCGCGGCCCCCGACGGACTGGAGCACCGTCCTGCGCCAGATGCTCCGCGACGGCTGCTGTACGGACGCCGGCTAGCCGAGCGGCAGGAGTACGGGGCGCTTGGCGGTGCGGCCGTCGCCGGAGGAGCGGCCGCTCAGGCGGCGGCCGATCCACGGGCCGAGGAACCCGGCCACCCAGCGCAGTTCGGCGCCGGCGGCCCGCAGGCGGCCGGGCATGGCCCGGGGCGGCAGGGGGAGGGTCCAGGAGTCGTCGCTGCCGGGGAGGCGGACGGCCTCGGCGAGGGCCGCGGCGATCCGCGCGTGGCCGAGGGCGCTGACGTGGAGGCGGTCGGCGGTCCACAGCCGCGGGTCGGTGGCGACGGGCTGCGCGGCTATCTCGGCGACCGTGACCCCCTGCCGGGCGGCCGCGGCGCGGACCCGGTCGTTGAGGGCGGCCACGCGCGGGGCGAGCGGCCGGGCCAGCGGCGCGATCTCCCCCAGGTCGGGGACGGTCACGGTCACCACGTGGGCCCCGGCCGCCGTGAGCGCGGCGAACATCTCCTCGAGGTGCCCGGCCACCTCGTCGGCGTCGAACCGGGGCCGGAGCAGGTCGTTGACCCCGGCGACGACGGTCGCCAGGTCGGGGCCGAGGGCCAGGGCGGGCGCCAGCTGCTCGGCGCGGACCTGGCCGGCCAGGCGCCCGCGCACGGCGAGGTTCGCGTAGGTGAGCCCGGGGCCGGCGGCCGCGAGGTGTTCGGCGAACCGGTCGGCGAAGCCCCGCAGTCCGGTGGTGTCGTCGCCGTCGCCTATGCCCTCGGTCTGGCTGTCGCCCAGGGCGACGTAGCGCAGGTACGCGCCGTTCGTCATGAGTCGCCGTCCTTTCCTCCGGTCAGCCGTGCCCTCAGGACGGCCGCGGTCCGCAGGCACCAGTCGCGGTGCCCCTGTTCGAACGCCACCCCGCGCAGGCACGTCAGGTAGCCGCCGATCCGCTCGCCGCTCCGCAGGAACTCCGCCTCGTCCGCGTCGCCGCGCATCCGCCGCAGCAGGGAGTCGAGCAGCTCGATCTTGGCCTCGGCGGCGAGTGCCCGGGCTTCGAGCTGTTCGATCACCGGCCGGGTGCCGATCAGGTCGGCGGTCTGCACCTTGACGAGCAGGTCGTCGCGGATGACCGAGGGCTTGGCCGCGGCCGCCGCGAACTCCTCCAGCACGGCGCGTCCGGCGTCGGTGACGTGGAAGAGGCGCTTGTTGGGCCGGGTCTCCTGGACCACCTGCCGGCCCGCCACCAGGCCCTCCTTCTCCAGCTTGGCCAGCTCCGCGTACAGCTGCTGGGGGAGCGCGTGCCAGAAGTTCGCGACGCTGACGTCGAACACCTTGGCCAGCTGGTAGCCGCTGAACTCGCCTTCGAGCAGCGCCGCCAGCACGGCATGTCGCAAGGCCATCGCGGCAGCCCCTTCCCTCGCCTCGTCCGTCCGGTGCATCATACTCAAGAAAGTGACTAGTCACATTCTTGAGTATGAGGAGTGGGCATGGAGACTGCCGAACGCTTCCGCGCAGCCGTGGAGAAGCGCGATCTCACCGCGCTGGACGACCTGTTCACCGAGGACATCCGGTTGTACAGCCCGGTGAAGTTCACCCCGTTCGAGGGGAAGCCGATGGTGCTGGGACTCTTCGGCGTCCTGCTGCGCGTGTTCGAGGACCTCCGCTACGTCGGCTCCCTGGAGGGCACGGCCGAGACCGGCGCCGACGGCACGGAGGCCCCCTCGGCGATCCTGCCCTTCCGGGCCGTGGTCGACGGCAGGCAGATCCACGGGATCGACCTGCTCCAATTCGACGAGTCGGGCCGGGTCAAGGAGTTCACCGTGATGGTCCGCCCGCAGTCCGCCGTGCAGGCCCTGGGGCAGGCGGTCCTGGCCGGCCTGGTGGCCGACGGGCTGGTCCCCGACCCCGCCGCCTGACCCCCGGGCCGGCCCCTAAGGCCTCTTCTCGCCGTCGGCGAGGATGAGGTCGGCGGCGTAGTGCGGGCAGGCCGCCGTGTGCCAGGTCACCGACAGCGAGCCCGCCACGGCGCTCAGGGTCCGTGCGACCCCTTCCTTGTCGGTGGCCCGGCAGTACGGGCAGACAACGGTCTTGGGGCGCAGAAAATCGAGCATGGTCACGTCCTTCCCGCGGGCAGTGTGCGCACGGACTGGTCCAGAAGTATCAAATCCCGGCGCTATCGGGTCGCGATACCCACGAGTACGCACAAACCGTTCTCGTGGGAATCCGTGGCGGCGCTGTCGGGGCCGCCTGGCAGGATCGGTGGCGTGAACCTTCCCGTCCCCCTTCCGTCGGAACCCCACAGGTCGGAGGCGTACGCCGACTGGGTGCGCGCCCACGACCCGGGCGCGGGAGCCGCCGCGGCCGGCCTGCTCGCCGACGTGCGCGAGCGCGTGTCGCGCGCGTACCCGAAGGCGGGCCGCGCCCTGGACGGGATGGCGCACCTCTCCCGAGGGCTGCCGCCGGCCCATCTGCCCTGGTTCTGGGACACGATGGCCCACCGGCTCGCCTCCTGGGCCCCGAAGGCCGCCGGCCGCGCGTACACCCTGGCCCGCGCCGCCGAGCGGGAGCACACCCTGCCCGTGGACCCCCCCTTGGCGCGCATCAGGAACTGGTTGTCGGCGATGTTCCAGTGCGTGGCGAGGTAGCTGCCCGCCTTCGGGCTGGTGTGGAAGTAGTCGTCGTGGTTGCAGTCCAGGATGTTCTCGGAGGCCTGGTTGGTGCAGATGTTGCGCATCTGCGGGTAGTACGGCGTGTCCGAGTAGCACATGACGTCGAACTCGTCGGTGCAGTGCGCGCCGCGGCTGGTGTTCGGGGCGCTGTTGTTGACCGCGCCCAGGTTGTGGCCGAGTTCGTGCGCGGCGGTGTGCCCGCCCCAGCAGCCGGAGTCCGTACGGCCGTAGGAGGGGCCGAAGTTGCTCAGGTTGGCCTGGCCGGGACGCTCGTCGCCGTTGAAGGTGCCGATGCCGCAGTAGACCTGGCTGTCGGCGAAGATCATGTACTTGCGGTCGCGGCGGTCGAGCCCCTTGGCGGCGAGCGCGGCGTTGGTCGCGCTGAACTCGGACAGCGCCGAGGCCGGGAGCTCGATGTTGAGCACCGTGGGGGTGCAGTCGGCGGCCGTCACGTAGCGGATGTGCCGGACTCCGCCGGTCTCCTTGGCGCTCGCCGCGTAGATGAGGTCGGCGTCGGCCGCCCATTTGCGGAACGAGGCGACGTACTCGGAGTAGCGGTCGCGGCCGGGAGCGTGGACGTAGACCACCTGGACGCGGTTGCCGGTGCTGCCGTCGCCGTCGCACTGGACGGTCTGGCCCGCGGGGCCGGCGGCGACGGCCTGGCCGCCGGCGGCCGGCGCGGCGGGGGCGGGCGCCTTCGCGGAGGCCGCGGCGGCGTCGGCGGCGGGCGCGTCCTGAGGACGCCCGCCGCCTTCCGTGCTCGCCGGGTCGTCGGTCGCGGGCTTGGCGGGATCGGCCGCGGGGGCCGAGGCCTTGACGGCGGGCGCGATGTCCTTGGTGATGTCGACGCCCTTGGGCGGGGCGTCGGGGCCGTGGGTGCAGTGGCCGGCGCCGGTGCGGTAGACGCCGACGCACTTGTCGCCCTTCGGCGCGGCCTCGAGGCCGTCGTAGACCATGCCGCGGGCGCTCTCGTTGGCGGGCGCGCTCGCGATGGGCTCCGGATCCTGGTCGCGGGCGGGTGCGGCCGCCGGCGCCGCGGCTTCCGCCGCGGCGGCCTCGGCGGGGGCCGCGGCCTGGGCCCCGTCGCCGCTGCCGGAGTACGCGATGCCTCCGGCGATCACCGCCGCCGTGGCCATGGCGGCGGTGAGGAGTATCAACCGCCGCGGTTTGCGGCGGTGTTCGGGCCGTCTGCGTCGTCCTGGCATGGGCACCTCAAATCGAGATCGGAACACTGGGTGCGCGGAAGCCTGCCAGACGAATACGCCGGAGAATTCGGACAAAGAGGGGTGCGGTCCGAGAAATCGTTCCGTTACCTGTCGGTTGAATTTGACGAACCATCAATAATCAATAAAACAAGGGCAGTTACGCGCGTTGCAGATGATTGGTCCAGGCCTTCGAGGGGGAGTCGTTATCAAATCGAGATATAAACCGGAGTCTTGTTGACGGGAATTCAGTCAGGTATTCACCCAATAACTACCTGTCGAATTGCCTCCGTTACGACCCGTGAGGAACCGCCCGCAACCCCCTGGTGCTCAAGACCGGGGAGGAGTTCGGGGACGCGGCCCAGGCCGTGATGTCTGCGGCGTCGTCATCACGGGGCATGGCCGCCCTGGCCAGCCGATGGCGGACGGCGGCGGCCCGTTGCCGCGGCGGGGCCGTGATCGTTTGAGGGGCTGACGGGTGGCGGGCGGCCATCGACCGATACGTGAGGCGAGTGGGCGGCATGCGGATTGCGCGCAGGACGGTTCTGCAGGCGGCTTCGGCCGGCGCCCTGGCGGCGCTGGCGGGCCGCCCCCCGGCGGCCGCGGCGGAACAGGGCCCCGCCGCCCCCTCGGCCGCGGCGGCACAACGCGCCGCCGCCCCCGGATCCCCGGCCGGCGAGCTGGTCCGGCTGCGCTTCACCCGCGCCACCAACGGCGCGGCGACCGCGACCGCCACCGGGGACCGGGTCATCGCCGAAGTGCAGAACATCCTGTGGTCCCTCCCCGCGGACGGATCCCCGGCGACCCCGCTCACCCCGCCCGACCTGGAGCCCGGCCGGCCCGTCTTCTCCCCGGACGGCCGCCAGGTGGCGATGAGCGCCTACCGCGGCGGCACCTTCCACATCTGGGTGATGCGCGCCGACGGCTCGGGCCTGCGCCCGCTCACCGACGGCCCGTTCGACCACCGCGCCCCCGCCTGGTCCCCCGACGGCCGCATCCTCGCCTTCTGCTCCGAACGCGGCGGCGATCCGGTGGCGGGCGCTCCGTACCGGATCTGGACCGTCGAGGTCGCCGACGGCCGACTGCGCCGCCTGACGGGCCTGCCGGGTCAGTCCGGACCCGGGCAGGACGGCGGGGAGGGCCGGGACGGCGGGGAGGGCCGGGAGGGCGGGGAGGGCCGGGAGGGCGAATGGGAGGACTTCGACCCCGCCTGGTCGCCGGACGGATCGCGCGTGCTGTTCGTCCGGGGCACGCTCACCGGCGAAACCCTGACCGCCCGCACCCTCGCCTCCGTAGCCGCCGACGGCCGCGGCCCCGTACGGACCGAGCACACCGCCGGCGAAGGCAGCCTGCGCACTCCGGCGCTCTCCCCGGCCGGGCGCACCGCCTGGCTGTCCGCCGCCCCGGGCCCCCGCCGGGCCGAGCACCTCAGCCTGTACGTGGACGGCCGCCGGGTCGCCCTCGACGGCGACCTCGCCCCCGCACCCCCGCGCTGGATCGGCGACGACCGCCTGCTGCTCACCCTCGACGGCCGGTTCCGGGTGATCGACCCCGACCGGGACACCGCCGGCCGGGTGGTCCCCCTCGACGCCACCCTCGAAGTGCCCCGCCCCCGGCGCCGGTTCAAGGAGTACGTCCTGGAGGCCGAGCGCAGCCGCCCGGTACGCGGCATCCACCTGCCGTGCCTGTCCCCCGACGGCCGCAGCGTGGCCTTCGCCGCGCTCAACGCGCTGTGGGTCGCGCCCGTCGCCGGCGGCGCGCCGCGCAGGATCGTCCAGGCCCCCGCCACGGCGTACGTCCAGGGGCCGGTGTGGACCCCGGACGGCCGCGCCCTGGTCTACACGGACGACCGCGAGGGGCTGAACACCGTACGCCGCAGGGAACTCGACGACGGCCGCGAGAGCGTCCTCGCCGCGGGCGGCCGCGTCTACGGGGCCCTCTCGCCGGACGGCCGGCGGCTCGCGTGCCTGGACCTCGCCGGGCGGCTCCTCGTCCGCGAACTCGCGACCGGCACGGAGACCCCGCTGGCCGCCGCCCTCGGGGGCGGCGGCCTGCCCGGCCCGCCCAGCTGGTCGCCGGACGGGCGGTACCTCGCCCTGTGCGACCGCAACCGCCTCAGCCGCCGCTTCCGCGAGGGCTACAACCTCATCCGGATCGTCGACACCGCCACCGGTTCCGCCCGCCTCCACGCGCTCGCCCCGCACGCCTCGCTCTCGGACCGCTATGCCTCCGGCCCCGTCTGGTCGCCCGACGGCCGGTTCCTGGCCTGCGTCAGCGAGTCGGCCCTGTGGCTGCTGCCCGTCGCCCCCGACGGCAGCCCCGCCGGCCCGGCCCGCCCGCTCACCGAGGAGCCCGCCGACCACCCCTCGTGGTCCGCCGACTCCCGCACCCTCCTCTACCAGTGCGGCGCGCGGCTGCGCCTGCTCACCCTGGACGGCGCCGGCGCACCCGCCGCCGGCCCCCGGACCGTGCCGCTCTCCCTGGACCACCGCCGACCCACCCCCGTCGACACCGTCGTGCACGCCGGACTGCTGTGGGACGCCACCGGCTCACCGCCCCGCGCCGACGCCGACATCCTGATCAGCGGCGGCCGGATCACCGCCGTTGAGCCCCACCGGCCGGGCCGGCGCGCCGCGCGCCGCGTCGACGCCTCCACCGGCACGGTCCTGCCGGGCCTGTGGGACGCGCACGTCCACCCGTACCCCTACACCTACGGAGCCCGCCAGGGCCTGCTGCACCTCGCGTACGGGGTCACCACCGCTGTCTCCCTCGGCGGCTCCGCCCACGAACAGGCCCGGCTGCGCGAGGACATCCGGGCCGGCCGGCTCACCGGGCCCCGGCTGCTGGCCGGCGGCGAGCTCCTCGACGGCTCCCGGGTCGCCTACAGCATGGGCCGCGCCCACCGCACCCGTGCGGGGTTCGCCCGCTCGCTGGCCCGGGGGGAGGCGCTGGACTGGGACTTCGTCAAGACCTATGTCCGGGCCCCGTACGCGCTGATGGAGGAGGCGGCCCGGTTCGCCCACGAACGGCTCGGGGTACTCGCCGGTTCGCACCTGTGCGCCCCCGGCGTGCAGGCCGGGCAGGACCTGACCACGCACCTGGTGGCGACCGAGCGCGCCGAGTACGGCCACGGCGCCACCCCGGCGGGCCACACCCACCAGGACACCCTGGAGGTCTACACCCGCGGCGGCTTCGACCTCATCGCCACGCCCTTCACCGCCCTGCCCCTGATCGGCGCCGATCCGGCGCTCGCCGCCGACCCCCGGGTCACCGCGCTGATGCCGCCCTGGGACGTGGAGGCCGTCCGGGCCGCCGCCGCCCAGCCGCCGACCGCGGAGCAGAGCGAGGCCCTGGAACGGGAAGTCGCCACCTACCGGCGGCTCCTGGCGGGCGGCGGCCGCCTGGCGCTCGGCACCGACGCCCCGCTCACCCCGGTCGGCCTGCACCTCCACCTGGCCCTGCGCGCCCTGCACCGGTACGGCCTGTCCCCGGCGCAGGCGCTGACCACCGTCACCCGCACCCCGGCCCGCGTCTTCGGCGTGGCCGACCACCTCGGCACGGTCGAGGCCGGCCGGATCGCCGACCTCACCGTCGTGGACGGCGACCCCTTCACCGATTTCGCCGACCTGGTCCGGGTACGGGCGACCGTGCGCGGCGGGATCGTGGGCGAACGCGGTGTGCTGGAACGGGCCTTCACCGGGCCCGACGCCCCCGGTGCGCTGCGCGCCCCCGCGCGGCCCCCGACGGACTGGAGCACCGTCCTGCGCCAGATGCTCCGCGACGGCTGCTGTACGGACGCCGGCTAGCCGAGCGGCAGGAGTACGGGGCGCTTGGCGGTGCGGCCGTCGCCGGAGGAGCGGCCGCTCAGGCGGCGGCCGATCCACGGGCCGAGGAACCCGGCCACCCAGCGCAGTTCGGCGCCGGCGGCCCGCAGGCGGCCGGGCATGGCCCGGGGCGGCAGGGGGAGGGTCCAGGAGTCGTCGCTGCCGGGGAGGCGGACGGCCTCGGCGAGGGCCGCGGCGATCCGCGCGTGGCCGAGGGCGCTGACGTGGAGGCGGTCGGCGGTCCACAGCCGCGGGTCGGTGGCGACGGGCTGCGCGGCTATCTCGGCGACCGTGACCCCCTGCCGGGCGGCCGCGGCGCGGACCCGGTCGTTGAGGGCGGCCACGCGCGGGGCGAGCGGCCGGGCCAGCGGCGCGATCTCCCCCAGGTCGGGGACGGTCACGGTCACCACGTGGGCCCCGGCCGCCGTGAGCGCGGCGAACATCTCCTCGAGGTGCCCGGCCACCTCGTCGGCGTCGAACCGGGGCCGGAGCAGGTCGTTGACCCCGGCGACGACGGTCGCCAGGTCGGGGCCGAGGGCCAGGGCGGGCGCCAGCTGCTCGGCGCGGACCTGGCCGGCCAGGCGCCCGCGCACGGCGAGGTTCGCGTAGGTGAGCCCGGGGCCGGCGGCCGCGAGGTGTTCGGCGAACCGGTCGGCGAAGCCCCGCAGTCCGGTGGTGTCGTCGCCGTCGCCTATGCCCTCGGTCTGGCTGTCGCCCAGGGCGACGTAGCGCAGGTACGCGCCGTTCGTCATGAGTCGCCGTCCTTTCCTCCGGTCAGCCGTGCCCTCAGGACGGCCGCGGTCCGCAGGCACCAGTCGCGGTGCCCCTGTTCGAACGCCACCCCGCGCAGGCACGTCAGGTAGCCGCCGATCCGCTCGCCGCTCCGCAGGAACTCCGCCTCGTCCGCGTCGCCGCGCATCCGCCGCAGCAGGGAGTCGAGCAGCTCGATCTTGGCCTCGGCGGCGAGTGCCCGGGCTTCGAGCTGTTCGATCACCGGCCGGGTGCCGATCAGGTCGGCGGTCTGCACCTTGACGAGCAGGTCGTCGCGGATGACCGAGGGCTTGGCCGCGGCCGCCGCGAACTCCTCCAGCACGGCGCGTCCGGCGTCGGTGACGTGGAAGAGGCGCTTGTTGGGCCGGGTCTCCTGGACCACCTGCCGGCCCGCCACCAGGCCCTCCTTCTCCAGCTTGGCCAGCTCCGCGTACAGCTGCTGGGGGAGCGCGTGCCAGAAGTTCGCGACGCTGACGTCGAACACCTTGGCCAGCTGGTAGCCGCTGAACTCGCCTTCGAGCAGCGCCGCCAGCACGGCATGTCGCAAGGCCATCGCGGCAGCCCCTTCCCTCGCCTCGTCCGTCCGGTGCATCATACTCAAGAAAGTGACTAGTCACATTCTTGAGTATGAGGAGTGGGCATGGAGACTGCCGAACGCTTCCGCGCAGCCGTGGAGAAGCGCGATCTCACCGCGCTGGACGACCTGTTCACCGAGGACATCCGGTTGTACAGCCCGGTGAAGTTCACCCCGTTCGAGGGGAAGCCGATGGTGCTGGGACTCTTCGGCGTCCTGCTGCGCGTGTTCGAGGACCTCCGCTACGTCGGCTCCCTGGAGGGCACGGCCGAGACCGGCGCCGACGGCACGGAGGCCCCCTCGGCGATCCTGCCCTTCCGGGCCGTGGTCGACGGCAGGCAGATCCACGGGATCGACCTGCTCCAATTCGACGAGTCGGGCCGGGTCAAGGAGTTCACCGTGATGGTCCGCCCGCAGTCCGCCGTGCAGGCCCTGGGGCAGGCGGTCCTGGCCGGCCTGGTGGCCGACGGGCTGGTCCCCGACCCCGCCGCCTGACCCCCGGGCCGGCCCCTAAGGCCTCTTCTCGCCGTCGGCGAGGATGAGGTCGGCGGCGTAGTGCGGGCAGGCCGCCGTGTGCCAGGTCACCGACAGCGAGCCCGCCACGGCGCTCAGGGTCCGTGCGACCCCTTCCTTGTCGGTGGCCCGGCAGTACGGGCAGACAACGGTCTTGGGGCGCAGAAAATCGAGCATGGTCACGTCCTTCCCGCGGGCAGTGTGCGCACGGACTGGTCCAGAAGTATCAAATCCCGGCGCTATCGGGTCGCGATACCCACGAGTACGCACAAACCGTTCTCGTGGGAATCCGTGGCGGCGCTGTCGGCGCCGCCTGGCAGGATCGGAGGCGTGAACCTTCCCGTCCCCCTTCCGTCGGAACCCCACAGGTCGGAGGCGTACGCCGACTGGGTGCGCGCCCACGACCCGGGCGCGGGAGCCGCCGCGGCCGGCCTGCTCGCCGACGTGCGCGAGCGCGTGTCGCGCGCGTACCCGAAGGCGGGCCGCGCCCTGGACGGGATGGCGCACCTCTCCCGAGGGCTGCCGCCGGCCCATCTGCCCTGGTTCTGGGACACGATGGCCCACCGGCTCGCCTCCTGGGCCCCGAAGGCCGCCGGCCGCGCGTACACCCTGGCCCGCGCCGCCGAGCGGGAGCACACCCTGCCCGTGGACCCCGCCTGGCGCCGGGGGAACGTGCTGCTGCTCGCCCGCTCCGGCGCCCTGCCCGCCAAGGAGCTCCGCGGCCATCAGGCATGGCTGGCCGCGGAGCTGGACCCCGCCGACGCGCACGCGGAGTACGTACGGGTCCTCACCGCCTGGGCGGCCTCGCCCGGGGAGCCGCCCGCCGACCTGGCCCGCAGGGTGCGCGCTTCGGCGCGCGCCGCCGGGCTCGGCCCGGCCGAGGAGGCGCGGGTGCTGGCCGCCCTGATCGGCGCGGCGCGCGGGAAGGCCGTACCGGACACCCTGCTCGACGCGGCCGCCGCGCTGCTGGCCGACCACCCGCAGGACGACGGGGCGAACGCCCGGCTGCTGGAGGTGTTCCCGGAGTCGCGGAACGACGCGGCTGCCTGGCTGCGCCTCCTGCTGCGCTCGGGCGCGGCCGACGCGGCGGCCGCCGGGCGGATCACTCCGGAGGGCGGCCCCGCCGCCTGGCTGGGGCGCTACACCCGCGCCTACTCCCACCGCAAGGAGCCGTACGGGGGCGTGTCCCGGCAGCCGACGCCCCCCGAACTGCTCGACCTCGCGGCCCGGTTCGCGCCCCTGCTGCGCGCGGCCGGACAGCCGGTCCGGCTGCACGAGGACCGCTACCACCGGCCCGGCCTGGACGCGGACCTGCTGGACCTCTGCCTCGCCGAACGGATCGCGGTGGAGGACCCGGGCGAGACGGTCCGGCTCCATTTCTGGGGCGCGCGGTCGCGGCGCGACCTCAAGGCCCTCGCGGCGGACCCGGTGTTCGGGCCGCGCCTGGAGGGCACCGTGCACGCCGGACTGCGCGGCGCGGGCACGGCGATCACCCGGCTCCCGGCGAACCCGGGCATCGCCGCCGAGGTGCACACCAGGATCGAGAGCCTGGCCGGCGCGCTCGCGGGCGGCGGACTGGCCGCGGCGGACGAGGCCGTCGGCGAACTGCGCGACCTGCTGGACCGGCCGACGGCCACGGCCCTGGACGGCATCGAGGAGGTGCTGGCCGCCCTCGACCTGACGGGCCCGCTCGCGCGCACCCTGCGCGCCGGACTGCCCGAGGAGCTGGGCTGGCCGGCCCTGGACGCGGCTCTGGCCGGCTTCGCGCCCGGCGAGCTCGCGGGCGTCACCTGCACCTGGCCCGTCCTGACCCTCTACGGCCGGGGGCACGCCGTAGCCGTCGACCCCTCGGGCGTGCGCGCGGCCCACGGGTTGCGGCTGCCCGAGGAGTCCGCGCACCACACGGTCCACTTCGCGGGCGGCCAGTTTCTGGTGGGCTGGACCACGGACCCCGAGAGCCCCTTCGCCACCCACGCCCACTGGACCGGCAGCCCCGACGAGGTGTTCCGGCCGGAGCACGCGCGGGGGCTGCGTCCGTACCTCAACAGCATCCAGGGCGGGCTGGGTTACCAGTTCGAGAGTGCGGACGGCCGGGGCAGGCACGACGGCGAGGGGGTCCTGCGGCCCGGCGGCCGCGAAGGCATCCGGCACCACGACCAGCAGATGGGCGACGGCGCCGGCATCTGGAGCTCCGAGGTCTTCGCCTCGGGGGACGACTGGGCCCGCGTCGACCCCGTCACCGGAGTCCGCGCGGCGGGGCCCACGCTGCCCGAGTGGCACCGCACGGCCGAGGTGCCGCCCGGAACGGCGCTGTTCCGGGACCAGTTGACCCTGGCGGCCCTGCCGGAGGGCGCACCCGCCTCGCCGCTGGGCCAGGACGGGCGGCTGACGGGCTGCCGGGTGCTGTACCGCACGCCGTACGCGGGGCCCTCGCCGACCGATTTCCTGCTGGAGGGGATCGACGGCCGCCGCGCCCGCTACCGCAGCAGACGCCCGGGCCGCCGCCCCTGGGGCATCGTGCGGATGCCCCAGGGCGGCGAGGACGCCGTGCTCGCGGGCGAGGCGGCCATCCGCTGCCACGCCGCCGAGGACGGCTCCCTGCTGTGGGAGGTGCACGGCCTCCACGGCCCCGACCGCTCCTCCCGCGACCGGCCCTCCTCCCACAGCGCGGGCCCGGTCCCGCCGCCCGCCTACTGGCACTTCCTCGCCACCCGCGACGAGCCGTCCTCCAAGGCGCTGCGCGCGATCGGCGACGGGGCCGTGCGGGCCCTCCTCGACGCGGGGGGCGAAGCGGGCGTGCGCGCCGTGATCGCCCGGGCGCTGCCCGAGGTGACCGAGCCGCGGGTGGTCGCCGGCGTCGTCCGCGCCGCGCTGCTCGCCGCCGATGTGCGGCGGCGGCGCGAGGAACTGTCCCGCCGCGTCGGCATCATGCGGTCCGGACCGGTGGTGCGGCTCGCCGCCGCCGTCGCGGACACCGCCTTGGCCCCCGCGCTCGGCGGCCTGCTGCCCGAGGTCCGGCCGTACTCCGCGTACGTGCCCGGGCCGCATCCCGCCACCCTGACGGCGCTCGCCGCGGACGGCCGCCACCTGCGGGGCGAGATCGACGACGAGACGCGCCGGCTGGCACCGCCCGCCGCCCCGGCCGAATGGGCCGCGCTCCTGGGCGGGATCGACGCGGTGGCCTGGCGGGCCGCCGTCGCCACCACCGCCGAGGCGGACCGTGCGGCCCTGGCCGCGCTGCTGGAGACCTGGAGCGGCCAGCCGTACGCGGAGCCCGACAGCCGGTGGCGCACCGGCCGGTCGCCCGAGGCCGCGCTGGCGCGCTGCCGGGCGGCGGGGAGCCCGGTGGCCTCCGGCCCCGAACGCGGCGGCCTGGCCCGCTTCGTACAGCCCGCGGCCGGCGCGTCGCCGCAGGCCGAGCCGGCGTCCGGAGCCGGCCGGGCGCCTGGCGCCGGGCCGTCGCCCCGGCCTGGCCGGACGAGGGGGGCCGGGCCGGGGTCCGGAGCCGGGCCGGTGTCCGGTTCCGATGCGCCGCCGGGGACCGCCTTGGCGGCTGGTGCCGCCCCGTCAGCCGGGGCCGGGGAGGCCGGCTTCGAGGTCGTCGTCATCGCGCGGGACGACGCGGCGCGGCTGCCGCGGCTGCTGCGGCTGGTGGCCGAGCGGGGACCGCTCGCGCCGCCCGCCGAGGCGCTGGACCTGTTCTCGCGGCGTACGGGGGTCCGGCGCGCCATCGCCGCCCTGGTGCTCGGCGGGCTGCCCCGGCGGGCGGACCACGACGAGCACCTGAAGCTGCTGCGCGCGGCCCCGTACCGGGCCGACCAGGCCATGGCCCGCCAGTACGACGACTTCTGCCACCGCCTGGGCGACGCCGGGCGGCGCGCGGTGCTCGCGGCGGGCATGCCCGAGGACCCGGCCGGGCTGTGGGAGGAGGGCGCGGTGAGCGCGGCGGCCGAACGGATGGCCGCGGCCTGGGCGGAGCGGCTCGGCACCACCCCGTACGTGGACGAGGAGCTCGCGAGCGCGCTGGAGGCCGATCTGGGCCTGGGGGACGGCTGGGCCCGCGTGCTCGCGGCCGGGGGCGCCGAGGCCGGGGTCGCCGAGGACGGGGGCGCCGCGGCCGGGGGCGCCGAGGACCGGGAAGGAGCCGCGGCCGCCGGGACCCCCGACGGCGCCGGGTACGTCCTGGTGGGCAACCGGAGCGGCGGACTCGACCTGCACCACGCCGGGCCGGACGGCAGCGCCGGCCGGCGGGTGGGCCCCGCCGGGCCCTTCCCCGCCGAGCCCGCGTCCGTCGTGGCCTGGGCGCTGACGGAGCGTCCGGTCGGCGATCCGGCGACGCGGGCCGCCGCCGCCCTGTACGGCACCCTGCGGGCGCGGCTGGACGACCCGCGGACGCTGATCCCGCTGTGCTGGAACGCCGCGCTGGGGCGCGCCGCGGTCCACGACCCGGCCTTCCTCCCGTACGCGGGCAGCGTGCTGCCCTGCCCGGAGCCGCCCTACCGGGAGGGCACCGAGCCGTCCGCGGCCTATGACGACGGGCTGTTCGTGGTCGCGTCGCCGGGCCGTGAGGTGTACCTGCGCCCGGCCGCCCTGGCCGATCCGCAGCGGGTGGAGCGCGCCGTGCGGCTCTGCGGCGAACTGGGCCTGCCCGGGGTGCTGGAGGCCGTCCGGCGGATCGAGGCCGTGTGCGGCGGGGGACTGGCCCGGATGGTCGCCCGCGCCGCCTCGACGCCCGTGCCGCCGGGCGGCTACGAGCTGAACCCGGCCTCGAGCGTCCCGGAGCTGGTCGCCGAGGTCGCGCGCACCCTCGGGGTCGGCGCGGACGCCGCCGCCCTCCACCTCCAGCTCCTGGCCCTGGCCCGGCCCACGGACCGGGGCGTCCGCCGGTGGAACGGCTGGACCCCAGCCCGCCACAAGGCGGCCCAGGCGGAACTGGCGGCGGCGGGCGCGGTCCACACCGGCAAGCGGGCCCGCGCGGGGCGGACGGCCTTCGCGCCGGGCCCGTGGGCGGAGTTCAAGGCCCCCCACCCGCCCCTGGAGGCCGCCAAGCTCCCCGCCCACGGGGTGTCCGCCGACACCTCGGAGTTCCAGGGCCCGTTCATCCGCCTCCTGCCGCCGGTCCCGGCGCACGAACTGTTCGCGTCGGCCTGGGCGCGGGCCGGCGGAGGCTGACCCGGGGCCGGGCCCGGCGGCGTACGCGCAGCACGTGCGCCGTCAGGTGCCGTCCTCCGGCCGGGGCCGGCGCCCACGGCACACGCGGCAGATGCACGCGCAGCGGATCCGGCCACCCGCAGCCGGGCCGCCCGCTTGGCCACTGGCGGTGTGCCACACATCCCCCGGCCGGAGTGTGGCGGGCCCACACATGGGAGCGGCCCGGGGCCGTCGCGGATGATTCCGGCCATGACAAGCGGAATCACTCCCGCGTTCGACGGGACAGCCGGGGCCGCCCTCGCGGGCCGCACCGCCATGGTGACCGGGGCCGGCAGCGGTATCGGGCGCGCCTGCGCCACGGCCCTCGCCGCCGCCGGGGCCCACGTCCACGTCGTGGACATCGACGCCGAGGCGGCCACTTCCGTCGCCCGGCAGACCGGAGGCACCCCGCACGTCGTGGACCTGGCCCGCGGCGAGCTCGTGCAGGGGCTGCCGGCCGACATCGACATCCTGGTCAACAACGCGGGCCTCCAGCACGTGGCGCCGCTGACCGAGTTCCCCCCGGACCGCTTCGAACTCATCCAGAAGGTGATGGTCCACGCCCCGTTCCTGCTGCTCCGCCAGACCCTGCCGCACATGCGGGAGCGGGGCTGGGGCCGGGTCGTCAACATCTCCAGCGTCCACGGCCTGCGGGCCAGCGCGTTCAAGGCCGGGTACGTGACGGCGAAGCACGCCCTGGAGGGGCTGAGCAAGGTCGCCGCCCTCGAAGGCGCCCCGCACGGCATCACCAGCAACTGCGTCAACCCTGGCTATGTGCGCACGCCCCTGGTGGAGCGGCAGATCGCGGCCCAGGCCGCCGCTCACGGCATCGACGCCGACCAGGTCGTCGGCGAGGTGATGCTCGCCCGCTCCGCCGTCAAGCGGCTGATCGAGCCGGAGGAGGTCGCCGCCGTCGCCGTATGGCTCTGCGGACCCCACACCGGCTACGTCACCGGCGCCTCGATCCCCCTGGACGGCGGCTGGACCGCCGCCTGAACCCGCCCCGCACCCCTGCCCTCCCGTTCCCCTCCCGTCCCCAGCCGAGAAGTGGGTATCCCCGCCATGCCATCCCAGACATCTCCGACATCACCGGCATCCCCGACGTCCCGGCCGGCCGGCGGCATCGGCCGCGTCATCAGCGCCAGCCTCATCGGCACCACCATCGAGTGGTACGACTTCTTCCTCTACGGCTCCGCCGCCGCGCTCGTCTTCAACAAGCTGTTCTTCCCCAGCAGCGAACCGCTCGTCGGCACCCTCCTGGCGTTCCTCACCTACGCGATCGGGTTCGCGGCCCGCCCGCTCGGCGGCCTGGTCTTCGGCCACTACGGGGACAAGATCGGCCGCAAGAAGCTCCTCGTGCTCAGCCTCCTCATGATGGGCGGCGCCACCTTCGCCATGGGCCTGCTGCCCACCCACGCGAGCATCGGCGTCGGCGCACCGATCCTGCTGACCGTACTGCGCCTGATCCAGGGCTTCGCCCTCGGCGGCGAGTGGGGCGGCGCGGTCCTGCTGGTCTCCGAGCACGGCGACGACAAGAACCGCGGCTTCTGGGCCTCCTGGCCCCAGGCCGGCGCCCCCGGCGGCAACCTGCTCGCCACCGGCGTCCTCGCCCTGCTGGCCGCCGTCCAGTCCGACGAGGCCTTCCTCGCCTGGGGCTGGCGGATACCCTTCCTGCTCTCCGGCGTGCTCGTGGTGATCGGCCTGTGGATCAGGGTGTCGGTCTCCGAGACCCCGCTCTTCCTCGAAGCGCAGGCCAAGGCCGCCGCACAGGCCGCCGCGGGCACCGCGGGCGCGCAGAAGCCGCCCGTCGTGGAGGTGTTCCGCACGAACTGGCGGGGTGTCCTCACCGCGATCGGCACCCGCCTCGGCGAGAACATCTCGTACTACGTCATCACGGCCTTCCTGCTCGTCTACGTGACCACCCACCTGGGCCTGTCCAAGAGCGACGGCCTGAACGCCGTGCTGATCGGCTCGGCCGTCCACTTCGTCACCATCCCGCTGTGGGGCGCGCTGTCCGACCGCATCGGCCGCCGCCCGGTCACGCTCATCGGCTCGCTCGGCATGACTGGCTGGGCCTTCGCCTTCTTCGCGATGCTCGACTCCAAGTCCTTCCCGGCCATCGCCGCCGCCGTCACGATCGGGCTGCTCTTCCACGGCGCGATGTACGGACCCCAGGCGGCCTTCATCTCCGAGATGTTCGACACCAAGGTCCGCTACTCCGGCGCCTCGATGGGATCCCAGCTCGCCTCCATCATCGGCGGCGCCCTCGCCCCGATCATCGCGGTGGCCCTGCTCGACGACTACGGCTCCTCGCTCCCGATCTCGATCTACCTCGCGGCGGCCGCGCTCATCACGAGCGCGACCGTCCTCGCCGCCCGGGAGACGCGCGGGCGTAACCTGGCCGGGCCGTACGGCGGGGCCCCGGCCCCGGTCCCCGGCGGCCGCCGGGCCGGGGCCGACGCCGAGCTGACGTCCCCCGGCACCTAGCAAGGCACCGCACCGCCGGCCGCCGCCCCGTCGTCAGCGGCGGCGGCCGGCCCCGTACCACGGAGAGCCCACATGCCCACCACCGCGAAGAGCCCCGGCGACGGCCAGGCGTGGACCGTCCTGCGCCGGCTGCTGGACCTGCTCGCCGAGGGCGCGCCCGCCGAACGCTTCGCGGAGCCGGCCGAGGCCGCCCGGCAGACGGGCCTCTCCCCGGCGCGGGCACAGGAGATGGCCGAGGCCACCCAGGTCGCACTCGCCATCCGCCGCACGCTCAGCCAGCACCGCCGCCGCGAGGCCGAACTGGCCGCCCTCTTCGACACCGCCGGAGACCTCGCGGCGCTGCGCGACCCCGACGCCGTCCTGCGGGCCATCGTCCACCGGGCCAAACTCCTCCTCGGTACGGACGTCACCTACCTGTCCCTCAACGACGACGAGGCCGGCGACACCTACATGCGGGTGACCGACGGCTCCGTCTCCGCCGCCTTCCAGCAGGTGCGCCTGGGCATGGGGGAGGGCCTGGGCGGCCTGGTCGCCGAGACGGCCCGCCCCTACACCACCGGCGACTACCGCGACGACCCGCGGTTCAAGCACACCGCCACCATCGACAGCGCCGTCGCGGAAGAGGGCCTGCGGGCCATCCTCGGGGTGCCGCTGCGCCTGGGCACCCGCGTGATCGGGGTCCTGTACGCCGCCGACCGCACCGCCCGGGCCTTCACACCGGACGAGGTCGCCCTGCTGGCCTCGCTCGCCGACCACGCCGCCATCGCCATCGACAGCGCCCGGCTCCTCGAGGAGACCCGTACCGCACTGGTCGACCTCAACGCGGCCTCCCAGACGATCGAGGCCCACAGCCGGGCCATGCGGCGCGCCGAGGACGCCCACGACCGGCTGACCGACCTGGTGCTGCGCGGGGCGGGCATCACGGAGGTGGCCACCGCCATCGGCACCGTCCTGCAGGGCGGCACGCTCATCCACGACGCCGACGGAACCGAACTCGCCCGGGCGGGCGCGGACCCGCAGCCCCCGCCGCCGCAGGCCGTGGCCGCCTCCCGGGCGGGCGGCCGCGCGGTCCCGGTCCAGGGCACCTGGGTGTGCGCGGTCCTGGCCGGACACGAACTCCTCGGCAGCATCGCCCTGACCGGCCGCCCCGACCTCGACGACGCCGACCGCAGGCTCTTCGAACGGGCCAGCGTCGTCACCGCCCTGCTGCTGCTCCTGCGCCGCTCGGTCGCCGAGACCGAGGACCGCGTACGGGGCGAACTGCTGGGCGACCTGCTCACCCGGGCCGCCGACCCGGCCGGCCTGTCGGCCCGGGCCCGCCGCCTCGGCGTGAACCTGGGCCAGCCGCACGCGGTGTTCGTCCTGCACGCCGACACCGTTCCCCGCCCGCGGCTGCTGGCCGCGGCGGCACGCACCGCGCGGGCGCGCAAGGGGCTGGCCGGTCAGCACCACGACGACGTGGTCCTCATCTGCCCCTCCGACGACCCCAGTGCCCGCGCCGCCGCCCTCGCGGCCGAACTGGGCCAGGCGGCGGCCGCCCCGGTCACCGTCGGGGCGGCGGGACGTCCGGTGACCGGCCCGCCGGAATTCGCCGAGGCGTACGCGCAGGCGCGCCGCTGCCTGGCGGCCCTGCACGCCCTGGGCCGCCGGGGGACCGGGGCCGCCCTCGCGGACCTGGGCTTCGTCGGCCTCCTGCTGGGCGAGCAGACGGACCTGGGCGGCTACGTACGGCAGACCCTGGGCCCGCTGCTGGACTACGACGAGAAGCGCGGCACCGACCTCACCCACACCCTGCGGACCTACTTCGCGCTCGGCATGAGCCAGGCCAAGACCCGGGCGGCGCTCCACGTCCACGTCAACACGGTGGTGCAGCGCCTGGACCGCATCGGTCGGCTCCTGGGCCGTGACTGGCACCTTCCGGAGCGGGCACTGGAACTCCAACTGGCCCTGCGCATCCACCAGGTGTCGGCGCCCGGCGGAGCGCCGGACGGCATCCCGGCGGGACCGCCGCCCCGGCTCCCGGGGCAGGCCCCGCCGTAGGCCGCGGCCCGCGGACGTGCGCGAACCCGCTGATACCGATTCGGTTGCGACCGCCATCCGGCTCGTACCCGACCCGCTCGTGCGGCAGTTGCAGAGACATGGAAGCCACCACCCCAGAGACGTACGCGGTGCTCGACGGCGCGTACTGGCTCGACGCCACCGACGGTGACCGCGCCGCCTGCGTCCACTGCGCGCTCCTGCGCCGGAGCCCCGCGCCCGCTGCCCCGGAGGAGCCGGGGCACGACGAGGCGTCCGGCCGGGACGGCGACGACGGGGGCGACGGCGACGACGGGGGCGACGGCGACGACGGGGGTGGCGGGGGTGGCGGCCAGGACGGCGAGGAAGGGCGGCTGCTGGACCGGCTCCAGACCGCCATCACCAGCGGGAACGCGAGCAGGCTGCGGGCCGTCATGCTCACCTGCTCGGTCGGTACCGTCATCGTGGGAGCGGCCGCGGCGCTGCGCCGCTGAGCGGGGAACGGCTTTGATCGACAGCGGTGTTGCTGCCTAGCATGTGCACGCCACACGAATCTCGCGTGCCCAGCCCGACGAAAGCACCCCATGCGCATCAAGCGGACCCTCACCGCAGCCGTTCTCCTCGCCTCCCTCACCACCCTCGCGGCCTGCGAGGACGCCCAGCCCGGCCGGTCGGCGACGGTGCCGCCGGGCGTCGCAGGCCCGTCGGCGCCGGCGCCCTCCTCGCTGGCCGAGGCGCAGAAGTACGTCCAGCGGTACGCGTCGTGCGAGGAGATGGGCACCGAGACCGGCGACAGCAGGCTGCCGCTGACCGACCTCGCGACGGTCGGCACGTGGTCGGTGACCGAGCGCGGGGTGTGCACCGACCGCACCGAGCGCGGCGAGATCGTCTTCTACACGGCCTCGGACATGAAGGAGTTCCAGGCGGGCTACAAGCAGCGCGTCATGGACAAGATCGCCGGGGGCAACGGGACGTACGGCCTGAACAGCCGGGTGTTCGTGGGCCGGCACTTCGCCGTCACGCCGACCGAGACCAAGACGGCCCTGGCCCTGGCCACGTCGGACCTGCGCATCCTCACCTGCAACCCGACCTTCGCCGTGCCCGAGGGGTACAAGAAGGAGAAGGCGCTGGTCGAGGGCTGCGTGCTCAGCGACTTCGTCGGGAGCACGGACGGCAGCGGCAGCCCGAACTTCGAGACCCCGCAGGAGGATCCGGCCGCGGGCGGGGCGCCGGCCAAGCCGGGGCAGCCGGCGCAGGGCAGCCTCGGCCTGCCCCGGGCCGAGAACCTCGGCGAGCTGAAGAAGCTCGTGCACCCGCACACCGTCGACTGCACGAACATGTCCACCGCTCCCGACGCGGTCGCCGTCGAGTCCATCGACTACACGCCGGTCGTGGCGGGGGACCAGCTGGCGTGGGGGATCAAGGAACGCGCGATCTGCGGGGACCTGGCGGGGGACCGGCGGGCCCACGACCTGAACTGGCTCGACCTCGTGCGCGACATGAAACTGCTGCAGACCAAGGCGAAGGCCGCCCAGCAGGCCGACCTGAAGGACGACGGCCGCCTGAAGGCCACCGCCAGCCGGCTGCTGGTCGGCGAGAACATCGCCGTGGAGACCAACAGCGCCTCGATCCGGCACGGCCTCTACCAGCTCCAGTTCCTGACCTTGAACTGCGCGCCGGGATTCAGCGCCCCGGCGGGCTACCGGCTGGAGAAGTCCCAGGTCGAGGGCTGCGTCCTGACCAACTACGAGGGCTGAGGACCGGCGCCGCCCCTTCGAGCCCCGCGCCGCCCCCGCACGGGCGCACGGTGGATCGCGGACCGCCCGGCCGGCCGTACACTCGGCCCATGGGTCGCACACGTTTGACGAGGGAGTGCCCGCCGCCGCGGGCCGCCTCCGCGTTGTGCCCGGCCGCCGCGCAGTCGGCCGCCGCCGTCGGCCCGGACACCGCGGCCGATGCCGTGGTCGAGGTGCCCGAGACGCGCCGTACCGCTCTGCACGGCCACGGCTAGCGATCTTCCGCGGCCCCGCGCCGGCCCCCGTGGCCGGTGCGCCGCTCTTCGCGTACGTCCGCCGCGCCTTCCCTTCCCCCGCCGGGACGACTGCCACGTCCGTCGGCCCCGCCGGCTCCGGTACCGGGAGGACGGACGGACGAAGCCACCACCGCGGTCTCCGGCGTGCCGTCGCAGACCGTCGCCCGGCAGCGGCCCGCACGACCGGGGCCGAGCCGCCTCGAAGGGATCTTTGTGAAGCTGAGCGATTTGCTGGCCGGGCAGGAGCACCACGTCCTCCGGGGTGACCCGGACAAGACGCGCGTCACCGCCGGAATCACCTTCGACGTGGAGCGGGTGCTGCCGGGGTCGGTCTTCGTCGCGGTACCCGGCCACGAGGAGGGCGGCCCCGTCTCGGTGCCGGCCGCCCTCGCGAGGGGCGCCGCCGCGGTGCTCGTCGACGGCGGGGCGGTCGACCACCCCGAACCGACGTGGCCCCCGGGCGCCTGCGCCGTACGGGTGCCGGACACCCGGAAGGCCGCCGCCGTCGTGGCCTCCCGCTACTTCGGCGAACCGGGACGGCAGATGGACATGGTGGCGATCACCGGCACCAACGGCAAGACCTCGATGTCGTACATGGTCGAATCCGTCCTGCGCATCGCGGAGGGCGCGAAGGTCGGGGTGATCGGGACGGCCGGCAGCCGGATCGGCGACGAGCTCATCCCGATGCCGCGGTCCGTGCTGACCACGCCGGAATCACCGGACCTCCAGTACCTCCTCGGATACATGCGCGACCGCGGGACGGGGAGCGTCGTGCTCGAGGCCACCTCGATGGCCCTGCAGACCCACCGCGTGGACCGGACCTTCATCGACGTCGGCGTCTTCACCAACCTGACGCAGGACCATCTGGACGATCACGGAACGATGGCGAACTACCGCGATGCCAAGCTGCGCCTGTTCCAGGGGCTGTGCCGGCGCGCGGTGGTGAACGTGGACGACCCCGTCGGCGCCCGGATCCCGGCGATGATGCCGGGCGCCGTGACCACGTACGCCCTGGACGCCCCCGCGGACTACCGGGCCACCGACCTCGTCGTGAGCGACTCCGGCACCCGGTTCACCCTGCACCACGACGGGCGCGCCTACCCGGCCTCGATCCCCGTCCCCGGCCGGTTCTCGGTGTCCAACGCCCTGGGCACCCTCGCGGCCTGCCACCTGCTGGGCCACGACATGGGCCCCCTGGTCGCCGCCCTGGACCGGATGCCGCCCGTCCCCGGCCGGTTCGAGCGCTTCCGGACCCCGCACGGCACCTCGGTGGTCGTCGACTACGCGCACTCGCCGGACTCCCTGGACAAGGTCCTCACCACGATCCGGGGGTTCGCGCGCGGTCGGGTCATCACCGTCTTCGGCTGCGGCGGGGACCGGGACACGACCAAGCGCGCCGAGATGGGGAGCATCGCCGGCACCCACTCCGACCTGTGCGTCCTCACCTCGGACAACCCCCGCCACGAGGACCCCGAGGCCATCTTGGACCAGATCACCCCGGGCCTCGCGGCGACCGGCACGCCGTTCGAGCGGTTCGCCGACCGCCGGGAGGCGATCGCGTTCGCCCTGTCCGCGGCGGGCCCCGGCGACACGGTGCTGGTCGCCGGCAAGGGGAGCGAGCCGCACCAGATCGTCGGCGGGGAGCTGATCCCCTTCAGCGACATGGCCACCGTGCGCGAACTGGCCCACGCCGGGTGAGGCCGCGCGGCTACTCGAAGCGGTCGGTGTCGCCCGCCCCGGCGCGGACGATCTCGGCCTCGCCGCTGGAGTAGTCGATGACGGTGGTGGGCCTGGTCCCGCAGTCACCCGAGTCGAGGACGGCGTCCACCAGGTGCTCGAGGCGTTCCTTGATCTCCCACCCCTGCGTCATGGGCTCGTCCTCGTCGGGCAGCAGCAGGGTGCTGGAGAGCAGGGGCTCGCCGAGCTCGGCGAGCAGCGCCTGGGTGACGGCGTGGTCGGGGATCCGTACCCCGACCGTCTTCTTCTTCGGGTGCATCAGCTGGCGCGGCACCTCGTTCGTCGCCCGGAGGATGAAGGTGTACGGGCCCGGAGTCGACGCCTTGATCGCGCGGAACACGTCGTTGTCGATGTGGACGAACTGACCCAGCTGCGCGAAGTTCTGGCAGACGAGGGTGAAGTGGTGCCGCTCGTCCAGGTTCCGGATCGACCGGATCCGGGCCATGCCCTCGCGGTTGCCCAGCTGGCAGCCCAGTGCGAAGCACGAGTCCGTGGGGTACGCGACGAGCGCGCCGGAGCGGATGCTGTCCGCCACGCTGCCGATCGTGCGCGGCTGGGGGTTCTCGGGGTGCACATCGAAGTACTTGGCCATCCGCCGAGCCTACCCGGCACCCGGGTCACCCGGGCAGCGGCCGGGCCCGGACCCCGTGGGCGGGCGCCTGCTGGCCGCTCGACGGAAGCATGCGGACCTCGGCCTGGTCGCTGATCTCCGCCTGCACGATCCCGGTGACATCGCTGTAGACGGGGTGTCCGCCGGGGCCGGTGCGGTCCGTACGGCTGACGACGACCACGTCCTCGCCGTCCTCCGCGCCGTCGGGAAACACCAGTTCGTACCGCTCCGCATGCATCTCGTTCCCTCCGGCCGGTCCGTTCTGGCAGGTTGGGACGGCAGGCCGTCCGCCGTCTCATCATGCGGTCCGGGCGCCGGAACCGCATCGCCGCGCGGACTACGGAGGGTGATGGCGGTGCCGGAGGGGCGAAGCCATGCTAGAATGCACACCGTTGGCCTTCGGAATGCGCGCCCCGCGCATACGTCCGAAGGCTTTTTTCATGCCCACTCCCACCTCCGCGCCCGCCGTGGCGCGCGCCAGTGCCACCACCGGATACCGCGACCTGCTGCGCAGCGGCGAGTTCGCCGGACTGTTCGCCGGCTTCACCCTGACGGCCGCCGCGACCACCCTCGCGGGCTTCGCGCTCGGCACCATCGTCAACGAGCAGACCCGTTCGCCGTTCCTGACGGCCGTCAGCATGTACGGCGCCACTTTCGCGACGGTGCTCGGCGCCCTGACCCTGATGTCCGTCGCGGACGGGAAACGCCCGCGGCGCACCCTGGTCGTGCTCCAGCTGCTGTCGCTGGCGGGTGTGGCGGTCCAGGCCGTGCCCGGCCTGCCGCTCGCCTTCCGGTTCGCCGCCCTGCTGGTGCTCGGCTTCTTCCAGTCCCTGGGCACCGGCACCCGGATGGGGCTGCTCGCCGAGGTGGTACCCGACTCCGCCTACGCACTGGCCCGCTCCCTGATGAACATCACCGCGGGAGGCACGGCGATCCTCGGCTACGCGTCCGGCGCCGTACTCCTGCGGTTCCTGACCCCGCAGGGGGTCTTCGTGGTGGCCGCCGCCTTGACCGCGCTCGCGCTGGCCGTGGTGGCGGCCACCGTGCGGGAGCACTCGATCCGCCTCACCCGCCGCCCCGGAATGCGGCAGACCTGGACCACCAACGCCGCCCTGTTCGCCGATCCCGGCCGACGCCTGCTGCTGCTCAACCTGTGGGTCCCCAACGGCCTGGTCGTCGGCTGCGAGGCACTGTTCATCTCCTACGACCCCGGCCATGCCGGGACCTTCCTCGCCGCCGGCGCGGCGGGCATGCTCCTTGGCGACCTGACCGTCGGCCGCCTGCTCGGCGCCGAGCGCCGGCGCCGCTGCGCCTTCGCCCTGCGGCTGCTGCTCGCCGTTCCGTACCTGCTCTTCGCGCTGGAGCCGCCGGTCCTGCTCGGGGTGGTCGCGGTGTTCGTCGCCGGCGCCGGGTTCGCGGCCACCCTGCCCCTGCAGGAACGGCTGCTCGAACTGACCCCGGGCCCGGTCCGGGGCCAGGTCCAGGGCGTGGAGGCGGCGGGCCGGATGACCTGGCAGGGCATCGGCGCCGCGATCGCGGGCGGCGCCGCCCAGTACCTGGGGCCCGGCATCGCGATCACCGCCGTGGCGGCCGTCTCGGTGGCGGTCACGCTCGCCTCCGCGGGCGCCGGCACGCGTCAGGCGAAGAGCCAGCGCGTCTGACTGTAGCCGCCCTTGCCGAAGCCGAACGCGGTGCGCGGGGCCACCTCGAAGACCAGGGCCTCGCCCGCCTCCGGACTGACGAACACGCCGTCGCCCACGTCGAAGTGCCATTCGGCGCCGTACTTCGCCTCCCAGGCGGCGGCCAGGGCGCGCAGCCGGACCGGGTCGGTCACGCGGGCCGCCTCACCCTCGACCACCAGGTCGAAGCCCTCGTGGAGGGTGTTGGTCCCGGTGGTGAGGACGACGTGGGCGTTGCGCCGGAGGTTCTTGGCCTTGCGTTCCTCCGGGCCGGTGCAGAAGTGCAGCGCGCCGTCCGCCCAGACGCCGATCAGCGGGGTGACGTGCGGCCGCGCGTCCGGACGCACGGTCGTCAGCCAGTAGAGCTCCGCCTCCGCCAGCCGGGTGACGGCCTGCGGCCACGGCACCGCGGTCGCCTGCTCGTCGCTGTAGCGCTCGTCCAGCTCGGTGCGCGGTTCCTCGTCTGGCACGGGACGTCCTCCTGACCTGGCCGGTCGCGGGGCGGGCGCGGCCCGCGCCGCGCCGCCATGGGCCCCAGGTTCACACATCGGGCCCGGCCCCGCCCGGCAGCACGCACCGGGCGGGGCCACATGGACGCGGGGGGCTGCCGGGGGCGTCAGCCGGTGGGGAAGGCGTCCGCGGTGCGGATGCGGTCGCGGATCCAGACGCCGGCCGGCTTGAGCGAACCGGTGCCGGCCCACGGGCCGTTGCCGGCGCAGGTGCCCGGCTTGAAGACGGCGCCGCTGCGGTTGTCGTCGGAGAAGTTCCAGTTGGTCCAGCTGATCTTCTTGGCGGCCATCAGGTCGAGGTACTTCTGCGTCATGGCGAAGTCGTTGGCGCCCTCACCCGCGTAGTTCTGCGTGCCGAACTCGGTGACGAACACGGGGATCCGGTCGGCGGCGCGGGAGAGGGTGTCGAGGTACTCCTCCCGGTGCGAGTACGCGTAGAAGTGGAAGGTGTACATGATGTTGGAGGCGTTCACCTGGTGGTCGACGACCTCGCTCTCGTCGGCGCCCTCGGAGACGCCGAAGGAGGACCAGGCGCGGGTGCCGACGAGAACCGGAGCGTCGGGGTCTGTGTTCCGGATCACCGGGATGATCTGCTCGGCGTAGCTCTTGACCTGGGCCCAGCTCACGCCGCTCGGCTCGTTGGCGATCTCGTAGAAGATGTTGTCCTTGGCCTTGTGGCGCGCCGCGATCGCGCTGAAGAAGGTCTTGGCGCGGGCCAGGTTGTAGTTCGGGTCGCCCGGGTCGAGCATGTGCCAGTCGACGATCACGTACATGCCCCGGGCCGTGGCCTGCTCGATCAGCGAGTGGGCGAGGTCGGTGAACTTCTGCGGGTCGGACTCGTAGCCGTCCTCCTGGACGTACGTGGAGACGCGCAGCACGTCGGCGTTCCAGTCCTTCGCGAGGGCGTCGAGCGAACCGCCGGTGAGGCACTGCGCGTACCACTGCGTGCCATGGGTGCTCATGCCGCGCAACTGGACGGGCTTGCCGTACTGGTTGCAGAGCTTGGTGCCGCAGACGGTGAGCCGGCCGTTGATGCCGACCGGGGTGGTGCCCGGCACGGGCGGGGTGGTTCCGGCGTCGACCGTGAGGTGGTCGACGTTGGGGCCGCCGCCCGCGGTCGTGGCGGTGGCCCGGATGGTGTTGGCGCCGGCCCTGAGGGCGGCGCTCAGGCTGGTGGTGGACCAGGAGGTCCAGGATCCGGTGCCGTTGAACGCCTTGTTCGACGCGACGGCGGTGCCGTTGACCGTGATGGTCATCGGCCGGTTGGAGGTGGTGCCATTGGCGTAGCGCAGGCCCAGCGCGGCGGTGCCGGCCTGGGCGGCGTTGACCGTCCACTCGACATAACTGCCGCTGATGTTGTCGTAGTTGACGAACCCGCTGCCGGTGAAGCCTGCGTGGTTGGACTCCGCCGCGCCCCGGGACATGGCGGCGCTCTCCGCCTCGTGGGTGACGGGGGCGGTCGGCGCGCCCGAGGCTCCTGGGGCGGCGGTGAGGGCGATGAGCAGGGCGCTGACGAGAGTTCCGGCTCCGGCGAGGGAGCGCAGCCGAACACGTGGGGGTCTCAAGGTGTCTCCAGCCTGTTGACGATCCGGCGATCGTAAGGAAACTTTCCTAATGGCATGGAATAGCAGCGTCCGGCCGGGCGGCACAAGACCTCGCGCACGCAATCCGTGTATGTGGAGGAACTGCCAGGAGGTACCCCGTCGTCCGCACTGCCCACCGACCTGACCGCCGTCCGGCGGTAGAAGGAGGAGAGACATGCGCCTAGCGATACCCGGAGCCCTCGCGGGCCTGGTCGCGGCGGGGCTGGCGGCCCTGCCCGCCGCGGCCGCGGCGCCCGCGGCTCCCCCCGTCCGCCCGGCCGGCCCGGTGATCGAGGTGGACACCTCGGCCGAGCTCCGCGGCGCACTGGCCTCGGCCGCCCCCGGCCAGACCATCCGGATGGCCGCCGGCGAGTACCGGGGTGCCTTCGTCGCCCGGAGGGCGGGCACCGCGGCCCAGCCGATCACCCTGGCCGGGCCGCGTACCGCGGTCCTCGTCAACGACGGCCCCTCCGGCGCCGGCCCGTCCTGCCCCGCGCCCACCGCCGGCTGGGACTCCGGCTACGGGCTGTGGCTCTACGGAGCGCCGTACTGGAACCTGACGGGCTTCACCGTCAAGGACTCCAAGAAGGGGGTGGTCATCGACGACTCCCGCCACGTGAAGGCGGACGGGCTGCACGTCCACCACGTGGACGAGGAGGGCGTGCACTTCCGCAGGTCCTCCGCCGACGGCGTGATCCGCAACTCCGTCATCGAGCACACCGGTCTGGTCCAGCCCGGCTACGGGGAGGGCGTGTACCTCGGCTCCGCCGGCTCGAACTGGGGCTGCCACGGCAACGCGGGCGGCGCGGACCGCTCCGACCGGGTGCTGGTGGAGAACAACCGCATCGGCCCCCACGTGGCCGCCGAGGCCGTCGACGTGAAGGAGGGCACCTTCGGCGGGATCATCCGCGGCAACACCTTCGACGGCCGCGGGATCACCGGGCAGAACTCCGCCGACTCGTGGGTCGACGTCAAGGGCGTCGACTACCTGATCGAGGGCAACAAGGGCACCTTCGCCCCGCCCGGCACCTTCGCCAACGGCTATGAGACGCACAACCCCGCCACCACACCGTCCTTCGCCAACGGCTGCGGCACGGTGTGGCGCGACAACGCCTCGGACCTCGGCGGGGCCGGCGCGTACGCCATCAAGATCACCTCGGTGTCCAAGTGCTCCGGCCGGCCCCACGTGGTCCATTCCTCCAACACCGTCAGACGGGCGACGAGCGGCCTGACCAACGTGCCCGTCACCCCGTGACGGGGCGACGGGCGGTCCGCGGCGGGCGCGTCACCTGATGCCGTGACGGCGCAGCGTGTACGCGAGGGCGGTGGCGTGCACCACCACCGCCCCCGCGACGCGCTGCGTCCCCTCTTCGGCCGCGGCCTCCACCGGCATCGAGCAGCTGATCCCGGCCTCGGACCAGGGCCAGTTCGGCGTGCAGCTCCGTCCGGTCGGCGACGGTGCTGGGGGTGAACGCCTTCAGCCGCGCCGGGAGGACGGCCTCCACCTCCTCGGTGGTGAGGTCGGAGAGCAGCGCCTGTCCGAGGGCGGTCAGATGCGGGCAGCCGGCGTCCCACCCGGGAGAGGGCGCGGACGTTGTGCCGCGCTGCGCGGCCGGCGAGGAAGAGCACGCAGGCGTCGTCGCGGCGGGCGAAGGGCACGGTGTGGCCGGTCTCCTGGCGCAGGTCCTCGGCGACCTCTCCGACCGGGCGCCGCTCACCGTCCGGGTCCGCAAGCCCCCGGGCTCGCCCACCGGGCAGACCCACCCCGAGCGGCTGCCCGCCCGCGTACGCGCCCCGCGTGACGCCGACGCGGTCCGCGCGGCGGTGCGCGGTACGGACGCCGTCGTCCACTCCGGCGGCGCCCCCGTCGGCAGCGAGGTCACGCCGCTCCCCGACACGTACTACGGCCTGTCCAAGGCCTTCGGGGAGAACCTGGCCTCCCTCTACGCCGACAAGTACGGCGGACCCGCACGGCGCCGGCTGGCCCGGAGGTCCGAGCACGCCGACCGGCCAGCCGCCCGGCGGGGTGGTGCCGTGCCCCAACACGGCACCACCCGGGGGTCAAGGCGTGTCAGACGTTGACGCAGGTGTTGCCGGCGGCCGGGTTGAGCGCCCCGATGATGTTGATGGAGTTGCCGCACACGTTGATCGGGATGTGGACGGGGATCTGGATCAGGTTGCCCGACAGGACACCGGGGGAGCCGGCCGCAATACCCGAGGCTTCGGCGTCGGCGGACGCGGCCGAGGCACCACCGAGGAGCGCGAAGCCGACGGCGAGGGCCAGGCCGGCACTCTTCAGGACACGCGACATGTGAAATCTCCTTGTACAGACGGCAAGCGCAGCCAGGCTGCGCGGGGCCCCGGACGGGGTCCGCATCCTTGCTTCGGCAGCCATCGCCCCGGGAGCCCGTCCCTGCCCGTCGGATTCCCCCTAAGGAGTGCGCCGGGCGGCTGCATTCGGCGGCACCGCGAACCGCCGCCCCGTGCGCTCGGGGCCGACCCGCCATCCGAGGGCCGGACGCCGGTGCGGCGGGTCACTCGCCTTTCCGGAGCGAGCGCGCAGCTGACGGCCGTTCGCGTGGATTTGCGGAGGGTCCGAAAGCGGGTGCGGGGGCCCGCCGGAATCCGGGGATACCTCTGGTGCCTCTGACCCGAGGAGAGGGAAGCGCATGAGGAATCGACTCGTACTCGCCGGAGCCGCGGTCGTGGCAAGTGCCGGCCTGTGCACCGCGGCCGTGCCCGCCATGGCCGCGCAGGCCCCCCTGAGCCTCAGCGTCGGCTGCGGTGACGTCGCCGGACTCGTCGCCGCCGTCGGGCAGGCGAACACACATCCCGACGGCGGCACGATCACTCTGGCCAAGGACTGCGCCTACCGCCTCCAGGACGACTTCGAGGACTCGGGCACCGCCCTGCCGGCCATCACCGGGAGGGTCGGCATTGTCGGAGACAACTCGACCCTGATCCGCTCGGTGCGCGACGGCCTCCCGTTCTTCCGCATCCTCACCGTCGGCGAGGGCGGCCGGCTGGCACTGAAGGGGGTCGGCGTGACCGGCGGCCGCACGGAGGGCGACGGAGCGGGCATCGCCAACGCGGGAACCCTGCGGCTGGAGGACAGCAAGGTCGTGGGCAACCAGGCGGGCGGGACCGGCGGGGGCATCGCCAACGCGGGCGGCGACGTCACACTGGTCGACAGCACGGTCCTGACCAACGTGGCCACCTCGTCGGCGGGCGAGCCGGGCTACGGCGGCGGCATCGACAACGACGCGACCGGCACCCTCACGGTCAGGCGGACCACCGTCGCCGGAAACACGGCCGACGAGGACGGCGGCGGCATCCGCAACCTCGGCACGCTGACCGTCGACCGCGCCTACATCGCGAACAACGAGGCACGTGACGGCAACGGCGGAGGCGTCGACAACCTCGGTACCGCGACGGTCAAGCAGAGCAGGATCGTCGAGAACTGGGCCGGTTTCGACGGCGCCGGCGTCCACAACGGCGAGGACGCGACGCTGGAGGCGCAGAACACGTCCTTCACCGGCAACAAGGCGGGCAACGACGGCGGCGCCGTGCACAACGAGGGCACCGCGCGGCTGAGGGACAGCAGGGTCGAGCGCAACTCGTCGGGCCGCGACGGCGGGGGCCTGAACAACGAGCAGGCGGCGGGGGCCGACACCGCGCAGCTGACGCTCGAACGGACGACCGTCTCGGGGAACCGTGCGGCCGGGGTGGGCGGCGGCATCAACAACGGGGCCGGCGCGGTCGTGACCCTCAGCCGGAGCGAGATCGTCAGGAACCTTCCCACGAACTGCGCCGGAACGGTCCCGGGCTGCTCCTGACAGGCACGTCTCGGCAGGTGGAGCACATGGAGCTGCCACGGGTGAGCGGAAGTGGTCGGATCGGTGCATGAACGATCCGTACGCCATTGACGTCCTGGCCGTATCGGCACCGGCCGGTCTCGCCGAGCGCCGGGCGGCCCGCCGCACGGCGGCCGCCCATGCCGCGAACGCCGAAGAGCTGGAGGTCCTCCTCGACATGCTCGGCCTGCACCCCGACCACGACTCCGCCTCCGCCGGCGGTGCGGGCGCGCCCTTGCGGCCCCAGCGGCCGTAGGAAGTGTCGTGGCAGTCGTGGCAGTCGTGGCAGTCGTGGCGGCGTACTCGGCGGGCGCCGCAGGCCGGGCCCGGGCCCGCCGAGTGCGGCACCGGCGGGGCGGGCGTCTGCCCGTCCGGGGCGGGTACCCGCCGGGAAACCGGGTCGCGTCCCGCGACCTGCGCCGATACCTTCCGTCCAGCGTGGCGAGGCACGCCGCGCGACGACGAGGGGGAACCGGGCATGGAGACACAGGGCGTGCGGACCGACCGGCTGGGCCTGCTGCTCGACCAGTTCGACATGGCCAGGGACATGGCCCGGGTGCGGCTGGCGGGCCTGGGCGACGAGGAGTACCTCTGGGAGCCGGTGGACGGCTGCTGGTCGATACGGCCCCGTGGGGAGGCGTCGACGCCCAGGGCGTACGGACCGGGCGCGTGGGTGATCGACAAGGGGGCCCCGGACATCCCGGCGAGCGAGTACGCGGAGGTCGCCCGGCAGGCCGCCGGCGGCATGACCGTCGCCAAGATCGCCGAGGACTGGAGCGTGAGCACCGAGCGGGTCGAGGAGGTCCTCGCCCACACCGGTGAGCCGGAGCCCGACGACACGCACCTCACCACCATCGCGTGGCGCCTGGGACACCTGCACTCCTGCCTGGCCGGCCAGTGGGAGTGGACCTTCGGCGAACGGCGCCGGGAGCCGAACCTGCTGGTGGACTTCACCCCGTCGGCGGCCCTGGCCCTCGAGCGGTTCTGGGAGCTGATGGACCGCTGGCGCGGCAGCGTCGCCGCACTCACCGAGGAGCAGCTCGACACGGTCGGCCTTTCGCAGTACCCGTACGGCTCCGACCCCGACGACCCGTTCATCACCGTGCTGGCGGGGGCCAACGTCGAGTTCATCCACCACATGGCCGAGATCGGGGTGCTCCGCGACCTGTGGCGGGCCCGCCGCGCCTCCGTCGGGTAGGCCCCCGGACGCTCCGTGAAGGCGCCCGGGGTCAGCGGACGGGGCCGCCGGACTGGAGGTCGCGGAGCAGGGCGCGTTCGACCGGGGTGAAGGGGACGTCGGGGCGCAGGCGTTCGGGGTGGCCCGGTGGCGGGCAGTCGAGCCGGACCGGGCCGGGCTGGTGCTCGGCGCGGGCGATCTCCCCGTTCAGGTGGAGGGTGCCGAAGGAGACCAGGCTGTCCCACACCACGCCCGCCCACCGCCGCGTGAAGGAAGGCCGCCTGCCGGGTCGCATGTCCACTGTCACCTCATCCGTCGGAACGATCATGCTCCGGGAGATGCTTCCGGCCGGCGCTGGGCCCCCGCTCGACATCGGCTCGGGACGAGCTCGGGTCCGGCCGGAGCCGCCCGTTGTCGGCTCGGCTGCCCGCCCGGCCCGCTGTGGCCCGCCCGGCCCGCACGGCCCGCGCAGTCCTCACAGCAGGGCCAGCAGCGCCGTCCGGTCGGTCTTGCCGTTGGCGGTGACGGGCAGGGCGGGGACCGACCTGACCTCCTGCGGCACCATGTAGGCGGGCAGCGCGTCGGCACAGAAGGCGCGCACCCGAGCGGCGTCCGGGGCGTCGGCGGCGGCCGTACCCGGCTCGGGCACGACGAAGGCGCACAGCACCGCTCCCTCGGTGCCCCGCTCCTCGGCGAACACCGCCGCCGCGGCCGCCCCGGGCAGCTCCAGCAGCCGGCGTTCGACCTCCCCGAGCTCCACGCGGTTGCCGCGGATCTGCACCTGCGAGTCGGTCCGCCCCTTCAGCCGGAAGGCGCCGGCCGGGTCGCGGTAGGCGAGGTCCCCGGTGCGCAGGAGCCGCTGCCCGGAGCGCGGCTCCAGCGGATCGGGCGCCAGCGCCGCGCCGGTGGCCTCCGGGTCGCCCCAGTACCCCGAGAACAGCGCGGGGGTCCGCAGCAGGATCTCCCCGGTGACGTACGGCTCGTCGACGACCCGGCCGTCCGCGTCGACCAGCAGCATCTCCGCGCCGGGGTGCGCGACGCCGATGGACAGGTCCGTCTCGTCCGCGGGCAGCGGCCGGGGCACCTCCTCGAAGGAGGCGGCCATGGACTCGGTGCTGCCGTAGCAGTTGACGATCCGCAGGTCGGGCCGGAGCTCCTGGAGGCGGCGCAGCTGCGGCAGGGGGAACTTCTCGCCGCAGAACAGGATCGTGCGCAGCGAGCCGAGCGCCGCGAGCCGGTCGGCGTCGCGGCGCAGTACGGAAGTCCACAGCGACGGCACGCCGTTGACCTGGGTGACGCCAGCTCCGCGCAGTGCGGACAGGAAGCGCCGGGGCCAGCGGACCACCTCGGGCTTGAGGGGTACCACGGCGGCGCCGGCGCCCAGGGCCATGCCGAAGTTCAGCAGCGAGAAGTCGAACTGCAGGGGCGAGGTGGAGGCCACCCGGTCGTGCTCGGTGACCAGCCGTGCGGCCCGCATGCCGCGGTAGAACGCCACGACGGCCCGGTGGCTCATCACCACGCCCTTGGGCCGACCCGTGGTGCCCGAGGTGAAGATGATGTACGCCGGGTCGGTCACCGACCGCTCGGTGCGCTGCCGGGGCCGGGGCGCGGGCACCCGCTCGGCCTCCACTCCGGCCGAGGTGAAGGTGGCCGTGCCCGTGCCCGCGGGGAGTTCGGTGCCGGGGATCCCGGCATCGCGCAGGTGCAGCACCGGATCCGTCGCGGCGACGATCGACAGCAGCCGCTCCCGGGGGGTCTGCGGGCTGACCGGGATGAAGGCCGCGCCCAGCGCGGAGCAGGCGAGCAGCGCGGCCAGCGCGGCGGCGGAGGAGTCCGCCTCCAGGACGACGCGGTCGCCGACGCCGACCCCCAGGGCGGAGAGCCCGTCGCCGAGGGCGTCCGCCGCCGTGGCCAGTTCCCGGTAGGTGGTCTCCCGTGTGCCGCTATCGGCCGGCTCGATGACGGCCGGCCGGTCGGGGAATGTCGCGGCGGCCGCGAGAAGGAATTCGTGCAGGAATTCCGCAGGTGAAGCGCCGTACAGCGGGGACAGCTGGTCGCCGTGGTCCATGTCGGGTCTCCCATTCGTCCTCACAGTGCGTCAATTGCCGCACTGGACATGCTTCAACAGGTTGTGTAATCGTCTCTCCAGTGGCGGAAAAAAGTTTCCGCAATGCAGAATTATCGATGCTCTTTCGAGGATTCCCGGAGTTTCGGTCGAATTCCGCTGGAGGTCGGCTAGAGAAGCGCTGGAAAACCATTCGAATAACACCGGAACTGGAGGTCGGTCCCCAAATGTTTCAGGCCATTCCGCTTTCGCTGGGCCAGCTGTCGGTCTGGCACGACATCCGGGATCTGCCCCCGGCCAGACGCCATGAGCCCAACAACGCCGCCGTGTGGGACCTCCCCGCCGGCGCCGGCGTGCGCGAGGTGCGCGGCGCCCTCGGCGCGCTGGCCCGCCGGCACCCCTCGCTGCGCACCCGCTACGACCTGACCGACCCCGACGCGCCGCGCCAGCTGCCGGCCGACGAGACCGCCACCGCCGTGCTCGACCAGGCCGAGGCCGACCCGGGCGACCCGGGCCGGGCCGACGCCGTCGCCGCCGAACTCGCCGCCCTCCCCTTCGACCTCGGCTCCGAACACGGCTGGCGGGCACGCGTGTTGACCCATGGTGACACCGCCCGCGCCCTGGTCTTCGTCAAGCACCACATCGTCGCCGACGCCTGGGCGCAGGAACTGCTCCGCGTCCAGCTGTCCCAGGCCCTCGCCCGCACCGCCCCCGCTGCCGCCGCCGCGGCCCCGGCGCCCGGCCCGGCCGAGCTCGCCGCCGAGCAGTTCTCCGAGGCCGGGCTGGGCCGGCAGGCCGCGGCCCTGCGGCACTGGGAGCGGCTGCACACCGAGACGCCGCGCACCGCCCTCCCGCACCGGCCCGCCGACCGGGGCACCGCCCTGCAGGCCACCCTCCGCTCCGGCCCCGCCCTGTCCGCCGCCCGCGTACTCGCCGACCGCGCCGGGGTCTCCGTGGCCTGCGTGGTGCTCGCCGCCTACGCCCGCTCCGTGGCCCGGCTGTGCGCCGACGGCCAGGACGAACCGCAGTCCCTGACCGTCCAGTTGATGAGCGCCAACCGGTTCACGCCCCGCTGGAAGGGCCTGGTCACCTCCATGAACCAGTGGGCGCCCGCCCTGCTTCCGCTGCCGCCCGCCACCAGCCTCGTCGGCCTCGCCCGCGACGCCCACTGGAGCAGCCTCACGGCCTTCCGGCACGGCATGCACGACGTCACCGCCGTGGCCCGGCTCCGTGACCGGGCCGCCGCCCCCGAACCCACCTGCGCCTACAACTTCGTAGCCCTCCCCGACGGCGCCCGTGCCGCGGACACCGACGCCGCGCCCGAGCCGGGCGACCAGAGCCCCGCCCTGCGCTGGGAGACCCCGTTCACCACCATCGGACCGCGCTGCTACGCCCGCGCCGACGACATCGACGGCGTGCTGTCCGTCCGGCTCACCGTCCGCGAGGTCGGTGGGCTTCAGTCGGAGCCGAGGTGGCGTGCGATCAGGGAGCGCAGGTCCGGGTCGGGCGGTCCGGCGGGCACGGGGTGGTCGGCCAGCACCCGCCCGGGGGTGCCGCCGAGGACGACGACCCGCTGGGCGAGGGCCAGGGCCTCGTCGATGTCGTGCGTGACGAACAGGACGGTGGTGCCGCGGCGCTGCCACAGCTGCCGCAGCAGGGTCTGCATCCGGGTCCGCGTCAGTGCGTCCAGCGCTCCGAACGGCTCGTCCATGAGCAGCACTTCGGGTTCGGCGGCCAGCGCGCGGGCCAGCGCCACGCGTTGCTGCATGCCGCCGGACAGCTGCGCCGGGTACTTATCGGCGCCGTCCGCGAGCCCCACCTCGGCCAGGGCGGCGAGGGCGCGCCGGCGGCGTTCGGGGCGGGACAGGCCGAGCCGCTTGAGGGCGAACTCGACGTTGCCGCGGGCGGTGCGCCAGGGGAAGAGCGCGTAGTGCTGGAAGACCACGCCGCGCTCCGGGCCGGGCCCGCGCACCGGAGCGGAACCTGCCGTCACGTGCCCTTCGGTGGGCCGTACGAAGCCGGCCACCAGGTTGAGGACCGTGGACTTGCCGCAGCCGCTGGGCCCCAGCAGCGCCGTGAACGAGCCGGCGGGGAGCTCCAGATCGGTGCGCTCCAGCACCGGGGCGGCCCCGTAGCGGACCGACAGCCCCTCGAGTCGTACGCCCAGGCTCACGAGGCGCTCCAGTGCACGAACCGGCGTCCGACCGCGGCGAGTACGAGGTCGACGGCCACGCCGAGCAGTCCGAGCACGAGCAGCCCGGCGAACATCCGGTCCACGCGCAGGAACTGGCCGTCGACCTGGAGCCGGTAGGCCAACCCGCTGTCGGCGCCGCCGAGTTCCGCCGCCACCAGGGCGAGCAGCGCGACCGAGGCCCCGTACCGCAGTGCGGCGAGGAGCGCGGGTGCGGCGGCGGGCAGCAGCACCTCGGTGAACCGGCGGTGCAGCGGAGCCCCCAGCGAGCGGGCCGCCCGCAGGTGGGACACCGGCACCCGGGAGACGCCGTCGTGGACGTACAGCCAGACGGCGAGCAGCACGGCGTAGGCGATGAGCAGGCGCTTCGCGGTCTCCCCGATGCCGAACCAGGCGGTCGCGAGCGGCACCAGCGCGATGGCCGGTATCGGGCGCAGGAAGGAGACGACCGGGGTAACGGCGGCGGACAGCCCCGGCAGGTAGCCGGTGGCGAATCCCAGCGCGCTGCCGACGACGGCGCCCAGCGCGAAGCCCTGTCCGGCGCGGGCCAGGCTGGCTCCGAGGTCGGCGGCCAGCATGCCGCTGCCGGCGCTGTCCGCGAGCGCGGCCGCGGTCTCGCCGGGCGTGGGCAGCAACCCGGGGGCCACCGCCCCGGACCAGGCGGTCAGGTACCACAGCGCGAACACGGCACCTGCGGCGCCCAGGGCCGGGCCGAGCCGGCTGAGGGCCCGGCCGGGCGGTGAGTGGGTGGCGTGCACGGGGCGGCTCCTCGGGGGGGGGTCCTCGGTCGTCGATAAGTGAGGTCAATAATTGACCACGCTTATGACGGGAGTGTTGCGGCAGTGCGAAACCTCGCCGGAGCCCCCCGGCCCTTGATCGGTGATGCGGTACGTTCGCCTGCGTGACTCGACCCGAACCCACGCCCGAGGCGATCGAGGTCGGACGGGTGATCCGGAGCTGCCGCAAACAGCGCGGCGTCTCCATGGCCGTCCTCGCCACCCGCTCCGGCCTCTCCCAGCCCTTCCTCAGCCAGCTCGAACGCGGCCTCGCCACCCCCAGCCTCAGCTCGATCTACCGGATCGCGGAAGCACTGGACGTCACCCCGGGCACCTTCCTGCGACCGCCCGCGCGACCGGGCGCGGTCAGCCACGAGAGCGACCCTCAGGTGATCCGCGTGAACGAGGCCACCGGGCAGACCGCCCAGGTGCTCATCCCGGGCGGGCGCAGCGCGCTGATGGAGGCCTACGAGCACCACTTCGAGCCCGGCCAGGGCGAGCGCGGCTGGTTCGAGCACCCGGGCGAGGACTTCCTCTACGTACTGGAGGGCGAGATCGTCCTCGAGGTCGAGGGGGAGGAACCGCTGACCCTGCGCGCCGGCCAGAGCGCACACCACCGGGGCGAGGTACGGCACCGATGTCGCCTGACGGGCCCGACCGCGGCCCGCACCCTGCTGGTCATCACGAACGCCTAGCCCGCCGGCACCCGGCGACTTCGTCGCCGCCGTTGCCGTCGAAGCCGTCTCCCGCCTCCCCACCCCGCCCCGGCCGCCCCCTCCGGCCGTCAGCGGCGGGTCCGGCGGGTGTGCCGCCCCGTGCACCCACTCCCCCACCGCGAAGGATCTGATCCGCATGAGCGACTCCGTCGCCCCGCTGAGCGTGGGCGAGGCGCGTTCCCGCCTCCACGAGCTGACCGTCGTCGATGTCCGTACGCCCGCCGAGTTCGCGTCCGGCCACCTGCCGGACGCCGTCAACGTGCCGCTCGACCGCATCGGAAGGGAGCTGGCCGAGCTGCGCCGGGCCGCCGGACGGGGCCAGCTCCTCCTGGTGTGCGCGTCGGGCACCCGGTCGGACAACGCCGTCGCCACCCTGGCCACCCACGGCATTCCCGCCGCGAGTCTGACCGGCGGCACCACGGCCTGGGCCGCCGGGGGCCACGGGCTCCACTACCCGGCCGGCCGGCCGCGGGCCGTCTGGGCCATGGAGCGCCAGGTCCGCTTCACCGCGGGCGGCATCGTGCTGCTGGGCCTGGCCCTGGGCCTGTTCGTCCATCCGGCGTTCCAGCTGCTGTCCGCCGGGATCGCGGCCGGCCTGGCGTTCTCGGCCCTCACCAACACCTGCGGCATGGCGGTCGTCCTCGGCCGGCTGCCGTTCAACCGGCGGGGGGCGTGAGGGCGGCGCGGGCCGGCTCCGGCGGCTACCCCTGCTCGGGCACGTACTTGTAGCCCACGCGGCGCACGGTGGAGATCCGGCCGCGGTGGGCGGGGCCGAGCTTGCGGCGCAGCCGGGCCACGTGCACGTCGACCGTGCGGCCGTCGCCGATGTGTCCGTAACCCCAGATCTCCGTGATGAGGGCATCACGCGTGTGGACCGTGTACGGGTGCGCCACGAGATGGGCCAGCAAGTCGAACTCCAGGTACGTGAGGTCCAGTTCACGCCCGTCGACCTCGACCATCCGACGCGCGCGGTCGACGTGTACGGCGTCGTCGGGCCGGCCGGGACCGGGGTGGGGTCCCGGTTCCGGTTCGGGAGCCGGAAGGATGCCGGGCGCGACGGGATGGATCTCCGGGCGTACGCCGTGCGCCTCCATCAGGGCGACCGGGTCGACGTTCGCCGGCAGGAACACGAGGTAGCCGATACGGCCGTTGGCGCCGTCGGCGGGGACGGCCGGCGGGCGGTCGCCCACCAGCTGGAGGCGGGGGGCCGGGGAACGGCGGGCGGCGGGTGCGGGAACTGCGGTGGTCACGATGAGCCCCTTCGGCTGCTCGGAGTGAGGTACGGACGCCGGGATACCGGCCGTGACTGGGCGGGGGTCTCCGTGACGGCTCCGACCGGGAGGGCCGGCGCGCCGCACACCGGGCGGACCCTGGCGGCGCGGAGGGCCCGGGCTCACGGGTAGGCGCGGCCTACAGCGAGGAGCGGCGGCCGGAACGCCGGCGCGCGTCGGGGAAATGCCCTGTCGGAAAAAGCCCTAGAGGGGTCGGCAGACGGCGCTGGCGACGCGACGGAAGTCAACGTGCCTGCGGCGTACGAGCAACGGCTGCGACGGGGACATGGTCACATCGTGAGGTGCCCGCGGTCAGGCGTCAATACTTCCCTACTGATTACATAGGGAATGGCCGAGACCAGTGGCCCGGCCGCCGGGTCGGGCCGACCGTCCCGCCTGCCCGCCTCCGACGGCATCGTCTTTCATTTCAAGACCGGCCTGTCCACCATGCGGTCATACCCTTGCCGAGAAGGTCGCTTGGGGCGAGTATCCCTATCAATCCGATGGGAAAGGTGGGGATCCCGTGAACTGCGGTCTGCCGCACCGCTGATGCCCTAGGCGCGCGCCGGGCCTGGCGCCCGGCGAGTGGTCGCGTCCGCGGACACGACCGGCAACCTCTCCCCCCGGCAGGGCTCCGCAACGGACACCGCCGCGAACCGTCCCCGCAGAGCCGCTCCCCCGAGCACCCGAGCGGCCCACCGGGACCAGGGCGCGGCGCCGCACCGGTCCGCCCCCGGCCCCGGCCGGCGCCCGCTCCGCCTCCCCTCCTCCCACCGCTCGCGCGCTCCCAGCAACCGGCCGACGCCCTCCAACAACGTTCCGGAGTAGCCGACATGACCACCGCCCACCCTCCTGGCAGCGCCGTCCGCCCAGCCCGCCCGCCGCGCGGCGGCACCCGGACCTGTCGGTGACGCCCGTGCCGACGACACCGACCGCGACCGCCCCGCGGTCCGCCGAAGTGCGCCGCCGCGCGCTCCTGCGTACGGCGCGCGACGTGGCGGAGGACCTCGCCGCGGACGCCATCGCCCGCGACCAGGCCGGCAGGCCGCCCACCGACGAGACGGCCCGGTTGCGCGAGGCCGGCCTGCTGGCCGCCCTCACCCCGCCCGGGGTGGACCGCGGGACCGACTGGCGGACCGGATGCGCCGTCATACGGGAGGTCGCCGCCGCGGACAGCTCCGTCGGCGACGTGCTCGCCCGCCACTACGTCCACGCGTGGAGCGGACGCTTCTACGCGACGCACCACCAGGCGACCGCCCTCGAAGAGCAGTCGGTGCGCGAGCAGTGGCTGTGGACCGGCGCGGTCCGCGCTCCCGCACCCCACGACGAAACCGAGGGGTCCGACCTCATCCTGAGGCGCCGCAGCACCGGCTACGTACTGGACGGGTGCCGGTCCGTGGACACGGCGGCGGCCGTGGCCGACCAGATCGCGGTCGACGCCGTGTGCGCCGCGACCGGTGACGTCCTGGTCGTACGGATCCCGCCCGGCGCGCGGGGCGTGGCCATCGAGCCCGCCCTCGACCGCCTCGGGCAGCGCGTCGCCGGCGCGGGCGAGGTCGTCTTCGACCGGGTGGCGGTCGCGCCCGAGCAGCTGCTGGGCCGCCGGCCGCACGACGAGGAGGCGACCGCCCCCTTCACCGCGCTCGCCGAGCCGGCGCTCCGGCTCGCCCTGTGCCACGTCGGTCTCGGCATCGCAGAGAGCGCCCTCACCGAAGCGCGCGACCTCAGCAGGGGCGGCCGCGCCCACCGGGCGCCCGGCGGGGACCCGGACCTGCTGCTGACGTACGGGGAACTCGCCTCCGCCGCGCAGACGGCCACCGCCGTGGTCGACCGGGCGACTGAGGTGATGGCGCAGGCCCTCGCCACGGGTGCGCACCTCGATCCCGAGGAGCCCGCGGGCGTCGCCGCCCTGGTGGCCACGGCCGAGACGGTGACCTCGAAGGCCGCCTTGCACATCACCGCCCGGGTGCTGGAACTCGCCGACGCCCCCGGCCTGGACCGGTTCTGGCGCAACGCCCGCGTACTGACGGCCCACCGCCCCGCCGCGCACCGCCTGCGCTCCATCGGCGAGCACTACCTCAACGGCTCCCACCGCGCGGTGGCGGCGGCCTTCCACTGACGCGGGAGCCCGGGGCGCCGCACGGGACGCGTGCTCCCTCGCGATCCGGGCCCTTCGGCCGCCGGACAGGGCCACCTGTCCGGCGGCACACCGGGCACCCCGCGGCGGACGCCGGACGGAGCCGTACGGGATAATGGCCGTATGCGGATCTCAGCCAGGGCGGACTATGCGGTACGTGCCGCGCTGCAGCTTGCCGCGTCTCAGGACGACGGGCCGGTGAAGGCCGAAGCCATCGCCGACGCGCAGGACATTCCGCACAAGTTCCTCGAGGGCATCCTCAACGACATGCGCCGGGGCGGTCTCGTCCTCAGCCAGCGCGGCGGCAACGGCGGCTACCGGCTGGCCAAGCCGGCCCGGTCCATCAGCATCGCGGACGTCATCCGCGTCGTGGACGGACCGCTCGTCTCGGTGCGCGGGGTCCGCCCGCCGGACCTGTCCTACACCGGCCCCGCCGAGTCGCTGCTCCCCCTGTGGATCGCACTGCGGGCCAATGTGCGCGAGATCCTCGACGGGGTGTCCCTCGCCGACGTCGCAGCATCCGACCTGCCCGACGGCGTATCCGCGCTGGCCGAAACCCCCGGCGCCTGGACCAACCCCTGACCCCTGCTCCACCTGCGACTTCTCATATTTCGAGATGATCGCGTCCACTATATGGAAAGCCTCTTGGGGCGAGTCTCAGCCTCTGCCAATATGCCTACCAACCAGGTAGGAAAACTAGGAATCCGGGGAGGGGCGGGACCGTGCGCACACTGCACCACACAGGCCGGATGCTGCCCCTGACCTCCCGCCGGCACATCGACCTGGTCCGTACGTCCAGCGCCATCTGTCAGCCTGCCTGACACCTCCGCAGGGCCGGCTCCCCCCGCCGAGCACCACCGGGCGCGTACCGCCCCGCTCGCTCCGGCCGGCGGCCCTCCTCGGCCGACCGCCCCGCCTCCGAGCGCGGATGCGGGCTCGACGTCCACGCCCTGGCCGGGCCGGGCCAAGCCCCTGCCACCACTCCACTGCCGACCGCGACCCCGCCGTCGACGGCCGGGAGCGGGTGCCGTGCGCACCGACGGCCCCGCCCCTCCCCGTACCTCTCTGCACACCATCCCGTGAAAGGACACCTCCGTGTCTGCCGCCAGACCGCTCACCACCCTGCGCACCATCGCCGTCGTCGCCGCCCTCCCCCTGCTGCTCACCGCCTGCGGCTACGGATCCGAGGCGAAGAAGGAAGACGACAAGGCCAAGGTCGCGGCCACCGGCGACAAGAAGCTCTCGGCATCCGAGGTGCGCATCGGGTACTTCCCGAACCTGACGCACGCCACCGCCCTGGTCGGTCTCCAGGAAGGCCTGATCCAGAAGGAACTGGGCAGCACGGCCGTCAAGACCCAGGCCTTCAACGCCGGTCCGTCCGAGATCGAGGCCCTCAACGGCGGCTCGCTCGACATCGGCTTCATCGGCCCCTCGCCCGCGATCAACGGCTA
>NZ_JBEZLV010000026.1:0-105828 GCF_040652335.1 Streptomyces sp. NPDC048270
CCTGCGCGGGCTGCCCGTGGCGGGGAGCGCGGACGTCGCCGCCGTCCGCGACGTGCTGATCCCCGAGCCCACCCCGTACCGGGAGAAGGCCACCCTGTGACCCGGCCCGCCTTCGCTGCGCGGATGAGGTGGTGCGTACCGTCCCGCGCGGTGTGGTTCAGCCGCCGGCGACCGGGCGGGCCGCGGCGCTGCGGGCGGCCGCCCGCTCGCCGTGGGCCGGCCGGCGGCTTCCGGCCGGGGTGACCGGGGTCCGCTCGGAGCGGATCAGGTGCGGCCGGCCGGTGAGCAGGGGCGCGGGCCGGGGTGCCGGGGTGTGGGCGGGCGCGGGGGCCGTGGGAGCGGGCTCCGCGGCGGCCTCCGTCGCGGCGGGCTCGAGCCGCCACTTGCCGCCCGCGGAGAGCAGCGGGGTGAGCGCGGACACGACCGGCGCGGGCATCCGCCCGGTCTCCGCGCGGCGGCGCAGCAGCTCGCGCAGATCGAAGACGTAGGCCTCGGTCCGGGCGATGAGCGGCTCGAACCAGGGCAGCGCGAGCAGGATCAGCAGTCCCGCGGACCAGCCGAGCAGAACGTCGCTGACCCAGTGCGTGCCGAGGTAGACGGTGGTGGCGCCGACGCTCAGCGAGACGACCGCGGACACCACGGACAGCACCCGCCGGGTGACCACGGTGGACGCCAGGTAGGCGAGGATTCCCCAGGTCACGACGGCGTTGGCGGTGTGGCCGGAAGGAAATATATCGCCGCCCGCGAAGAGTTCGGCCGAACCGATCTCGGTGGCGTAGTGCGGGCCGAGCCGGCCGAGGCCGAGCTTGACGGACCCGACGGTGACGTTGAGCAGGAGCAGCGCCACGCCCAGCGTGATCAGCGGGCGGAGGGTGTGCTGGCGCCAGGAGCGCCAGCCGAGCCAGGCGGCGACCATGACGGCGGTGGGGCCGCGCTGGCCGAGCACGACGAGGTAGTCGAGGAAGGCGTGCAGCTGCGGCCACTGCTCGTAGGGCCGGAAGAACATGATCTGCCAGTCCAGCCGGACGAGCCAGGAGGTGGTGAGTACGGCCACCACGATCGCGAGATAGAAGGCGAGGGTCGATCCGAAGAGCACGACGCGGTGCCGGCTCATCTGCGGGGTTTGCAGATGAGCCGGTCGCTCTGGTTCCCGGTCCAGGCGGGCGAACACCCGCTCCAGACGGGTCAGGATTTGATCGGTACGCACTCAATCGACGTTACCGCGCGCCGATGGTCGGCCCGTGCGAATCGCGGGCTTTGTGATGACCATGTGATGTGGAGTTGGTCTCACGCGGTACTTAATTCCCAGCATTTCGGCAATGGTTGGAGCCTTCTTGATCCACTGCTCCGGGAATTGTTTCGCATACTTAACCGGGCTTTATTGCCGCAACTCGTCGTCCTTTGCCGAACAATGGATCGGAATGATCCATTCCGTTACGGCGGGCCCGAGCCGTTCAGCCAGAACGCCCCGTAGACCGCCGAGAGCAGGGCCGCCGCACCCAGCACCACGGCCGCCCGACGGGTCCGCCACCGGGCCAGCGCCACCGCCACCGGCAGCACCAGCGGGAAGGCCGGCAGCAGGAGCCGGGGCTTGGAGCCGAAGTACCCGGACGCGCACAGCGCCAGCGCCACCACGATCCCGCCGTACACGAGCAGCGGGGCCGGCTGGCGCAGGCGCACGCACCGCGCGTACAGCCAGAGCACCAGCACGACCCCGGCGATCAGCCCGACCCCCGCCGCGAAGGCGGACGAGGCGAGCCTCGCCCCGATGAACCGGGCGAAGGCCCAGCCGCCGTCGAAGCCGTTGCCCCAGCCGGCCTGCACGTCCAGGTACCCGAGCAGCCCCCCGCCGGTGCGTGCGCCGACCCACAGCACGTACGCCCCGGCCCCCAGCGGAGCCAGCAGCGCACCGGCCGCCATCCGCCACGACCGCGCGCCGCCGCGCCAGGCGAGCACGGCGGCCACCCACACCGCCGCGACCACCGCGGCGCCGACCGGGCGGGTCAGCCCCGCCCCGGCCGCGAGCAGGCCGGCCGTCAGCCACCGGCCGCGCAGCGCCCCGTACAGCGCCCAGGCGGCCAGCGCCGTGAACAGCGACTCGCTGTAGGCCATGGACTGCACGATCCCGACGGGCAGCGCGGCCCAGACGGCGACGGCGAGCACCCCGGCCCGGCGGCCGTGCAGCAGGTCCGCCACCGCGAAGATCCCCCAGGCCGCGGCCAGCCCCGCCAGCGCGGAGACCAGCAGGCCCGCCGAGCCGTACGGGAGCCCGGTCGCCGCCGACACCAGCCGCTCCAGCCACGGCAGCAGCGGGAAGAACGCCAGGTTCGCGTGCACGTCCCCGTTCGGGAGGACCACCTCGTACCCGTACCCCTCCGCGGCGATCCCGGCGTACCAGAGCGAGTCCCAGCGCGCCGACAGCAGCGTGTGCGGGCTGCTGCCGACCGCCGCGCCCCACGCCCCGAGCACGGCCAGGCCGAGCAGCCGGACCGCCGCGAACACGGCGAGCGCCGGCCCGGCGAGGGCGAGCGCGGGCGCGTACCGGTGCAATCCAAGATCTTTCACGGGCATGATTATCGGTGGCGCGCACCCGGGCCCCGGCCGAGAACCACGGGCCGTGAGCGCGCGTGTACGCGGGGGAGGGGGGAGGGCGGGAAAAGTGGCGCACACCACAGCGCGGCCTCCGCCGGGATGAGAGCTTGACCACGTGTCGGACAGGCGAACTCGCGTACGCTGACCGTTCACTCGCGTGTCGATGCCGGACCCCGTTGGACGCCGCACAGCGCACCACCCCCCGTGGCTCCGCAAGACGCTGGTCCGCCGAGCGCGAGGGATCACCTGGGAGGTACATGCATGTCGGGGACGAACGCGGCCGGAGTCCGGACCACTGCCCCCTGGCAGCGGCTCCGCGCGGCCTCCGGCGGGGGCAATCGCTGGGTCGTCCTGGCGGTGCTCTGCGTCAGCCTGGTCCTCGTCGCGCTCGACGCGACGATCCTGCACGTCGCCGTCCCCTCCCTCACCGAGGACCTCCGTCCCGGATCCATCGAGCTCCTGTGGATCGTCGACGCCTACCCGCTGGTCTGCGCCGCGCTGCTGATCCTCTTCGGCACCCTCGGCGACCGCGTCGGCCGCCGCCGCATACTCCTCCTCGGCTACGGGCTCTTCGGCGCGGCCTCGGCCGTGGCGGCCCTCGCCGACAACGCCCAGGTCCTCATCGCCGCCCGCGCGCTGCTCGGCATCGGCGGGGCGATGATCATGCCCGCCACGCTGTCGATCCTGCGCCAGGTCTTCCCCGACCGGCGCGAACGGGCGCTGGCCATCGGCATCTGGACCGCCGTCGCCGCGATCGGCGCCGCCAGCGGGCCCGTACTCGGCGGCTTCCTCGTCCAGCACTTCTGGTGGGGCTCCGTCTTCCTCATCAACATCCCGCTGATGGCGCTGATCCTTCCGCTGGGGCGCTGGCTGCTCCCCGAGTCGAAGGGCTCCTGCGACGGGCCGTGGGACGTCACCGGCGCGCTGATGGCCGCCGCCGGTGTGCTCGGCTCGGTGCTCGGGGTCAAGCGGCTGGGCGCCGAGCGGGACCTCCTCGACCCCGAGGCGCTGGTGCCGCTGCTGCTCGGCGTGGCGCTGCTGGTCCTCTTCGTACGGCGGCAGAAGCGCCGGCGGCATCCGCTGATCGACATCCGGATGTTCTCCCGCGCCGCCTTCTCGACCTCGGTCGGCTGCATCGTGCTCGCCATGCTGGCCCTGGTCGGCCTGGAGCTGATCGCCGTCCAGTACCTCCAGCTGGTGCTGCACCTCAGCCCGCTGGAGACCGGCCTGCGGCTGCTGCCGCTGACCTTCGCCGCGATGGCGGCCGGGGCCACGGGCTCCTACACCCTGGCCAGGGTCGGGCCGCGCACCATGGTCTCGCTCGGCTTCCTGCTCACCGCCTTCGCCGTCGTCGTGCTCACGTTCATGGGCCACGACGACCGTCCCGTACTGCTGACGGTCGGCTTCATCCTGCTCGGCTTCGGGCTCCAGACCACGCTGTTCGCCGCGTACGAGTCGATGCTGAACGAGGCTCCGGCGGCCACCGCGGGCGGCGCGGCCTCCATCGGCGAGACCTCGTACCAGCTGGGCGCGGGCATGGGCATCGCGCTGCTGGGCAGCGTGATGAACGCCGCGTACGCGCCGGGGCTGGCGGGGGTGCCGGGGGTGTCGGCCGAGGACTCGGCGGGCGCCGCGCACTCGCTGGGCGAGGCCTACCAGATCGCCGCGCAGCTCGGCGGGCCGGCGGGGGAGGCCCTGCACGCCGCGGCGCGGAACTCGTTCGTGCACGGGCTGCACGTGACGCTGCTGGTCAGCGCGGGGCTGTTGGTCGCGGGGGCGGTGATGGCGCTGAAGCTGCCGAGGGCGATGGACTGCGGGGCCGAGGCCGGCGAGGGCGACGGGGTGCGGTTGCCGGCGCAGGCCTGTGCGGAGCCGGCGGCGCCGGGGCCTCGGGCCGCCGCCAAGGTTCCGGCTCCCGCGGCGGAGCCGGATGCGGCCGTCGGGCGGGTGTCGGGGCGTACGGGCTGAGCCGCCGGGTACGCGGGCAGGAAGTCGGGGCTGGACGGTGGGGGAGTTGGGCGTCTAGCTTCGGCGCAGCGTAAAACTTGCGCTGCTAGGTTCTGTACCCAGGCCGCCGGGAGGCCCCGTGTCCGCGTTCCTGCCCCTTGATCCGCTCGGGATCGACGAGCTCCTCGGGCCCGAGGACCTCGCCGTCCGCGACACCGTCCGCGACTGGGCCGCCGACCGGGTGCTGCCCCACATCGCCGGCTGGTACGAGAGCGGCGAGCTCCCCGGGATCCGCGAGCTGGCCCGGGAGCTCGGATCGATCGGCGCGCTCGGCATGTCCCTGGAGGGGTACGGGTGCGCGGGCGCCAGCGCCGTGCAGTACGGGCTGGCCTGCCTGGAGCTGGAGGCGGCCGACTCCGGCATCCGCTCGCTGGTCTCCGTACAGGGCTCGCTCGCCATGTACGCGATCTGGAAGTACGGCTCCGAGGAGCAGAAGCAGCGCTGGCTGCCCGGGATGGCGGCCGGAGAGCTGATCGGCTGCTTCGGGCTGACCGAGCCCGACGTGGGATCGGACCCCGCCGCGATGCGGACCCACGCCAAGCGCGACGGCGGCGACTGGGTGCTGAGCGGCCGGAAGATGTGGATCACCAACGGGTCCGTCGCCGCGGTCGCCGTGGTGTGGGCGCAGACCGACGAGGGGATCAGGGGCTTCGCCGTCCCGACCGACACGCCGGGGTTCTCCGCTCCCGAGATCAGGCACAAGTGGTCGCTGCGCGCCTCGGTGACCAGTGAGCTGATCATGGACGAGGTGCGGCTGCCCGCGGACGCGGTCCTGCCGGGAGTCACCGGTCTCAAGGGGCCGCTCGGCTGCCTCAGCCACGCGCGGTACGGGATCGTCTGGGGTTCGATGGGCGCGGCACGCGCCAGCTTCGAGGCGGCGCTCGACTACGCGAAGACCCGTGAGCAGTTCGGGAAGCCGATCGGCGGCTTCCAGCTCACCCAGGCCAAACTCGCGGACATGGCCCTCGAACTCCACAAGGGCATCCTGCTCGCCCACCACCTGGGCCGGCGGATGGACGCGGGCACCCTGCGGCCGGAGCAGATCAGCTTCGGCAAGCTCAACAACGTCCGCGAGGCCATCGAGATCTGTCGCACCGCGCGGACCATCCTCGGTGCCAACGGGATCTCGCTCGAATACCCCGTCATGCGGCACGCCACCAACCTCGAATCGGTCCTCACCTACGAGGGCACCGTCGAGATGCACCAACTGGTGCTGGGCAAGGCGCTCACCGGGCTCGACGCCTTCCGGTGAGGGCCATGCCTAGCTCTGGTTGAAGAAGTCGCGTGAGCGGCCGCCGGGCTCGCCGCTCACGATCTGGGTGTCGGCCGGGGTCAGCAGGAAGACCCTGGTCGCCACCCGCTCGATCGAGCCGCGCAGGCCGAAGGTCAGGCCGGCCGCGAAGTCGACCACGCGCTTCGCGTCGCCCGGGTCCATCGACGACAGGTTGACGATCACCGGGACGCCCTCGCGGAACAGCTCGCCGATGCCCCGCGCGTCACGGAACCCGTCGGGGGTGACCGTCGCGATGCGGCGGCCCTGCTCGACGGCGGACTCGGAGGCCACTCTGACGCGGGGGTCGGTGACCCACTGCTCCCCGGGACCGGCCACCGAACCCTGGGCCGCCTCCGCGTAGTCGTCGTCGTAGTAACGCTCGTCGTCGCTGTCCTCCACGAGACCCAGCCAGGCACTCGCCTTGCGCACCGAACCCATGGACGCCTCCTTTCACCGTGGTCAGTCTGTCTTCTCTCCGCTGCCCCTATGGTCGTCCATGATGCTGACAACGCGCCAAGTGGATAGCCGCCGCGCAGGGGTTTCGTGACGGTACTGGTGCAGAACATCCGTTGCACGGTCAAGGTTCCTGGCAGCTACCACTGCTGACTGAGTGAAAATACGACCGGTGCCGCCGGACGGGTGGCCGGTGGGGACGTACGGGTGAAGGACGCGGGTCGATACCATGCCCGGCAGGCACGCGTACGACACACGGGGGAAGCAGTTGTTCGGCATCGTCAGACCTTGCACGCACAGGCTGGGCGAGCGGTTCAAGGCGGAGTGGATGGCCCATCTGTGCGGGCTCTGCCTGGCACTTCGCGGGGACCACGGCCAGTTCGCCAGGATCGTCACCAACTACGACGGGCTGCTCGTCTCCGTTCTGACGGAGGCTCAGTCCGGTCCCGCTCCCGGCGCCCGGCGCACCGCGGGGCCCTGTCCGCTGCGCGGCATGCGCACCGCCCCGGTGGCCAACGGCGAGGGCGCGCGGCTCGCCGCCGCCGTCTCGCTCGTCCTGGCCTCCGCGAAGGTGCGGGACCACGTCGCGGACCGGGACGGGCTGTTGGCCCGGGCCCCCATAGCCGCGGCCGCCCGCAAGGTGGCCCGCGGCTGGGACCGGGCCGGCGCCCGCACCGGCGCCTCGCTCGGCTTCGACACGGCGGTGCTCGTCGACGCCGTGGACCGGCAGGCCGGGATCGAGACGCTGGCCGGAGTCGGCACCCCGGTCCTCGTGGTGACCGAGCCGACCGAGACCGCGACGGCCGCCGCCTTCGCGCATACCGCGCAGCTGGCCGGACGGCCAGGCAACGCCCCGGCACTCGCCGAGGCCGGCCGGTACTTCGGGCGCCTCGCGCACCTGCTGGACGCCGTGGAGGACCAGGCGGCGGACGCCGCGGCCGGCGCCTGGAACCCGCTGACCGCCACCGGCACCTCGCGGACCGAGGCCCGGCGGCTGTGCGACGACGCCCTGCAGGGCATCAGGCTCGCGCTGCGCGAGGTGGAGTTCGCGGACGCCGGGCTCGCCCACCGGCTGCTGGTGCACGAGCTGCGCACCTCGGTGGACCGCGCCTTCGGGACCAGCAGCTGCGGGCACGCGCCGACCGCCTCCGCGGGGCAGGGCGGCGGGCCGTACGGGGCGGGACCGTACGGGGCCGGGCCGCAGGGGGCCGGACCGTACGCGAGCAGCCCGCACGCGAGCACCCCGTACGGGAACGGGAACCCCTACGGCGGCAACCCCTACGCACCGGATGCCCCCTACGCGCCGGGCGGGCCGGGGATGCCCCCGCCGCCCATGGGACCCGGCGGCGGCGGTGGAGGCGGCGGCCGGCCCCCGCAGAAGCCGCGGCGCGGGCTGCTCGCCGGGTGCGCGGTGGCCCTCGGCCTGTTCTGCACCTGCCAGCTCTGCTGCACCGAGCACGAGGGGCCGTGGTCCCGGGAGAAGAAGCAGCCCTGGTGCGACAACTGCGACTGCGGCAACTGCAACTGTGACTGCGGCTGCGGCGACTGCTGCTGCTGTCCCTGCGACGGCTGCTGAGCCGGGCGCGGGCTGACGCCCTCTCAGGTCGCGCACGTCCGGACGGGGTACCCCATGGTTCCCGGCCGGACCTGCGTGGAAGGGTTGAGCGGCATGAGCGATGACGCAGACGATCCGCCCGCGGACTGGCGGAAATGGCACGAGCGACGGGTGGCGTCCGTGTCCGCCCCGTACGGTCCGCTCGCACTGACGGGCACTTACTGGCTCGCCGACTACCCGGAAGGTCGAATTCCGGCCGTTCCGGGAAACTGGCGCGCCACCGACGCCTCGGTGGTGCTGGCCGCCGCCGCGGAGGACTCCGTTCACCTCGACGGCGAGCCCTTCGCCGGTGAGGCGGAGCTCTCCGCCGACGAGGCCCCGCCCGCGCGTTCCCGGCTCCGCGCCGGGGAGCGGCGGCTCGTGGTGATCCGGCGGGAAGGGCAGTGGGCGGTCCGCGTCTTCGACCCGGACTCCGAAACCCGCCGGGCCTTCGCCGGCCTGGCGGCCTCCCCGTACGATCCGGCCTTCAGCCTGCCCGGGCGGTTCCGCCCGTACGGCGAGGACCGGACGGTCCAGGTGGAGAACGCCGACGGGCGGGCGCGCGGGCTCGGCCTCGGCGGGGAGCTGCGCTTCCCCTTCGAAGGCGTCGAGCACACCCTCCAGGTGGCCGTCGACGAGGAGGACGGCAGCCTCTGGGCCGTCTTCGGCGACGCCACCGGCGGACGCTCCAGCTATCGCTTCCGTTTCCTCAAACCCGGCACCCCCGCCGAAGACGGCTCGATCACGGTGGACTTCAACCGGGCCCTCCTGCCTCCCTGTGCCTTCGCCGACCACTTCATCTGCCCCTTTCCGCCGCCCGGCAACACGCTGCCCTTCGAAGTGGCGGCGGGGGAGCGGCGGCTGAAAGGCGCCCTTGCCGACCGGTAACCGACGACACCACACTCCCGACAGTGCTTGTCAGGGGCACGGCACAAAAGCGTGTGCTTCCCGTGCCCTGACTGCGCCTCACGGGCTCCGGCACCCCCACAACCGCCGAGCCCCCGACCCTCTCGGAGGACGAGAAGTGAGGATCAAGAGCATCACCCGTACCAGGCTGCTCGCGGCGGCCACCGGCCTGGCCGCCGTCGCAGCACTCGCCGCCCCCACCGTGGCGAACGCGGACCCACAGGACGACGGATTCAGCGCCGCGCGACTGGCCTCGGCCGGCGCGTCCGTCCTGCGCGCCGACGTCGCGGGCACCGCCTGGCACACCGACCCCGCCACCGGGACCCTCGTGGTCACCGCCGACTCCACCGTCTCCGCCGCCGCCCTCGCGAGAATCAAGCGCGAGGCCGGAGCCGACGCCGGGGCCCTGCGCATCGAGCGCACCCCCGGCAAGCTGACCAAACTGGCCTCCGGCGGCGACGCGATCTACGCGTCGAGCTGGCGCTGTTCCCTCGGCTTCAACGTGCGCAGCGGCAGCAACTACTACGCGCTGACCGCCGGGCACTGCACCGATGGCGCCGGCACCTGGTGGACCAACTCCGCCCGCACCACCGTGCTCGGCAGCACCACCGGATCCAGCTTCCCGACCAACGACTACGGCCTGATCAAGTACGCCAGCAACTCGCCGGTCCCGCCGGGCACCGTAGGCGGCCAGGACATCACCAGCGCCGTCAACGCCACGGTCAACATGTCCGTGACCCGGCGCGGCTCCACCACCGGCACCCACAGCGGCCGGGTGACCGGCCTCAACGCCACCGTCAACTACGGCAACGGCGACGTCGTCTACGGCATGATCAGGACCAACGTCTGCGCCGAGCCCGGCGACAGCGGCGGCCCGCTCTACTCGGGCACCCGAGCGGTCGGCCTCACCTCCGGCGGCAGCGGCAACTGCTCCTCGGGCGGAACCACCTTCTTCCAGCCCGTGGTCGAGGCCCTCAACGCCTACGGGGTCAGCGTGTACTGACCTTGCGGGCGGGTAGGAGCCCCGCCCGGCTTGAGTCACGACTGCGAGCCCCCGCCCGGACCACCGGGCGGGGGTTCGTCTTGGGGGGAGACACGGGCATGAGCAGTGCACCATCCGGGCGGGTACGCCCCTTTCCCGACAGCCAGCGGCGCATCCGCCGCAACCGCTGGCTGTTCACGGCACCCCTGGTGCTGCTGTGCGTGCTGGCCGCGGTCCTCGTCTGGGAGGTCGTACGCGGCAACGTATCCGAGGCGGCGCGCGCCGACTGGCCGTGGCGCCTCGAGCTGATCAGTGCCGAGCCCCTGGCGAGCCTGCTGGCCGTCGCGGCCGGCGCGGTGCTGGCAAGGGCCCAGTACGCGCGTACGGTCCGGCCCGCGCTGGGGTGGCGGTCCGAGTTCATGCCCGGGCTGCTGCCCGGCCCCGCGAAGTCCTGGAACGTGGGCATCCTCAACGGCGGACAGCACAACGTGGTGCTGGACCACGTGGACTACCACCTCGTGATGGCCGGGGACCCGGTGGGGGACCCGGACGACGCCGACGTGGTGTGGACGGGCCCGGCCGCCGTGGGTGAGCGGCTGGCCGAGCAGGGCCTGCGGGGGGCCGTCGACTTCCGGATCACCTCCTTCGGCGCCGGATACCCGCTGGTGGCGACCGGTACCTACGAGACCGTCGGGGTGGGCGTGTTCTCGCGGCGGTTCATCGCCGAGGTGCAGGCCTTCTACATGCGCATACGCGTGGTGGACAGCGTCGGGGACACGCACGAGCGGATCATCGAGTGCCTCGAAGGCGCCCGCAAGGAGTGGAACGCCCCCGTCGAGGAGCAGCCGTCGGTCACAACAACCAGTCCAGGGCCTCCGGCTGCGCGTACTGAGCCGCGAAGTGACCCGCACCGGGCTTGATCACGGCGGTGCTGTGCTCGATGTGCCCGGCCAGCCAGCGGAAGTGGCCCAGCGGGGAGAAGGCGTCCTCCGAACCGCGCCAGAGCAGGACCCGGCCGGGGATCGAACCCGGGTCGAAGCCCCAGGGACGGCAGAACGCCAGGCTGTCGTCCAACCACCCGTACACGGAAGTGCGCAGCGCCTCACGGTAGTTGTCCAGGATCACCTGATGCACCAGGTGGTCCGAGAGGACCGGCAGATCGGCTTCGGCGAGGTCCGCCCGCAGCTCCTCGAGCAGCCGGCCCGGATCGCGGCAGATCGCCGCCGCGCGGGGCGTGAGCCGCCGCTCCAGGGCCTCGGGGTCACGGACCGCGAGGGCGTAGTGCTCCGCGTTGTGGGGGGTCATTCCGGCGAACCAGTCGAGCCCCGCCCCGTCCCACGGCGCCAGGCTGACCAGCGCGGCCGTCCCCGTCACCCGCTCCGGGAGCAGCGCCGCGCACGCGAGGGCGTGAGGTCCGCCACCGGAGCGGCCGACGACGGCGAAGGTCTCCACGCCCAGGGCGTCCGCGACGGCCGCGGAGTCGTGGGCGGCATCGGCCACCGTCCGCCCCGGACACCTCTCGGAGTCCCCGTAGCCGGGCCGGTCGTACGCGAAGAAGCGGATGTCCGGGTAGTGCTCCGTGATGTCGCGCAGCGCGGTCCCCAGCCTGCTCCCGGGGGTCCCGTGGTGCAGCAGTACGGGAAGCCCGTGCGGCGCTCCCCAGACCTCGGCCACCAGCAAGCGGCCGTCTCCCGCCTTCACCTCGACCCGCACGGCGCCTCCGCGGTCTTCCGGCTGCCTACAGATGTCTCTAGTCTCATGACGACAGCTCTCCTGATGGAAACACAGCCACGACCCTGAGGGGGGAACCGTGACGACCACCCAGAAGCAGCAGCCCGCCGCCGCACCGGCTCGGCCGGAGCACGGCAGCCGGACCAGCCTGGCCTCGCTCGCCGCCCGCGGGACGGACGCCGACCCGCGCATCGCCCGGGTGCTGCCCAGGGCGGCCGATGCCGGCGGACCGCGGACGGTCAGCTTCAACTCCGCGCTCTGAGCACGGGCACACCGGCCGCGCGGGAGCCCGGCGCCGGGGCCGGTGCCGGACCGCTCGTGCCGTTCCGGGAGTTCGTGGTCAAGGTGCACAGCAGGTGTGATCTCGCGTGCGACCACTGCTACATCTACGAACACGCGGACCAGAGCTGGCGGCGGCGGCCCGCCGTGGTCTCCCGGGCGGTGGCCGAGGGGTTCGCGCGGCGGCTGGCCGAGCACGCGGCCGCCCATCGCCTGCCCTCGGTGACCGTCATCATGCTCGGCGGCGAGCCGTTGCTCGCCGGACCGGCCCGGCTGCGGATGCTGTGCGAGGTGCTGACCCGGGCGCTCGACGGGGTGGCGGAACCCGATCTGCGCATCCACACCAACGGGCTGCGGCTGAGCCCCGCCTTCCTCGACCTGTTCGACGCGTACGGGGTCAAGGTCGGGGTGTCCCTCGACGGGGACCGGGCGGCCAACGACCGGCACCGCCGCTTCGCGAACGGCCGCACCAGCCACCCCCTGGTCCTGCGGGCGCTCGCACTGCTGGGGCAGGACCGCTACCGGCACCTCTACCAGGGCCTGCTCTGCACGGTGGACGTGCAGAACGACCCCCGCGCGGTGTTCGACGCGCTCTGTGCGCTCGAACCGCCGCGCATCGACTTCCTGTTGCCGCACGCCACCTGGGAGGCGCCCCCGGCACGGCCGGACGGCCGCCCCGACGCCTACGCGCGGTGGCTGCTGCGGGCCTTCGACCGGTGGGAGGAGACGGGGCGGCCGATGCCGGTCCGGATGTTCGACTCCCTGCTGAGCACCTTGCGGGGCGGGCCGAGCCTGACCGAGTCCCTCGGCCTGGCGCCCACCGACCTGGTCGTCGTCGAGACCGACGGCACCCTGGAGCAGGCCGACTCGCTGAAGACCGCTCACGAGGGCGCGGCCGCCACCGGGTTCGACGTCTTCACCCACGCCTTCGACGAGGTGGCGGCCCACCCCGGCATCCGGGCCCGCCAGGCGGGCCTCGCGGGGGTCAGCGCCGCGTGCCGCCGGTGTCCCGTGGTGCTCTCCTGCGGCGGCGGCCTCTACGCGCACCGCTACCGGGCCGCGAACGGCTTCGACAACCCCTCCGTCTACTGCACCGACCTGCGGGAACTGGTCGACGGGGTCGGGGCGCGCACCGCCCGGACCGCCGTCGCCCCCGAGGCCGCCGACCCCGCCGTGCTCCGCGACTCCCAGCACGAGCTCACCCGGGTGCTGCTGGCACGGCTGCACGCGGAGCCGGCCGTGGCGGCGGGCGGGGACTGGCAGCGCTCCTGGGAGCTCCTCATGGCGGTGGAGGCCGCGGCGCCGGAGGCCCTGGACGCCGTACTGGACCACCCGTACACCCGCACCTGGCTGCTGTCCGCCCTGGACGCCGTGCACCGGGGCCGGCCGCCCGGCGAGGCGCCCGCTCGGCGGCTGTCCGCGCTGGCGGCGGCGGCCCTGGTGCGGGCGCGCGGGCGGCTGGAAGGGGCCGCGGCCGTGCCGCTCCGGGGCAGGGAGCTGTACCTGCCCACGCTCGGGCTGCTGCGCACGGACGGGTCGGCGGGGGCGCGGGGCGGCGCGGGCCGGGCCGAGATCAGGGCCACCGACACCGGGTTCCGCGTACGGGAGGGCCGTACCGAGCGGCACTTCGGGCCCTCCGAGGGGGATCCGCGCTGGCAGCCGGTACGGAGGTGGCCCGGAGCCGGGGCGCAGGTGCCGCCGATGGCCTTCGAGGACCTCGACCCCTTGCGCGACTGCTTCGCCCGGCCGCCCCGGCCGAGGCTGACGGAAGCGGAGGCGGCGCACTGGCAGCGCCGCCTCACCGCGGCCTGGGAGCTGCTGGAGCGCACCGTGCCGGGCCCGGCACGGGAGACCGCGGCGGGCCTCGGCACGCTCACGCCGCTCGGGGGCGGGCCGCGCGGGCCGGCCGGGGGCGGGGCCGGGGTCGCGGGGGCCGCGGGGCGGTGCGGGCCCGGGGTGCTGGGCGTGCCCTACGCGGCGGACGTACGCCGGACCGCGCTGGCGCTGCTCACCGGCCGGCGGCGGGCCGGGCTCCGCGAATTGACGGAGGTGGCCGACCTGTACGCCCTGGACGGGGAGTGGCTGCACGAGTCCCCGTGGCGGGAGCGGCCGGTGCCGGTGTCGGAGCTGCTGGCGGAGGTGTACGCGAGGGTGGCGGCCGAGGGGTTCCGGCGGGCGGCGCCTGGGCGGGACGGGGACAGGGACGGGGACGGGGACGGGAGGAGTGAGGGCGAGGCGATCGCGCGGGCGCTGGACCGGCTCTCCGGAGCGGCGGAGCTGACGGTGAGCGGTCGGGCGGTCGTGGCCCGAATGGGCCGGGAGTTCGAGACGGGGTCGTGCATCGGGGCCGGGCCGTGAATCGGGACGGGACGGGCCGGATCCGGAATGCGGGAAGGCATCTCGGGAAATTCTTGTGAAAGTTTTCACAAGCGCGCATGGGTCTTTCGGCCTTCCGTATCTCCGCAGCTCAGAGGGCATAGGGCAAGCCGGTGAACAGGCGTGAACGGACCTTCGTCCTGCCGGGAAAGGGCTTTATCGGCCCGGCGGGATCCCGTATCGGGTGTCGAATTGGGACATCAGGTCGCGCCAGGTCGAAACGAAGGAGTTCCTGCCATGCAGGCCAACGAGATGGTGGACGGACTCGTCCGGGAAGCGCTCAAGGCGCTCGACCGGTTCGAGTCGTTCAACCAGGAGCAGGTCGACCACATCGTCAAGAAGGCCTCGCTGGCCGCACTGGCCCGGCACGGTGACCTCGCGCGGCTCGCGGTCGAGGAGACCGGCCGCGGCCTCTTCGAGGACAAGGCCGTCAAGAACCTCTTCGCCTGCGAGCACGTCGTCAACTCGATGCGCGGGCTGAAGACCGCGGGCGTCATCAGCCGCGACGAGCTGAACGGCATCACCGAGATCGCCGAACCCGTCGGCGTCGTCTGCGCGATGACCCCGGTCACCAACCCGACCTCGACCACGATCTTCAAGGCGCTGATCGCCCTGAAGACCCGCAACCCGATCATCTTCGCCTTCCACCCCTCCGCGCAGAACTGCTCGGCCGAGGCCGCCCGCATCGTCCGCGACGCCGCCGTCGCCGCCGGCGCCCCCGAGAACTGCGTGCAGTGGGTGACCGCTCCCTCCATGGAGGCCACCGGCGCCCTCATGAACCACCCGGGCGTCTCCACCATCCTGGCCACCGGCGGCAACGCCATGGTCAAGGCCGCCTACTCCTGCGGGAAGCCGGCCCTGGGCGTCGGCGCCGGCAACGTCCCGGCATACGTCCACAAGAGCGCCAAGCTGGCCCGGGCGATCCACGACATCGTGCTCTCCAAGGCCTTCGACAACGGCATGATCTGCGCCTCCGAGCAGGCCGTCATCCTGGACCGGGAGATCTACGAGCAGGGCCTCGCCGAGTTCAGGCGGCTCGGCGCCCACGTGGTGACCGCCGCCGAGAAGACCAAGCTGGAGCAGTACGTCTTCGGTACCACGGCCTACGCCGCCGACTGCGCGGGCGCCAAGCTGAACGCCGCCGTCGTCGGCAAGTCCCCGCAGTGGATCGCCGAGCAGGCCGGGTTCACCGTCCCGGAGGGCACCTCCCTCCTGCTGGCCGAGTGCGGCGAGGTCGGCGAGGGTGAGCCGCTCACCCGCGAGAAGCTCTCCCCGGTGCTGGCCGCCCTGAAGGCCTCCGACACCGAGCACGGCCTCGAACTGGCCGCGGAGATGGTGGAGTTCCACGGCCTGGGGCACAGCGCCGCCATCCACGCCGAGGACGAGGAGCTCGTCGAGGAGTTCGGCAGGAAGGTCAAGGCGGTCCGCGTCATCGCCAACTCGCCCTCCACCTTCGGCGGCATCGGCGACGTCTACAACGCCTTCCTGCCCTCACTCACCCTCGGCTGCGGCTCGTACGGCCACAACTCGGTGTCGAACAACGTCACCGCGGTGAACCTGGTCAACGTCAAGCGGATCGGACGGCGCAACACCAACATGCAGTGGTTCAAGGTCCCGCCGAAGATCTACTTCGAGCGCAACTCCATCCGCTACCTCGGTGAGATGGAGGGCATCGGCCGCGTCTCGATCGTCACCGACAAGACGATGGTCGCCCTCGGCTTCGTCCAGAAGGTCACCGACATCCTCCAGGCCCGCCGGGGCTCCGTCGCCGTCCAGGTCATCGACAACGTCGAGCCCAACCCCGAGCTGTCGACCGTGCAGGCCGGAGCCGCGATGATGCGCGACTTCGAGCCCGACACGATCATCGGGCTCGGCGGCGGCTCGCCGATGGACGCCGCGAAGATCATGTGGCTGATGTACGAGCGCCCGGAGGTCGAGTTCGGGGACACCAAGGAGAAGTTCTTCGACGTCCGCAAGCGCGCCTACACGTTCCCCTCGCTCGGCGAGAAGGCCCGGATGGTGGCCATCCCGACCACCTCCGGCACCGGCTCCGAGGTCACCCCGTTCGCCGTCATCTCCGACCCGGCCGCGGCCCAGAAGTACCCGCTCGCCGACTACGCGCTGACCCCGGACGTCGCCATCGTCGACCCGGTCCTGCCCATGGGCCTGCCCCCCACCGTGACCGCGGACTCCGGCTTCGACGCCCTGACGCACGCCACCGAGGCCTACGTCTCCGCCTACGCGAACGACTACACCGACGGGCTCTGCCTCCAGGCGATCAAGCTGATCTTCGAGAACCTCCAGCGCTGCGTCGTCGACGGGCCGAACGACCCCGAGGCCCGCGAGAAGATGCACAACGCCTCCACGGTGGCGGGCATGGCCTTCGCGAACGCCTTCCTCGGCCTGGTGCACGCGATGGCGCACACCCTGGGCAACACCTTCAAGGTGGCCCACGGCCGCACCAACGCGATCCTGCTGCCGCACGTGATCCGGCACAACGGCACGGTCTCGCACAAGGCCACGCCGTGGCCGAAGGCGGAGGTCTACCGGGCCCCGGAGCGCTTCCAGGAGATCGCGAAGATGCTGGGCCTGCCGGCCGCCACCCCGGCCGAGGGCGTCGAGTCGTACGCCCGGGCCGTCGAGGAGCTCCGTACCAAGTGCGGGATCCCCGCCTCCTTCGCCGAGGAGGGCGTGGACGAGGACGCCTTCATCGAGGCCCTGCCGGTCCAGGCCATGAACGCCTACGCCGACCAGTGCGCCCCCGCCAACCCGCGGATGCCGATGATCGACGACATGCACCGGCTGATGCGGCAGGCGTACTACGGCAACGCGGAAGGGGCTCCCGCCGGCAGGAGCTGACCCCCGAGGCCGCCCCCGAGGAGGACGCGCGCGACGGCCCGCCCGGGCCCCGAGACCCGGGCGGGCCGTTCCGCGTGCCCGTGGATCGTGGTCTGCGGCCCGTAGCCCGGGGCGGGGCGGTGCAGTGCGGTGCCGGAACGGGGCGGTCCGTTACGCGGGCGGGACCAGGGCCGCCGCCGCCGAGCGGGCCTGGTCCAGGGCCCGGGCGCGGTCCGCGCCGCGCTGGCCCAGCACCACCCGGGTGCTCAGCCCGTCCAGCAGGGCGAGCAGCTCCGAGGCCCGGGCCGGGATGTCCAGGGGGGCGAAGCGGCCCTGGTCCACGCCCTTGGCCAGCAGCGTCTCCAGGTCGCGCTGCCAGCTGTCGTCGATCTCCTCCTGGGCAGCCTTCAGCGGTTCGTTGGAGGCCGTACGGGCCCACAGCTCGATCCACAGGGTCCAGCGCGGGTCGCGCGGCCCCTCGGGGAGGTAGAGCTCCAGGAACTGGTCGAGCTTGCGGGCGGCCGTCACCCGGCGGCCGAGCAGGGCCCGGCGCTCCCCGGTGAGCAGTTCCTCGCTCCAGCGCAGGGCCTCCAGCAGGAGCCGGTCCTTGCTGCCGAAGTAGTACAGGATGTGGCCGCCGCTGGTGCCGAGCCGCTCGGCCAGCGCGGACATGGTCAGCGCCGCCAGGCCGTTCTCGGCGATCGCCGCCATGGCCTCTTCCAGCATCCGCTCCTGGGCGATCTGCCCGTCGCGCCGCCGTGCTGCTCCCGCCACCGCTCCCGCCCTCCGGATCTTCCTGGCCAGACCTTATCCCGGACAGGGTCTTGACGGGGTCCCGTCGCACCCCCCATCTTGAATGCCATTCAAGAACTTAGAACGCCATTCAAGATCGCTCGAGGTCAGGGGTCCGTCATGGGACAGCAGGAGACAGCCGACGTGGACGAGGTGTTCCGGGTCGAGACCCACGGGATCGACCCCATTCCCGACGCGGAACGCCACGGGAGCGCCAAGGACCTCTTCTGGCTCTGGTTCGGCTCCAACCTCACCTTCACCTACGTCATCAACGGGGCCCTGGCCGTGGCCTTCGGGCTCTCCTTCTGGCAGGCCACCGCCGTGGTCGTGCTCAGCGGACTGTCGTTCTTCGCCATCAGCGCCGCCGGACTCGCCGGCATCCGCACCGGCACCGCCACCCTGGTCGTCTCCCGCGCCGCCTTCGGGGTCCGCGGCAACTTCCCGGCCGGGGTCCTCAACTGGGTGGTGAGCATCGGCTACACCATCGTCAACACCGTGGTCGGCACGCTCGCGCTGGAAGTCTTCTTCGCCGAAGTCGGCCTGGGCGGCGGCCCCCTGGTACGGGCCCTCGCACTCGGCACCACCCTCGCGCTCACCTTCGCCGTCGCCATGTGGGGCCACGCCACCGTGCAGTTCGCCGAGCGCTGGATGGCCTACGTCCTCGCCGCCGGCTTCGGCGCGCTGCTCGTCTTCGTCCTGCCCGGCGCCGACACCGCCGCCCCCGCCGACGCCCCCGGGCTGTCCGGCTGGAGCCTGGCCTTCGTGGTCATGCTCGCCGGACCGTTCTCCTACCTGCCGATGCCCGCCGACTACACCCGCTACCTGCCCCGGACCACCTCCCTGAAGTCGATCACCTGGATGGGCGCCCTCGGCGGCTTCGCCTCCTCCGTGGCCCTCGGCGTCGCGGGCGTGGCCGCCGCCACCCAGACCGACATGACCGACGCGGTCGCGGGGGCCGAGAGCCTGCTGCCCGGCTGGTTCCAGCCGCTGTTCCTGGCCCTCGTCCTCGGCGGCTCGGTCACCAACTCGATCATCACGCTCTACTCCTCCAGCCTGAACCTCCAGGTCCTCGGCATCCCGTGGAGCCGCGCCCGGGCCATCGTGATCAGCGCCGCCGTCACCGCGCTCGGCTCGCTCGCCGCGCTCTTCCTCACCGACTTCACCACCTCCCTGCTCGCCTTCCTGTCCCTCCTGATCATCGTGTTCGCGCCCTGGGGCGGGGTCTTCCTCGCCGACATGCTGCTGCGCCGCTGCCGCTACGACTCCGACGCGCTGCACGCCGGGAGCGCGGGCGCCTACTGGTACCGCGCCGGCTACCACCCGGCCGGGATGGCCGCGCTGCTCGCCGGCATGGCCTTCGCCACCCTGACCTGCGACTCCGAGCTGTGGACCGGGCCGCTGGTGGCCCCCCTCGGCGGCGCCGACCTCACCCTCCTCGGCTCGGTCGTCTCCGGGCTCACGTACTGGGCGCTGGCCCGCCGGACCCCGGCGTACGCCCCGGCCGCCGCTTCCGCGGCCCCGGTGGCCTGACCGGGCGGGGCCGCGTCCCGCGTCTCCCGCGCACCGCGGCCCCCGCCCGCGCCGCTCCCGCCGACCCCTTCCGTTCACCGTCTCCCGCCCGCGCCTCCCCTTCCCGCCTCCGTTCCCTCTCCCGCCTCCCGTTCCCGCCGCCGTTCCCCTCTCCCGCCTCCCGTCCCACGTCGTAATGGAGCACCCGCACATGGCACGCCGCCCCTTCCCCGCCGACCTGCTGCTCACCGGAGCCCGCATCCACACCGTGGACCCGGCTCTGCCCGAGGCCGAAGCCATGGCCGTGCACGACGGCCGGATCGTCTGGCTCGGCCCGGACGCCGAGGCCGCCGGCTGGGCCGGACCGGACACCGAGCGGATCGACGCGGGCGGCAGGCTCGTGCTGCCCGGCTTCATCGACGCGCACAACCACGTCCGGCTCGGCTCCGACGACGCCTGCGTGCAGCTCGCCGGGGTGCGGACGCTGGACGGCATCCACGAGCGGATCCTGGCCTGGCGGCAGGCCAACCCGGACGCCGAGTGGATCGAGGCCGAGGCCTTCGACTACTCCGCGATCCCGGGCGGCCGGATGCCGGCCGCCGCCGACCTCGACCCGGTCACCGGGGACGTCCCGGCGCTGGTGCTCTCGTACGACGTGCACACGGCCTGGCTGAACACGGCGGCCATGCGGCGCCTGGGCGTCAGCCGGGACCGTACGGACCTGCCCTTCGGGACGGCGGCCACCGACCCCGAGACCGGGGAGCCGACCGGCTTCGTCAAGGACTTCGCGATCAAGGGCCTGTCCCGCGACGGCCACCGGGCGCTGCGCGACCTGGGTGTGCCGTGGGCCTCGCCGGACCGGCAGTACGGACGGCTCGCCAAGAGCCTCGACGACGCGATCGGCTTCGGCATCACCACGGTGGTGGAGCCGCAGAACTCCCTCGACGACCTGGAGCTCTACGAGCGCGCCCGGGCGGAGGGGCGGCTGCGCTCGCGGATCGTCGCCGCGCTGTTCCACCCGCGGGGGACGGGCGGGGCCGACCTGGCCGACTTCGAGGACGCGGCCCGCCGGTTCGCCGGGGACCGGCTGCGGGTGGGGCCGCTCAAGCTGTACATCGACGACGTGGTGGAGCCGCGTACGGCCGCGCTGCTGGAGCCGTACGCCGGCTGCGGGCACCACCGGGGCGAGACCTTCTACCCGGCCGAGGAGTTCGCGGAGCTCCTCGCCGGGCTGGACGCGCGGGGCTTCCAGTGCTTCGTGCACGCCACCGGGGACCGGGGCATCCGGACCGTCCTGGACGCGGTGGAGCACGCGCGGTCGGTGAACGGCCCGCGCGACGCACGCCACCAGGTCGTGCACGTGGAGTGCCTGGACCCGGCGGACGTGGCGCGCTTCGCGGAGCTGGGCGTGGTGGCCTGCATGCAGCCGCGGCACTGCGCGCCGGAGATCGCGGGCCCCGGCCAGGACTGGGCCGAGAACGTGGGCCCGGACCGCTGGCACAAGGCCTGGCCGATGCGGAGCCTGCACGAGGCGGGGGCGGTCCTGGCGTTCTCCAGCGACTGGAACGTGGCGGAGATGGACCCGATGATCGGCATCTACACGGCGGTGACGCGGCGGCCGCTGGGCGGCGGCGAGCCGTGGCAGCCGGGGGAGACGGTGGACGTGGAGACCGCGGTCCACGGCTACACGATGGGCTCGGCGTACGCCAACTTCCTGGAGGGCGAGCGGGGTTCCCTGACGGTGGGCAAGGCGGCGGACTTCGTGGTCCTGTCCCGGAACATCTTCGAGATCCCGGTGGAGTCCATCCCGGGAACGGTCGCCGAGACGGTGGTGGTGGCGGGCGAAGCGGTCCACCGGGCGGGCTGACGCGGGGGCGGCTCCGCCTGTGGGACACGGGTGGGCGGGGTCGGGGCCGGGGCCGGGACCTGGGCCGGGACCTGGGCCGGAGGGGGTGACCGCGGGGTGAGCCCGTGCGGGCCGCCTTCCCGGGGCTCCGCCCCGGACCCTCCCCCAGACTCCGTCCGGGGGACCCCCCACTCCTCAAACGCCGGCGGGGCTGAATGTGCCCCCCCCGGCGGGGGTCAGCGTTGGGGCCAGTGCCAGAGGGGTTCGTCCAGGGGGCCCTCGCGGCCCGCGACCTCGGTGCGGCCGAATTCCTTCAGCAGCGTGATCGTCCGCAGGTCGACCCGGTGCCGGCGGGTGCCCGCCGCCAGGGCGTCAGCCAGCGGGGTCGCGTGCGTGACCACCACCGTCTGGGTGTCCCGGCTCACGGTGAGGATCAGGTCCGCCAGCGGGGCCAGCAGGTCCGGGTGGAGGCTGGTCTCCGGCTCGTTCAGCACCATCAGCGCCGGCGGGCGGGGCGTGAGCAGGGCCGCCGTCCAGAGCAGGTAGCGCAGCGTACCGTCGGAAAGCTCGGCCGCGCCCAGCGGCCGCAGCAGGCCCTGCTGGTGGAGCTCCAGCTCGAACCGGCCGTCCCGGTCGGTGACGGAGACCCGGGTCCCGGGGAAGGCCGCGTCGACGGCGGCGTCCAGCGCGGCGTGGTCGCCGATCTCCCGGATCGTCTGGAGCGCGGCCGGCAGGTCGGAGCCGTCGGCGCCGAGCACCGGCGTGCGGGTGCCGATCCGGGGGATCCGGGCGGGCGCCCCGGCGTCGGTGCGGACGTGGTCGTAGAACCGCCACGACCGCATCCGCTCCCGCAGGGCCAGCAGGTCGGGTGCCAGCTGGGGGTCCGCGAGCTCGCTGAGCATGGAGTCGTACGGGCGCAGGGCGTTCTGTGTGCGGTGCCAGCCGCCGTCCGCCGTCCGCGTCCGTACGGCGGGCCCCGCGCGGTCGGACAGCAGCGCCGCCGGGCGCAGCACCGGACCGGCCCAGGTGCACTCGCGTTTGATCTCCGGGTCCAGGGCGAAGAGGGAGTCGGGGACCGGCGCCGGATGGCCGAAGTCCACCGCGTAGCCGAACTCGTCCCCGGCGAAGCCCAGCCGCAGGCTGACCGGCTCGGTGCGGACCGTGCCCTGGAGCGGGTGGTGCCCCTCGCGCACCGACCGGCCGAGCTTCTCCGGCCCCGCCCACAGCGTCGACGGCAGCCCGCCCTCCCGGGCCAGCGCCGCGATCGCGCCGCCCCGCGCGGAGTCGGCGAGCAGGCGCAGGGAGCGGTAGAGGCTGGACTTGCCCGTGCCGTTCGCGCCGGTGACGACGGTGAGCCGGCCCAGCGGGACGATCAGCTTGCGCAGGGAGCGGTAGTTCTCCACCGCCAGAGTGGTGATCACCTCTCGATGATGCCGCGATCAGGGGGTCAGGGCGATCAGACGCGGTCAGGGATGATCAGGTGAGATCGGGCGCGATCGGGGTGCGTTCAGGTCTCGGCGTGTTCCTCGGGGGCCAGGAAGCGGCCCATCGGGAGGACCTGGCGGCCCCAGGTGCTGGCCATGATCTGGCCGGCGAGGAGGTAGGTCGCCCCGAGCGCGGCCAGCAGCCCGCTCCAGCCGGTGATCCGGTTCCAGACCACCGATCCGGTGAACCCGCTGACCGTCATCGCGACGAAGACGACGAGCACGCAGGTGAAGGTGGACAGCAGCACCAGATGGATCCGGAAGCTGCCGATCCACAGGACGAACACCACGAACACCCAAGGGAGCGTGAACAGCCCGCTGACGTCCCCGCGCAGCGCGGGATCGGTGGCCGGCAGCACCCACTGGAGCAGGCAGGCCTTGGCCATCCAGAAGAGTCCGAAGCCCCCGAAGACGGTGGCGTGCCAGGTGTCGCCGCGCTGGGCCTGGAAGAGTCCGGCGAGCAGCTGGGCCAGCCCGCCGATGAAGAAGCCGACCAGCGGCAGCACCGAGTGGCCGAGCTTCTCGGGGAAGACGCCCGCGTCGATGCCCGTGGCGATGACGGTGACCACGATGAAGCCGGTGAGGCCGAGCGCGCCCAGCTGGGCCTGGGCGCTGGGCTCCATCCGCTTGACGGAGACGGCCTGTTCGGCCGGGCCCTGCCGGTTGCGGAAGCCCGGAAGCCCCGGGGTGTTCACCGGGCCTCGGTCCCCTCGCCCACGAACCGGGGGACCGACGGCGAGTCGTCGGGGAGCCCGCTGCCCACGGCGGCTCCGGGCCTGCCCCCGCGGAAGAGCGCGCAGGCGATCGTGATCGCCGAGCCGGCCACCGCCCAGGCGGCCAGCACCAGCATCGGCCCGGTCGTGCCGTTGCCCCTGAAGTACGCGATGGAGCGCGCGGCGTACGTACCGGCGCCCGGCGGCAGGGCGGGGCCGATCGCCTTCCAGAACGGCGGCAGCAGCGGGTACGGATAGGCGCCGCCCGCGCTCGGGTTGCCGAACACCACGACCAGCAGGATCGCGAGCCCGATGCCGACCACGCCCGCCAGCCCCTGGAGGGCCAGGGTGATCGCGCCCACCGCGAAGACGACGAGGGTGCCCAGACCCCACAGGGCCATGAGCGAGCCGGGCAGCGCGTCCAGGACCGGGCCGGCGATGACCGCGCCGAGCAGTCCGGCGGCGATGGCGTACACGAGCAGTGCGCCGAGCCGGATGACGGCGCGGGCGGAGTTCGCGGGCCGGGCGCCGGCGCTGATGGCGAGGATCGCGGCGCACAGGTAGCCGCCCACGCACCAGCCGACGACCAGGTAGAAGGAGCTCAGGCCGCGGCTGTCGCCCCGGTAGGCCGGGGCCACGTCGGTGACCTTGACGGTCCGCCCCCGGGCCTTCTCCGCCGCGCCGACGATCTCCTCGAGGGCCTGCGAGAGGGAGGCCCCGGTGCCGGAGGCGACCAGCAGCCTGTCGGTCTGCCCGGCCGGGTCGACGATCAGCGCGCCGTCCACGTCCCGGTTCTCGATCAGGCGGATCGCGGCGGCCTCGTCCCCGGCCGTCCGGGGGGCGAGCGGCTTGCCGGGCAAGGCGGCGAGCTGCTCTGCGGTCTGCTCGGCGACCTGCGCGGCGGGCGCGGCCACGGCGAGGGGGATCTCGCTGGGCTTGGGGTGGTGGAAGGCACCGATGTACGAGGTGATGAACGCGAGCTGGAGGGCCAGCACCCCCAGGACCAGCAGGGCTGCCCGGGTGGTCACGGCGTCCTTGATCTCGGCGAGGAAGCCGCCGGACGGACCTGCGTCGGTGCTCTCGGTGGGCTGGGTCATGCCCCCCACGCTCGGCGTACGGGGGACGGGGCGCAGCAGGGGTGGGCCCAATGGGTGATCTCCGGGGCCACCTCCCGGATGATCGAACAAGTGTTTCGCACGGATATTCGAATTGCTCTATGGTGGAGAGCGGGGGAGTCGAAGGAACGGGGGCAACGAGCGAAGCAGGAGGCCGCGGGTGCCAGGTTTTACGCATCTGCACACCGTTTCGGGGTTCTCCATGCGCTATGGAGGCTCCCACCCGGAACGGCTGGCGGAACGTGCCGCCGAGCGGGGCATGGACGCCCTCGCCCTGACCGACCGGGACACCCTGGCGGGCGCGGTGCGGTTCGCGAAGGCCTCCGCGAAGGCCGGGATCCGGCCCCTGTTCGGGGTGGACCTCGCCGTGTCGCCTCCGGCGGCGGCGGCCGGGCCTGCCGGGCCGGGGGGCCCGGCAGGCCCCGGCGAGGCCTCGTACCGGCGGCGCAACCCCGTCAAGGGCGGCGCCTTCGTCGACGAGTCCGCCCCGCGGGCCGTCTTCCTGGCCCGCGACGGGGCCGCCGGATGGGCCGAGCTGTGCCGGATGACCACGGCCGCCCACGCGGGCGACGCCGCCGGGCGCCGGCCCCTGCTGCCCTGGAGCGCCCTGCGCGGAGAGGGCGTCTTCGTGCTGCTCGGGCCCGGCTCCGAAGTGGGGCGGGCGCTCTCCGCGGGCCGCCCCGACCGGGCCGCCCGGCTGCTCGCACCCTGGCGGGAGGTCTTCGGCGACTCCCTGCGCCTGGAGGCCGTCCACCACGGCCGCACCGGTACCGGCCCCGGCTCGCTCCGGCTGGCCGCCCGCACCGTCGGCTTCGCCGCCGAGCAGGGGCTCCCGGCGGTGCTGACCAACGCCGTCCGCTACGCCGACCCCGGCCAGGGCCCGGTCGCCGACATCCTCGACGCGTCCCGCCGCCTGGTCCCCATCGACCCCCGCGGCCCCCTCGACAGCGGCGAGCGCTGGCTCAAGGCCCCGGCCGCCATGGCCGACGCAGCCGACCGGATCGCCCGGGCCGCCGGCCTGCGCCCCGCCGACGCGCGGCGCCTCCTCGCCGAGACCCGGCACACCGCGGAGGCCTGTGCGGTGGATCCCGAGGACGACCTCGGCATGGGGTCCGTGCACTTCCCCGAGGCCCGCCTCGTCGGCGCCGCCCACCGCAGCGCCCAGCGGGTCCTCGCCTCCCGCGCCTCCGCGGGCATGGTGCTGCGCGGCTACGCGGACGACCCCGCGTACTGGCGGCGGATGCACCACGAGCTCGACATCATCGCCTACCACGGCTACGCCTCGTACTTCCTGACGGTCGCCCAAGTGGTGGACGACGTACGGGAGATGGGCATCCGGGTCGCCGCCCGCGGGTCCGGTGCAGGCTCCCTCGTCAACCACCTGCTCGGCATCGCGCACGCCGACCCCGTCGAGCAGGGCCTGCTGATGGAGCGCTTCCTGTCCAAGCGCCGGCACGTCCTGCCCGACATCGACATCGACGTGGAGTCCGCCCGCCGGCTGGAGGTCTACCGGCGGATCATCGACCGGTTCGGCGCCGAGCGCGTCGCCACCGTCTCCATGCCCGAGACCTACCGGGTCCGGCACGCCATCCGCGACGTCGGCGCCGCCCTGTCCATGGACCCGGCCGTCACCGACCGGCTCGCCAAGGCCTTCCCGCACATCCGGGCCCGCGACGCCCGCGCCGCGCTGCAGGAGCTGCCCGAACTGCGCGACGTGCGCGGAGAGTCGTACGGGCGGCTGTGGGAGCTCGTCGAATCGCTCGACGCGCTGCCGCGCGGGATCGCCATGCACCCGTGCGGGGTGCTGCTCTCCGACGCCTCCCTGCTCGCCCGTACGCCGGTGGTGCCCACCAGCGGCGAGGGGTTCCCGATGTCCCAGTTCGACAAGGACGACGTGGAGGAGCTCGGGCTGCTCAAGCTCGACGTGCTCGGCGTGCGGATGCAGTCCGCGATGGCGCACGCGGTCGCCGAGATCCGGCGCGGCACCGGGCGCGAGCTCGATCTGGACGACCCGGCGCAGGTGCCGGCGGGGGACCGGGCCACGTACGAGCTGATCCGGTCGGCCGAGACGCTGGGCTGCTTCCAGATCGAATCCCCGGGCCAGCGCGACCTGGTGGGGCGGCTCCAGCCGTCCACCTTCCAGGACCTGGTGGTCGACATCTCGCTGTTCCGGCCGGGGCCGGTGGCCGCGGACATGGTGCGGCCGTTCATCGAGGCCCGGCACGGGCGGGCGCCGGTGCGCTTCCCGCACCCGGACCTGGCGGACGCGCTGCGCGAGACGTACGGGGTGGTGGTCTTCCACGAGCAGATCATCGAGATCGTGCACGTCATGACCGGCTGCGGGCGGGACGAGGCGGACCGGGTGCGGCGCGGGCTGTCCGATCCGGAGTCGCAGGGGCGGATCAAGGTCTGGTTCGCGGCGAAGGCCGGCGAGCGCGGCTACCCGGCGGAGGTGATCGCCCGGACCTGGGAGATCGTGGAGGCCTTCGGCTCGTACGGCTTCTGCAAGGCGCACGCGGTGGCCTTCGCGGTGCCCACGTACCAGTCGGCGTGGCTGAAGGCGCACCACCCGGCGGCCTTCTACGCGGGGCTGCTGACCCACGACCCGGGGATGTACCCGAAGCGGCTGCTGCTGGCGGACGCGCGGCGCAGGGGCGTGCCGGTGCTGCCGCTGGACGTGAACCGGTCCGCGGCCGCCCACCGCATCGAACTGGTGTCCGAGACGGGCGGGGGCGCCCCGGCCGGGGCGTGGGGGCTGCGGCTCGGGCTGTCCGACGTCCACGGCATCAGCGAGGCCGAGGCGGGCCGTATCGAGGCCGGGCAGCCGTACGCCTCCCTGCGCGACTTCTGGGACCGGGCGCACCCGGGCCGCCCGGTGGCCGAACGGCTGGCGCAGGTCGGTGCGTTGGACGCGTTCGGCGCCAACCGGCGCGACCTGCTGCTGCATTTGACCGAGCTGCACGGCGCGCAGCGGGCGGCCGGTGTGCGGGGTCCGGTGCGCGGCCCCCAACTCCCCCTGGAAGGAGGCCGGTCCACTGCCTCCGTCGGGCTGCCGGACCTGACCGACGCGGAACGGCTCAGCGCCGAGCTGGGCGTCCTCGGCATGGACGCCTCGCGGCACCTGATGGCGGACCACCACGCCTTCCTGGCCGAGCTGGGGGTGATCCCGGCACGGCGGCTGCGCGAGGCCGGGCACGGGCAGACGGTCCTGGTGGCCGGGGCCAAGGCGGCCACCCAGACCCCGCCGATCCGGTCCGGGAAGCGGGTCATCTTCACGACGCTGGACGACGGGACGGGCCTGGTCGACCTGGCCTTCTTCGACGACAGCCACGAGCGGTGCGCGCACACCGTCTTCCACTCCTTCCTGCTGCTGGTACGGGGCGTCGTGCAGCGGCGGGGCCCGCAGAGCCTGAGCGTGGTCGGGGCGGCGGCGTGGAACCTGGCGGAACTGGTGGAACTGCGCACGGCCGGCGGCCTGGAGGCGGTCGCGACCCGGCTGGCCTCCGGCGACGCCGGGGCCGGGGGCGCGGGCGAGGGCGGGCGTGAGGGTGGCGGCGCCGGGGCCGGGGAGGCGGCCCCGGCGGACCCGGGCCGCCGGATCCGCATGTCCACGGGGTACGAGATGAACCCCTGGGCCGACCTCCAGCCCCCGGGCACCGGCCCCGCCACCGGCCGCAAGCTGTGGCACTCCAGCCCGGGGAGCGCGGGATGAACACGGGCGCGGGCGCGCGCTGGGCCGCGGGGCCGGGTCCTGGCCTGGGCGCGGCTTCCGGTGGGGGCGCGGGCGCGGGCTGGGCCGCGGGTCGGGGCCCTGGCCTGGGCGGTGTGGCTTCCGGTGCGGCTGCGGGCGCGGCTTCCGGTGGGGTCGTGGTGTGTCTGCGGATGGGCTCCGCCGGCGGGGGGCCGCCCGGGGCCCCGGAATACGCCGGGGTGCTGGCCCTGCTCGGCGGCATCACCCCGGCCGTGCAGGCCCTGCCGCCCGACGGGGCCCTCGCCGAGGTCCGGGCCGCGCTGCGCTACTTCGGCTGCGACGCCGACCGGCTGGCCGCCGTGATCCGGGTGCGGGCCCTCGCCCTGCACGGCGTGGACTGCACCGTCGGCGTGGCCGGCAACCCCATGCTGGCCCGGGCGGCGGCCCGCGAGGCCCGGCCCGGGGGGACCCTGGTGATCCCCGACGATCCCGCCGCCGTCCGCGCGTTCCTGGCCCGCAAGCCCGTCACCGCCCTCGACGGGGTCGGCCCCAAGGCCGCCCGCACCCTGTGCTCCTACGGCCTCGACTCCGTCGGCCGGGTCGCCGCCGCCCCGCCCGCCGCCCTGCGGCGGATCCTCGGCGCCCGCCTCGGCCGCGAGGTGCAGGAGCGCGCGCTCGGCATCGACCGGACCCCCGTCCGGCCCGGCGCGGCCGCCCACGCCCTCGGCGCCGAGCGCGCCTTCGACCGGGACGAGCTGGATCCCGTGCGGCACCGGCGGGCCCTGCTCTCGCTGGCCGACGAACTCGGTGCGAAGCTCCGTACGCTTCGTACACAAGAAGAGGGCCGGGGCCAGGTCTGCCGCTCCCTCTCGCTCACCGTCCGCTGCGCCGACCGCACCACCCTCACCCGGACCCGCACCCTCGCCGAACCCACCGCGCACTCGGCCACCTTGACCGCCACGGCCTACGCCCTCTACGAGGGCCTCGGCCTGCAGCGGGCCCGCGTCCGCGCCCTGTCCCTGCGCGCCGAGGGGCTGACCCCGGCCGAACGGGCCGCGCGGCAGCTCAGCCTGGACCCCGAGGACGAGAAGGCCCGCCGCCTGGAGGCCGTCACCGACCGCGTCCGCGCCCGGTTCGGGCCGCACGCCATCGCCCGTGGCACGCTCGCGGCCTGAGCGGGGGTCGAACATCGCAAGACACGCGAGTTTTTACCGACGCGTAACTTCCCTGTCTTGCTACTCACCCGTAATTTAGCGGCAGCAGCGCCCCCTTGTGATCCGGATCACGGGACGAACCCCCACGCCCCATCCCCTTGAGTCGACCCGCAAGGAGATCACCCGATGCTGCCCTGGAGACGCCTGCTCCGCCCGCTGGCCGTCCTCGTCCTCACCGCCGCCGCACTCGTCGCCCCCACCGGCGCCGCCCAGGCCGCGTCCGCCCCCAGCAGCGGCTGGAACAACTGGTCCTGCAAACCGTCCGCCGCGCATCCGCGCCCCGTCGTCCTCGTGCACGGAACCTTCGGCAACTCCGTGGACAACTGGCTCGGCCTCGCGCCGTACCTCGTGCACCGCGGCTACTGCGTCTACTCGCTCGACTACGGACAACTGCCCGGCGTGCCCTTCTTCCACGGGCTCGGCCCCGTCGACAAGTCCGCCGAACAGCTCGACGACTTCGTCGACAAGGTGCTCGCCGCCACCGGCTCCGCCAAGACCGACATCATCGGGCACTCGCAGGGCGGCATGATGCCGCGCTACTACCTGAAGTTCCTCGGCGGCGCCCAGAAGGTCAACGCCCTGGTCGGGCTCGCCCCCGACAACCACGGCACCACCCTGCTCGGCTTCACCAAGCTCCTCCCGTACTTCCCGGGGGCCGAGCACCTGATCAGCACCGCGACCCCGGGCCTCGCCGACCAGATCGCCGGATCCGCCTTCCTGCAGAAGCTCAACGCGGGCGGGGACACCGTGCCCGGGGTGAAGTACACGGTCATCGCCACCCAGTACGACCAGGTGGTCACGCCCTACCGGAGCGGGTTCCTGGACGGGGCGAACGTCAAGAACGTCGTCCTGCAGGACCTGTGCGGCCTGGACTTCTCGGAGCACGTCGCCATCGGGCTCACCGACCGGATCGCCTGGCACGAGGCCCTGAACGCCCTCGACCCGGCCCACGCCGAACGGACCACGTGCGCATCGGTCTTCGACTGACGCACACGCGGCCCGCGGACCTGTCCGACCGTATGACCTAGCGGCCGTGCCGGCCGGTCGTCGCACGACGGCGGGCCAGCGCGAACAGCACGGCCGCGCCCACGGCCAGCACACCGGCGCCACCGATCGCGATCGCGGGGGTGGCGCTGCTGCCGCCCGTCTCCGCGAGGTTCCCGCCCTGCGGAGCCGGGGCCTGGGCCGGCGCCGAGGACACCGCGGCCGCGGCCGCGCTCCCGTTCGTCTTCGGATCGTTGTCTCCGTGGCCGTTGTGCTCGACGCTGGACTTGCCGGAGCCGTCGGCGATCTGCTGGTCCGTCGGGGCCGAGGGGGCGTCGGAGGGCGCCCCGGACGGCGTGGCGTCGCCGGGCCCGCTGGGCTGCGCACTCGGCTTGGTGCTGGGCTTGCCGCTCGGCTTGGGGGCGGAACCGCCGTTGTCCTTCCCGAAGACCACGTCAGAGCAGGTGTAGAAGGCCTCCGGGCTGTCCGAGCGCTGCCAGATGCTGTAGATCAGGTGGCGGCCGGTCTTGTTGGGGACGGTCCCGGAGAACACGTAGTCGCCGTTCTGCATCCCCGGGTCGGTGACCTTCGCGAACGGAGCGGGCTCCAGGTCCGACCACGCCAGCGGCTTGGCCGGGTCGTACCCGTCCTTCGTCACGTACAGCTCGAAGGAACCCCGGTGCGGGGCGGTCCCCTTGTAGCGGAAGGTGTGCGCGCCCGCCTTCATCGGGCTCGCGGGCCAGTCGGCGCGCGCCAGGTCCAGGCCCTGGTACTTGTCGTTGCCCGCCGAGCAGAGCTGCCCGTTGGGGATCAGCGAGCGGTGGTTGCCGGCCGCGTTGGCGATGTTCACCGCGTTCCAGTCGTAGAGCGCCTGCGCTCCGCTCGCCGCGACCGCCGCCTTGCACGCCGCGGACCGCGGGGACTCCGGGCCCTCCGCGTAGCACGCCGCGACCCGGCTGACCGGGTCCGTCATCGAGCCGTGGGCGGCCGCGGGAGCGGCGGCGTACGCGGCGACCGCGAGCGGCGCGAGGCCGGCGGCGGCGATACGGGTCAGCGTCACGGTACGGCGGCGTGCGGACATGGTGGATCTCCTTCGGGCACAAGGCAGGGGCGCGCCAGCGGAACCGGAATCGGGCGAATGCGGCGCCGCCCCCCGGCGGCGCCACATCGGGCCCTTCCTGTCCTGGCCCCGCCAAGCTAGCCCGCCGGACCACGGGTTTCGCCGGGATGGACCCGCAGAAGGTGATCCTTAGGCTCCGCTTAAGGAAGCGCTAAGCGGGGCCTACAGAAACCGCCGTTCCGGCCCCGGCGCGCTCCTCAGGCCAGGAGCGCAGGGAGGCCCGCCGGGGTTCTGGCCTGGTCGTCCAGGGCGTCGAGTGCGCGTATGGCCTGGGCGCCGGCCTCCGGGTCGCTCGTGGTGAGGCCGCTCGCGGCGAACTCGTCCTCGTCCAGCCGCAGTACGCAGGAGCCGTCCGCCGAGACCCACAGGTCGAGGTCCAGGTCCTCCACGAGGATCTCCCCGCTGCGCACCAGGGCCGGGCGGGTGACGTCGCAGTACCAGCCCTTCAGGACGCCGTCGCCGGTCCACACCTCCTTGACCGCGTACCAGCGGGTCCGCCAGAAGTGCTCGACGAACACGTCGCCCGGCTCGAAGCGCACGAAGCCGAAGTCGCGCACGCCCTCGGCCGCCCAGGGGGCCCGTACCGAGATCCGGTCGCCGTCGTCGGCGACCCGCGCCGCCGGGTAGCGGATCTTGGTCCGGCCGGCCTTGGTCAGGACGACGGTCAGCTGCTCCCTCACGCTGTCTCCAGTTTCCTCGTGTAGCGCGTCTCGCTCGCGCAGATCTCGTATCCGAACCACTTGTTGACGGCGAGCATCGGCTCGTTGCCCGCGTCGTTGCCGGTGAACGCCTCCGTGTACCCGGCCGCGCGGGCCCGGCGCAGCGAGTCCGTCTTGGCGAGCTTGGCCAGGCCCCGGCCGCGGAAGGCGCGGAGGGTGCCGGTCATCGCCGTGGCGTAGCGGGTGGCACCGTCGGTCCGGGCCGCGGTGAAGGCCGCCACCACCCCGTCGACGAGGACGACGGTGGTCAGCTCCTTGTCGAGGTCCGGGCTGTTCCAGGTGTGCGCGAGCCACTCCTCGTAGTCGTCGAACTCGGCCGCCACGTCGCCGGGTTCGTCGGAGGTCGTCTCCGCGTCGGCCTCGAAGAGCGGGCGCGGGTCGGCGGCGAAGGCCGAGGCGGTGCGCAGCTCGACCCCGTCCGGGAGGGTCTGCGGCAGCGGGGGCAGGGTGCCCGCCGCCAGGTCCAGGCGCAGGAAGTGCGCGGACCGGCTGGGACGGTAGCCGCGCCGCTCGGCGAAAGCCCGGTGGGCGGGGGCGTCGAGGACCCAGGCGTAGGTGTCCACCGCACCGTGGGCGGCGAGGTGCTCCTCGGCCGTGCGCAGCAGCAGGCTGCCGGCGCCGAGGCCGCGGTGCGCCGGGTCGACGTACGCGTTGACGTACGACTGTCCCGGCTCGGGGCTGTCGTGCGCGATGCCGACCTGGGCGGTGCCGATGACGTGTCCGTCGGCCGTGTGTGCGAGGAGGAGGCGGAAATGCGCGTCGGGAGGGGCCGAGCCGGCCTCGAAGGCGACGCCCTCGGGGGTGGTGATCAGGAAGGGCAGGGCCGCGCGGCGCACCCGTACGACGGACTCCGCGTCCGAGCGGTCCGTGGGGCGGAGGTCGCGGATCAGAACGGTCATGCGGCCGACGCTACGGGCGGACGCGCGTCGGGCGCCTCCCAATTATCCGGCGATGGACGGCGATGGACGGCGATGGGGGACAATCGGGGCCGTGACCTCGACGAACCTGAAGATCACCATCAGTACGGCGGCGGGCTCGGCCGCGCCGTACGAACAACTGCGCGCGCAGATCGCCGACCGGGCCCGGTCGGGCCGGCTGCCGGCGGGCTTCAAACTGCCGACGGTACGGGGGCTGGCGGAGGAGCTGGGGCTCGCGGCCAACACCGTGGCGAAGGCGTACCGGGCGCTCGAGGCGGACGGGGTGATCGAGACGCGCGGGCGGAACGGGACGTTCGTCGCCGCGGGGGAGGGGGCGTCGCGCGAGGCGGTGGCCGCGGCGCAGGCGTTCGCGGAGCGGGTGCGGAGGCTGGGGCTGACGGAGGCGGAGGCGGTGGCGGCCGCCACCGACGCCCTGCGGGCGCGCTACGCCGCCGATTAGCCCTCGCGGCCGGGCCCGCCGCCCCGGGCTCCGCCCCGGACCCCGCGCCTCAAACGCCGGCGGGGCTGCAAGATCGGGGCTCCGCCCCGGACCCCGCGCCTCAAACGCCGGCGGGGCTGCAAGATCGGGGCTCCGCCCCGGACCCCGCGCCTCAAACGCCGGCGGGGCTGGATGGGCCGGGCCCCGTGCCTTGGAGGCGGGCGGGGCTGGATGGGCCGGGCCCCGTGCCTTGGGGGCGGGCGGGGCTGGATGGGCCGGGCCCCGTGCCTTGGGGGCGGGCGGGGCTGGATTGGCCGGACCCCGTGCCTTGGGGGCGGGCGGGGCTGGATTGGCCGGACCCCGTGCCGCAAGGGCGGGCAGGGCGTGGTTACAGGTAGAGGCCGGCCTCTGACGTGTGGGGCTGGGGTGGGAGGACCGCCGCCGGGCCCGTGCCCCGCCGGAGGGCGAAGAGTTCGGCCAGGCTCGCGCCCTCGCGGGACACGCCCTCGTCCGTGCCCAGCCAGTCCACCGCCTCGCGGTGGGTCAGCCGGCCCACCTCGATGCGGGCCAGGCAGCGCCCCGGCCGGACCACCGCCGGGTGGAGCCGCTCGAGGTCCTCGTTCGTCGTGACTCCGACCAGGACGTTGCGGCCCTGCCCCAGCAGACCGTCCGTCAGGTTCAGCAGCCGCGACAGCGCCTGCCCCGCCGTGTGCCGGGCCTCACCGCGGATCAGCTCGTCGCAGTCCTCCAGGAGCAGCAGCCGCCAGCGGCCCTTCGCCGTGCCCTCCTCCTCGCCGATCGCGATGTCCATCAGGTAGCCCACGTCGTTGAACAGCCGCTCCGGGTCCAGGACGCAGTCCACCTGGCACCAGTCCCGCCAGGACCGGGCGAGCGTGCGCAGCGCCGAGGTCTTGCCCGTCCCCGGCGGGCCGTGCAGCAGGAGCAGCCGGCCCGCGATGTCGTCCGGGGTCACCTTCATCAGCCGGTCCATCGCCCCGGCCACCGGCGCCGTGTAGTTGGGCCGGACCTCGGCCCAGGTCCCGGCCGCGATCTGGCGGGTCGTCCGGTACGGCCCGCGGCGCGGGGAGACGTACCAGAACCCCATCGTGACGTTCTCCGGCTGCGGTTCGGGGTCGTCCTGCACCCCTTCCGTGGCCCGGCCGAGCACGCCGGCGGCGAGCTCGTCGCTGACCGCCGTCACCGTGACGTCCGCACCCCTGCTCCACCGCGAGACCAGCATGGTCCAGCCCTCGCCCTCGGCGAGCGTCGCGCTGCGGTCGCTGTCGCGCGCCGAGCGCAGAACGCTGGCCTCGGGCGGCAGCAGGCTGGCGCCCGGCCTGACCCGGTCGATCGACACGCTGTGCGAGAACGGCTGCTCGCCGGAGGCGAACCGGCCGAGGAACAGCGCATCGACGACGTCCGACGGCGAATCGCTGTCGTCGACATTGAGCCGGATCGGCAGCGCGTCATGCGGGTTGGCTGGCATGGCGCCCATGATCCGGCACACCGTGCCCCCGTGCACCCGTGTTTCGCCGGATCGAGTGGCCGGGTTCCCTCTTGAAACACCCCGGCGGTGAAGATTCGGACAGCAACTCTGCGCCGAAAATTCTTGGCATGAACACTTCCAGCCAACCCCGGCTCCTTGTACCACGGACTCAGGAGTAACCCCCACAAGGAGCCGCACACATGAGCATGAAGATGCCACGTTTCGCCGCGCTCGCCACCACCCTGTTACTGGCCGCCGGCGCCGCCCTCTTCGGGGCGGGCCAGGCGGCGGCCGCCGCCCGGGCCGACTTCGGATACGTCGCCCTCGGCGACTCGTACTCCTCCGGCGTCGGCGCCGGCAACTACGACAGCGGGAGCGGCGCCTGCAAGCGCACCCCCCGTGCCTATCCGGCCCTGTGGGCCGCGTCCCACGCCCCGCAGACCTTCTCCTTCGTCGCATGCTCCGGCGCCCGTACGAACGATGTGCTCGCCCATCAGCTCACCCCGCTGAACTCCGGAACCGACCTGGTCAGCATCACCATCGGCGGCAACGACGCCGGATTCTCCGACGTCATGACGACCTGTGTGCTCCAGTCGGAGTCCACCTGCGTCAGCCGCGTCAACGAGGCCAAGGCCTACGTGAACTCCACCCTCCCCGGCCGCCTCGACCAGGTCTACAACGCCATCGAGAGCCGCTCCCCGAACGCCCGCGTCGTCGTCCTCGGCTATCCCCGCTTCTACAAGCTGAACGGCACCTGCACCACCGGCCTGACCGAGGGCGAGCGCGCCGCCATCAACGGCGCGGCCGACCACCTCAACGCCGCCATCGCCAAACGCGCCGCCGACCACGGGTTCGCCTTCGCCTCGGTCGCCGGAGCCTTCACGGGCCACGAGATCTGCTCCGGCAGCGCGTGGCTGCACAGCGTCAACTGGCTCAACATCGGCGAGTCGTACCACCCCACCGCCGCCGGACAGTCCAGCGGCTACCTGCCCGTCTTCGCCAACGCCGCCTGAGCGGCTAGGAGCCGGCGGACGGTTCGGCCGTCGGCTCGTCCTGCGGGCTCGGTGACGCGCTCGCGCCAGGGGAGGGGGCCCCGCTCGTCGGGGCCCCCTCCTCGCACGTCACGGAGGTGGCGACCCACTGCGTGGCCACATCGGCCGGCCCCCGCACCTCCAGCCGGACCGCGTCCTCGTACCCCCCGCCCGGCGCGTGCGTCAGCTCGGCGTGCTCCAGCCGCCGGCTCCTCGGCCCGCCCTCCTCGTACGTCAGGAACTGCCAGCCGGGACCGGAGGTCTGCCCGCTGCGCGTGGCCCAGCGGTACGCCAGCCGGACCGGAAGCCGCTCCACCTCCACGGTGGCGGTGAAGGAGGGCGCACGCTCCGCGGGCGGCGGGCAGCTGCCGCTGTACGCGGCGCGCACGGTGTCCACGTACACCGCGACGTGCTGCTCCGGGCCGGCGGAAGCGGCAGCCGAAACGGCGGCGGAGGGCGGGGCCGAGGCGGACGGCGGAGCGGAGGCCGGAGTGGTGGCGGGCCCGGCGGCGGCCGTCGAGCCCGCCGGCAAGGCTCCGCCGCTGCCGCCCTCCTTCTGCCCGAGGTCCTTCAGCAGCAGCCAGCCCAGCACGGCCAGCGCCACCAGCATCACCACGATCCCGACGGTGAGCACCGCCCCGGCCCGGCCCTCGCGCCGCGCCTGCCCGGGCGCGGGCACGGCCATCGGCGGCGTGGGTTCCCCGTACGGCCCGCCGTTCGGCCCGCCGTGCGGTACGGGCCGCGCCTCCCCGGGGCGGTCCTGCCGGTGGTGCCGCGCGACGGCCGTCGGCGCGTCCGGACCCGACACCGGCCCTCCGGAGTCCCGCACGGCGCCGCCCGCGCCCACCACCCGCAGCATCCGGGCCGCCTCCGCCGCGGGCAGCCGCTCGGCCGGGTCCTTCCGCAGCAGCCCCTCCAGCACGGGCTCCAGCGGCCCGGCCCGGCGCGCGGGCGGCAACTCCGCGTCCACCACGGCCCGCAGCGTGTCCACCGGTGTCTCCTGCCGGAACGGCGAGACCCCCTCGACGGCCGCGTACAGCATGATCCCGAGCGACCACAGATCGGACTCGGGCCCCGGATCGCGCCCCAAGGCCCGCTCCGGCGCGAGGAATTCGGGGGAGCCGACCACCTCGCCCGTCATGGTGATCGCGGACGAGCCCTCCAGGCTCGCGATCCCGAAATCGCTCAGCACCACCCGGCCGTCGTTGGCGATCAGCACGTTCGCGGGTTTCACGTCCCGGTGCAGCACCCCCGCCTCGTGCGCCGAGCGCAGCGCGGCCAGCACCTGCTCCCCGAGGTGTGCCGCCCGCTGCGGGGACATCGGCCCCTCGGCCTCCAGTACGTCGGCCAGCGAGAGCCCGCGCACCAGCTCCATCACGATCCACGGCCGGCCGCCCTCGGAGGCCACGTCGTAGACCGTGACGACCCCGCGGTGCGAGACCCGGGCCGCGGCCCAGGCCTCCCGCTCCAGCCGCCGGTACATCCGCTGGAGTTCGGCGGGCTCCAACCCGGCGGGCGCCCGTACCTCCTTGACGGCGACCTCGCGGGCCAGGACCTCGTCCCGGGCCCGCCACACGATGCCCATTCCGCCCCGGCCGAGGGGGTCCAGCAGCCGGTAACGGCCCGCGATGACACGATCGGGGCTCGATTCCCCGTCCACGTCGGCCACACTACGACTCACACGAGCCCCCATGGGTCACCAGGCGATCACTCCAAGTTAGCGCAGTGTGCCCGAAGCGGCCCCTGTCGTGACGTGACTCGCACCCAGGTCCTCCGAAATCGGCCCGCCTGTGCGGAGAGTGACTGCCGACTCCGCTGAGTAACCGTCAACTCCCCGTACTCATAGGGGTAATTCACACCACCGGGATACCCGAGCGCGACGCGGGGACGATAGGGTTAACCTGCCCGGGCCGGGTGCCCTCGTACGGGTGGGGAGAGAACATGGAACAGATAGCAATGCGCAGCAGGCCGCCCCGCGTGCCTGCCATCACCTGCGGCAGCGGTGCGACCAGCTCGCGCCTCGACCGCCATCTCGCCGTGCTGGGCGGACCTGCCGTCCCGCACCGGGAGACGGCCGAGGCGACCCTGCTGATGCGCGAGCTCACGTCCCGCGACCACACGCACCGCCTGCGGAGCCGGAGCGCGCGCGTCTCGCTCTTCGCGCCGCTGCGCCGTCTGCGTCGCACGCTCTTCGGCAGCCGCCGCTCGTAACAGTCCCCGTACCGCGGCCTTCCCTCCGGCTCGGCTCCGGCTCCCCGGCCCTACGCCACGACACCCTCCCGGCGCAGTTCCGAGATCTGCGCGCCCGTCATCCCCAGGGCGCGCAGCAGGGTCTCGGTGTGTTCACCCAGCGCGGGCACCGCACCCATGTGCGGTGCCGCGCCGCCCGGCAGTCCGATCGGCGGGAGCAGGGCCCGCAGTGGACCGGCCGGTGATCCCACTTCCCGCCAGCGGTCGCGGGCCGCCAGCTGCGGGTGGCCCGCCAGTTGGGCCACCGAGTTCAGCCGTGCGCAGGCGATGCCCGCCGCCTCCAGCCGCCCGATCGCCTCGTCCGCGCCCAGCAGGCCCAGGGCCCGCGCCACCACCGCGTCGGTCTTCTCCCGGTTGCCGGTGCGCGCCGCGTTCGTCGCGTACTGTGGATCCTCCGCCAACTCGGGCCGCTCCAGCACCTGTTGCGTGAGCCGTCGCCACTCCCGGTCGTTCTGCACCGACAGCAGCACCCGGTCGCCGTCGGCCGTCGCGTAGGCGTCGTACGGGGCGATCACCGCGTGCGCGAGACCGGTCCGTACGGGCTGCTCGCCGCCGTGCATCGTGTGGTGCAGCGGATGCCCCATCCACTCGGCGAGCGCGTCCAGCATGGACACCTCCACCCGGCCCCCGCGCCCGGTGACACCCCGGCGCAGCAGGGCCGCGAGCACCCCCGAGAAGGCGTACATGGCCGCCGCGATGTCGGCTGCCGGGATCCCCGCCTTGACGGGCTGCTGCGGCGTGCCGGTCACCGAGACCAGGCCCGCCTCGCACTGCACGAGCATGTCGTAGGCGCGCTTGTGGGCGTACGGGCCTTCGGCGCCGTAGCCGGAGACGTCCACGGCGACCAGGCGCGGGTAGCGGGCGCACAGCGCGGCCGAGTCCAGCCCCAGCCGGGCCGCCGCGCCCTGTGCGAGGTTCTGCACGAACACGTCGGCGCCGGCCAGCAGTCCGTGCAGGACCTCCCGGCCGCGAGGGTCCTTCAGGTCGAGCGCGAGCGACTCCTTGCCGCGGTTGGCCCACACGAAGTGCGAGGCGAGGCCGTGCGCGGTGGTGTCGTAGGCGCGCGCGAAGTCGCCGCCGTCGGGGCGCTCGACCTTGATCACCCGGGCGCCGAGGTCGGCGAGCTGGCGGGTGGCGAAGGGGGCCGAGACGGCCTGTTCGACGGCGACGACGGTGATGCCGGCGAGGGGGAGGGGCTCGGGCGGGGGCGCTGCGCTTTCGGTGTCCATGGCACCGATGCCTATCCCGTCCGGCCCCGTCCTGTCACCCCCCGTTTCCTGGCGGCTAGGCGGTGAGGCCGCGCGCGAACCGGCGCGTCGCCAGCGGCGCGAAGAGCGCGAGGAGGAGGAACGACCACAGGAGGGCCCCGGCGACCGGGTGCGCGGCGGGCCAGGAGGCGCCCGCCGCGGCCTCGGCCCCGGCGTTCCCGCACAGCTCGCGCACGGCGGTGGCGACGGCGCTGATCGGGTTCCACTCGGCGACCGTACGCAGCCAGCCGGGGAGCCCCGCGGTCGGCAGGTACGCGCTGGACAGCATCGGCAGCACGAAGGTGGCGCCGCCGAGCTGCCCGGCCGCCTCCTCGCTCTTGCTGAGCAGGCCGAGGTACGTCCCGACCCACGCGGTGGCGAAGCGGAACAGCAGCAGCAGGCCGAGGGCCGCCAGCGCGCCCGGCAGGCCGTTCTCGATGCGCCAGCCCATCGCCAGTCCCACCAGCATCAGCGGCACCATGGAGACCGCGGTGGTGAGCAGATCCGCGCCGGTCTGCCCGAGCGGTACGGCGCTCCGGCTCATCGGCAGCGTCCGGAACCGGTCCATCACCCCGCGGTGGGCGTCCTGCGCGGCGGTGAACAGGCCGGTCATCAGGCCGTTCGCGGCGGTCGCGGCGAGCAGGCCGGGAACCAGGAACTCCCGGTACTCGGCGCCGGGCATGGCGAGCGCGCTGCCGAAGACGTACCCGAAGAACAGCAGCATGGTGATCGGCATGGTCTGGGTGAGGATCAGCAGCGCGGGCGCGTGCCGGGCCTTCTGGAGCTGGCGGGTGAGGACGGCTCCGCCGTCGGACAGCAGGGTGCTCATGCGGCGTTCTCCTTGTGCGGTGCGGGGATCCGGGTGAGGCGCAGGAACACCTCGTCGAGGGTGGGCGGGCGCAGGCTCGCGTCGGTGACCGGGACCCCTGAGGTATCGAGTTCGCGGATGATCCGCGGCAGGGTGAGCCCGGAGTCGAGCACGGTGACGCCGACCGTCAGCCGCTCCTCGTCGAGCACCGGCCGGCCCCCGGTGAGCTGGTCCAGTACGGCGGCGGCGCCCGCGAGCGCCTCGCGCGCGGGGACCGTGACCTCGGCGCGGGCGCCGATCCGGGCCTTGAGCGAGGCGGGGGTGCCGTGCGCGACGGCCCGGCCCCGGTCGACGACCACGATGTCGTCGGCGAGCCGGTCGGCCTCCTCCAGGTACTGGGTGGTCAGCAGCACGGTGGTGCCCTCGTCGGCGAGTGCCCGTACCGCGGTCCAGATGTGCTCCCGGGCCGCGGGGTCGAGGCCGGTCGTCGGTTCGTCGAGGAAGAGCACGCGGGGGCTGGTGATCAGTCCGGCGGCCAGGTCCAGGCGCCGCTTCATGCCGCCCGACCAGGTGCCCGCCACCCGGTCGGCCGCCTCGCCGAGGCCGAAGCGCTCCAGCAGTCCGTCGGCGCGGTCCCGGCCCGCGGAGCCGCGCAGTCCGGCGAGGCGGGCGAAGAGCCGCAGGTTCTCCCGGCCCGTCAGGTCCCCGTCGACGGAGGCGTACTGGCCGGTGACCCCGATGACGCGGCGGACGGCCGCGGGGGCGCGGGCCACGTCGTGTCCGGCCACGAGGGCGCGGCCGCCGGTGGGGGCGGTGAGGGTGGTGAGGATCCGGACGGCGGTGGTCTTGCCCGCGCCATTGGGCCCCAGGAGGCCGCAGACCGTGCCCTCGGGCACGGCGAGGTCGAGCCCGCGCAGGGCGTGGATCTGCCCGTAGTCCTTCTCCAGACCCTCACTAAGTACAGCGTACGTAGTCATCATGCGCGCCACCGTACCTCACTACGTACGGTGTACGTAACTAAGATGGTGGCGAGACGACGAGGTGATCTGAGCGATGACAGCCGGCGGGCGACCCGCTGAACCCGAAGTGATCTGGTCCCGCCCCCAGCGGGCGGGCCGCGGACCCAGGCCCGCGCACAGCCGCGAGTCGATCGCCGCCGAGGCGGTGCGGATCGCCGACGAGGAGGGGATCGAGGCCGTCTCCATGCGGCGCGTGGCGGCGGGGATCGGCGCGGGGACCATGTCCCTCTACAACTACGTGCCGCGCAAGGAGGACCTGTACGAGCTGATGGTCGACGCCGTCAGCGCGGAGTACGACTTCGCACCGCCGGCCGGCGACTGGCGGGCCGACATGCTCGCGCTGGCCCGCCAGACACGGGCGCTGATGCACCGCCACCCGTGGCTGCCGCGCCTGCTGAGCCCCGTCCACGGCTTCAGCCCGAACGCCCTGCGCTACCTGGAGCACAGCCTGGACTGCCTGGCACCGCTGGACGTGCCGGACGCCGAGAAGCTGGAGCTGGTCGCCGCGGTCAACGGCACCGTCGCCACGTACGTGGCGGGCGAACTGGCGCTGGCCGAGCGGTCCCGGTCGCTGCCCTGGAGCGAGGCCGAGGAGCAGGGCGCACGGACGGCCTGGCTCGGCTCGCGCCTGGCCACCGGGCAGTACCCGCGGCTGGCGGCGGCCCTCACGGGCGGCGGTCCGGTGCCCGGCGCGGCGCTGGACATGGCCGCCGTCTTCGACCGCTCGGTGACGCGGCTGCTGGGGGCGTGGGGGGCGTAGCGGCGCGGCGGCCCGTCGTGCCCCCGCGGTCGTTCAGAGCAGCGCGAACTGCCCGCCCGGGCCCTCCTCCTGGTGGTCCAGGACCGAGGCGGGCCGCCGGGCCCACCGCGGCGGCGGCAGTACCCCGGCCGCGCGCAGCTCGCCCGCGCGGAGGCTGGGGCCGGGCTCGAACGCGGCCCGCTCCGGGGCCAGATCGGCCAGTAGCGCCAAGGTCGTGACCAGGGCCAGCAGCTCCGAGGTCCAGGCCTGCGGCCACTCGGCCGGACCCAGTGCCTCCAGCCCGTCGGCGGCGGGGTCGCGGTGGGCCCGGCGGGCGGCGAACCAGGCCTCCAGCACCCGCACGCCCTGCGCCTCGTACTCCCACGCGCCGGGCGGCACCGGGGACACCGTCCCGCCGCCGAAGCCCAGCGTCTCGCTCCCCGCGTCGTACGCGACCTCGTGCGGCCATGCCGTGACGGCCGAGCGGACGTACGGGCGGCGCCCGCCGGGCAGCCGCGGAGCCTCGCCTCCGCGGGCCCCGCGCAGCTGGACCGTGAGCAGCCGGTGGCCCAGCTCCAGCCCGGCCCGCCAGCGGAGGGGATCGGCCGCGAGCGGGACCTCGTAGCCGCGCGGGCCCGGGCGGCCCGCCGCGAGGATCCAGCACAGGACGTCCTCGGGGGTGACCCAGCCGCCGTACCGCTCGCCCAGCAGCGGCAGCAGGCCGGGGGCGAGATTCGGCTCGGCTCCACCGGGGCGCCGGTGCAGCGGGCGGATCCTGCCGAGCCGGCCGGCCGGGAGGTGCGCGGTGACCAGCGGCTCCGGCGTCTCCACGAGGAACAGCTGGTGCTCGTCCAGGACCCGCCACAGCTCCGGGCGGGCCGTGTCGATGAGCCGCTGGTCGGGCAGCAGCCACTGCTCGTCGAAGGGCTCGCGGAGCACCCGTACGGGGTCGGGGCACGGACCGGGCCCGTCGGTGAAGCGGGCCGTCGCCGCCGAGCGCTGGCCGGGCAGCGCGGCGGCCCCGGCGGCGGGCGTGCGGCTGCGGCTCGGGCGGAACAGCCGGTCCCGCTCCGCTCCTTCGGCGCTGGTCAGGGCCGCCCACCGGGTGCGCAGGGCGGCCGGATCGGGCGCGGCCACCCAGTCCCGGCCCAGGCGCAGGCCGCCCACGGCCCAGGGCATCAGTTCGTCCAGCAGCAGGTCCGGCAGCGGTGTGTCAGCACTCACGCCGCCGATGGTAGCGACGGGATCCGGTGGCCGGGCTGTGTCCAGGCCGAAGCGCTACGCTCCTTATGTACGCATACGCACCGTATCCACGTACCGTATCCGCGTACCGTATCGACCGAGGAGACGGTCATGAGTCAGTACGACGAATACTCGACTCCTTCGCAGGCCGAGGGCGAGCGGCTCGACGAGGACATGGACGAGACGCAGCGGGGGCAGCAGCACCCCCAGACGATGCGGACCACGCCTTCGCAGGCGGAGGGCGAGCGGGGCAGGGAAGAAGACGACGAGAAGTGACCCTGGTGCACCGGGCTGCCGGTGCACGTCCCGGGCGGGCGTGAGCGCGCGGTCGTGAGCGTGCGGGGGTGGGCGTGCGCCCGGGGCTGAGCGTGCGCCCGGGCGTGAGCGCGCGTCGGCGCCTCAGTGCGCGTCGACCGTCACCGTGAAGGAGAACCGGTCGCCCCGGTAGCGGATGCGCGCCACGTCCACGACGCGGCCGTCCTCGTCGTAGGTGACGCCCGTGTAGTGCAGGATCGGGCTCAGCAGCGGCACCTGGAGCAGTTCGGCCGTCTCCGGGTCGGCGAGCCGCGCCTCCACGGTGTCGGTGATCCGGCTGATGCGCACCCCGACGACGTCCCGCAGGACCTTCGTCATCGGCCACCGTTCGAGATCGGCGAGCTCCACCGCCTCGGCGAACTCCGGAAGGACCGCGTTCTCCGCCCAGTTGGTCGGCTCGCCGCTCACGGGGTCGTGGCGGAGCCGGCGGTAGGTGACCACCTCGGGCGTGTCCGGGAAGTGCTCCAGCAGCTCCCCGGACACCGTCGTGCGCCCGTGGCCGAGAATCGTCGTACGGTCGCCCGACTGCTGGGCCACGATCGCGTCGACCGAGCCCAGCAGCCGCACCGGGGAGCCGCGCCGCGCACCCGGTTCGATGAAGGTGCCGCGCCGCCGGTGCCGGCTGATCAGGCCCTCGCCCTCCAGTTCCTTGAGCGCCTGCCGCATCGTCAGCACGCTCACCCCGTAGTGCTCGGCGAGCTGCTCCTCGGTGGGCAGGCGCAGCGAGGCGTCCGGGGTGCGCCCCAGTATCGAGGCGCGCAACGACTGTGACACCTGGTACCAGAGGGGCAGTTTCCGGTTCAGGACCAGAGAGTCGGGGGCGAAGGCGGTCACGGGTGGTTCTCCGTACGGATGGACGGCGGCACTGCGCGGCGCAGGCGCGGTACGCAGGGTATGCAGTGCAGGTCAGGCGCGGAAGTGGCGCTGCAGGCCCTGCCACACCTCGTCGTACCCGCGCTGGAGGTGGTCCGCGCCGGCCGCCTGGGCGGTGGCGGTGATCGGCCAGCGGGTCTCGAACATGAAGGCCAGGCCGTCGTCGATCTTCTGCGGCTTCAGCTCGGCGGCGCTGGCCCGGTCGAAGGTCTCCCGGTCGGGGCCGTGCGCGGACATCATGTTGTGCAGCGAGCCGCCGCCCGGCACGAACCCTTCGGCCTTGGCGTCGTAGGCGCCCTCGATCAGGCCCATGTACTCGCTCATCACGTTGCGGTGGAAGTACGGCGGGCGGAAGGTGTCCTCGCCGACCAGCCAGCGCGGGGCGAAGACCACGAAGTCCACGCCCGCCAGCCCCGGGGTGTCGGAGGGCGAGGTCAGCACCGTGAAGATCGACGGGTCGGGGTGGTCGTAGCTGATCGAGCCGAGCACGTTGAAGCGGCGCAGGTCGTACACGTACGGGACGTGGGTGCCGTGCCAGGCGACGACGTCGAGGGGGGAGTGGTCGTAGGTGGCAGCCCAGAGGTTGCCGCAGAACTTGTTGACCACCTCCGTCGGGCGGTCGAGGCGGTCGGGGGTCTCGTACGCGGCCACCGGCGCCCGGAAGTCCCGGGCCGCGGCGAGGCCGTTGGCGCCGATCGGGCCCAGGTTCGGCAGCTCGAAGGGCTGGCCGTAGTTCTCGCAGACGTAGCCGCGGGCCGGGGCCCGGCCGCTCCCGTCACCGGCGCCCGTGTCGGTGTCCGTGTCGGTGTCCAGGAGCTCCACGCGGAAGCGGACGCCGCGGGGGATCAGGGCGACCTCGCCCGGCCGGGCGGCGAGCAGGCCCAGCTCGGTGCGCAGCAGCAGCCCGCCGCGCTCGGGGACGATCAGCAGCTCGCCGTCGGAGCTGCTGAACACCCGGTCGGTCATGTCGGCGTTGGCGGCGTAGAGGTGGACGGCCATGCCGGTGCGCTGGGCGGCGTCGCCGTTGCCGCCGAGGGTCCACAGGCCGGCGAGGAAGTCGGTCCCGGGCGCCGGGTCGGGCAGCGGGTTCCAGCGGAGCCGGTTCGGGTCGGCCGGGAGCTCGGTGAAGGGGCCGGTGCGCACGGCCCCGTTGTCGATCCGGGTGAAAGGCGGGTGCGCGGCCGAGGGGCGGATCCGGTACAGCCACGAGCGGCGGTTGTGCGTGCGCGGCTCGGTGAAGGCGGAACCGCTCAGCTGCTCGGCGTACAGGCCCAGGGCTGCGCGCTGGGGCGAGTTCCGGCCGAGCGGCAGGGCGCCGGGGACGGCCTCCGAGCTGTGCTCGTTGCCGAAGCCGGTGAGGTACTCCAGCCCCTCCGCGGTCTTCCTGGCCTGCTCGCTCATGTGCTGCTCCCGCTCCGTCGAAGGAATCCTATGGTCGACAGTAGGATTCCGCGGCCCGCACGTCAACGGTGTCCCGGGGGGTGGGTTCGGCCTTCGCCCGGGACGGATTCGCGCAGAAGGGGGCGGATCCACGCAGAGGTCGGGCGGATTCGCGCAGAGGTCGGGCGGATCCACACAGTGGTCGGGGGATGCGCGCAGCGGTCGGGCGGATCCGCGCAGCGGTCGGACGGATTCGCGCAGAGGGGGCTCACAAAAGATGAACATTGCTCTACTCTCACGCGCATGTCGTGGACCCGCAGGTTCCCTGCCGTGCCGGCGGCGCTCCTCGCCGCCCTCCTCGCCCTCCTGTCCCTCTTCGCCGCCGCGCCCGCCGCCCGCGCGCACGAGGAGCGCCCCGTCACCCTCCCGGACGGCTCCGGCTCGGTACCCGAGTACCGCAAGGCCGAGCCAGACCTGCTGGTCTGCAAGACCGGCCGCCCCGAGTTCGAACGCCGGATATCCGCCTTTCCGGAGGACCTCAGGCAGCGCAACCTCGCCCTGTACGAACGCTGCGAGAAGAGCGGCTACCGCCACCTCCAAGAGGCCGTCGACGCCGTGGACCGCCCCGGGATGAACATCGCGATCCTCCCCGGCCTCTACGAGGAGGAGCCCTCCCTGGGCAAGCCCTCGGGGGAGTGCGCCAACCTGAAGGCCCCGGACTCCTCGCTCGGCTACCAGATCCTCAGCTACGAGCAGCAGGTGGCCTGCCGCCACAACCAGAACCTCGTCGCCATCCTCGGCAAGACGAACCTCCAGATCGAGGGCACCGGGGCCTCACGCCTCGACGTGGTGATCGACGCCAAGTACCAGAAGCTCAACGCCCTGCGCGCCGACAAGTCCAACGGCATCTACTTCCGCAACTTCACCGCCCAGCGCACCACCTTCAACTCGCTGTACGTGCTGGCGGGCGACGGGTTCGTCATCGACGACGTGCTGACCCGGTGGAACGACGAGTACGGCTTCCTCACCTTCGCCAGCGACCACGGGCTCTACAAGAACTGCGAGTCGTACGGCAACGGCGACTCCGGCATCTACCCCGGCAGCGCCTCCAACATCAACGACGGCCGGGGCTACGACGTGCCCCGCTACTCCATCGAGATCACCGGCTGCCGCAGCCACCACAACATGGTCGGCTACTCCGGCACCGCCGGCGACTCGGTGTGGGTGCACGACAACGAGTTCGACCAGAACATGGGCGGCGCCTCGATGGACAGCGCCTTCCCCGGGCACCCGGGACTCCCGCAGAACCACGCCAAGTTCGAACGGAACCTGATCCACGACAACAACCAGGACTACTACCGGTACGTCGCCGACGGCACCTGCGCGAAGCCGCCGGCCGAGCGCGGCTACGAGCGGGGTGTCGTCTGCCCGCAGATCTCCATGCCGCCGGGCACCGGCATCATCACCGCGGGCGGCAACTGGAACCTGTACGAGGACAACTGGGTGTACGGGCACCAGCGCGCGGGCTTCTACCTCAGCGCGGTCCCGGCCTTCATCCGCGGCGAGGAGCGGTGGTCGAAGCAGGCCGACACCTCGCACCACAACCGCTACGCCGGCAACACCCTGGGCAAGGACAAGTCCGGCGCCGCCCGCCCCAACGGCATGGACGTGTGGTGGGACGGCCAGGGCCGCGGCAACTGCTGGCAGGACGGCCCCGACGGCTCCTCCCCGGGCACCGTGCCCCAGTGCGGGGAGGCCCGCGGAGACGTCACCGGAGCCTCGGCCCGCCTGGTCGGCGAACCGGTGAAGCTGGTCCAGCTGCTCGTCTGCGCGGACTACAGCGTCCAGGCGCGCAGGCTCCCGGCAGGCTGCGACTGGTACGGCGCCCGCGGCCTGGAACGGGTCGAGACCCAGATCGCGCTCGCCGTGGCCGGCGTCCTGCTCCTGGTCGGCGGGGTGCTGTGGCGGCGCCGCCTGCGCGGCTCCCGGCTGGGCACGGCGGCCTCGCTGCTGGGCCTGGCGGGCCTGGCCCTGGACGTGGCCGGCTCCACGACCGGGCTGGTCCCCACCTTCGTGCCGGCGCTGGCTCTCCTCCTCCTCGGACTGTGGTGGACGGGGGTCGGGCTGGCCCTGCGCCCGACCCGCCCCTGGCTGGCCCGCCTGACCCTGCTGCTGGCCGGGCTGACCCTGCTGGACGCCTTCGACAAGGCCGTCCTGATGATCCCGTGGACCCCGCTCAGCCCCGCCTGGGCCCGGGCGCTGCTCGCGGTGGTCTGGGTCCTGTGGGCGGTGGTCGCCTCGGCCCGCCCGGCCACCCCGGCCCCCGGGCCCGCGAGCCCCGGCGACGACCCCACGGCCGCCCGCACCCCGGCCGACCGCACCCCGGTCTCGGCGGGCCCGGCCCCGACCCTCGACACCACGGCACCCGAACCCCCGCGCCCGGCAAGCCCGAAGCCCCCGACGGGAGACCAGCCGTGAAGCCCCACCCCGCCCCCAACCGCGGCAACCCACCCCACCCCGCCGCCGCCCGGCAGACCGGGACCGCCCACCCCGCGCCCGGAAGGCAGCCCGACCCTGCCGCCCCCGCGCCCGGAAGGCAGCCCGACACTGCCGCCCCCGCGCCCGGAAGGCAGCCCGACACTGCCTGCCCGACCCCCGCAAGGCGGACCGGAAGTGCCGACCCGGCGCCCGTAAGGCAGGCCGGGCCTGCCGACCCTGCCGCCGTAGGGCAGGCCGGAACTGCCCACCCCGCGGCCGCGCGGCAGTCCGGAACTGCCGACCCCATGCCCGGAAGGCAGGCCGGCACTGTCGACCGGGTCCCCGTAGGGCAGTCCGGAACTGCCCGCCCCGCGGCCGCGCGGCAGTCCGGGCCCGCCCACCCCCTGCCCGGAAGGCAGATCGGCACTGCCCACCCAGCCCCCGTAAGGCGAACCGGGCCTGCCGACCCGGGCCCCGTAAGGCAGACCGGGCCTGCCGACCCGGGCCCCGTAAGGCAGACCGGGCCTGCCGACCCGGGCCCCGGAAGGCGAACCGGGCCTGCCGACCCAGGCCCCGTAAGGCAGACCGGGACTGCCCGCCCCGCGCCCGGAAGGCGGACAGGGACTGCTCACCCGGCCCGCAGCTCGGTGGTGCTCGGGCTGGTTCTGCTGCTCGTCTGCGCGGTGGCGACGGGCTGTGGTGGGCGGGCCACCACCCACCACAAGCCCGGCACCACCCACGAGCAGGCCTCCGGGAACACGGGCACCCTGCTCACCGCGGACGACGGCGCCGGCCACCGGCTCCGCGAGGTCCCGGCGGAGGGCGCGCCGGAGGTGCGGCTCACCGCTCGCCCGGACTCGGAGGACGGCTGGAACCTCCAGCTGGCGGTGAACAACTTCCGCTTCACCCCCGACAGCGCCGGCGGCGCCGCCCTCCCGGGCGCGGGCCACGCCCACCTGGAGCTCGACGGCCGCAAACTGGCCCGGCTGTACGGCCCTTGGTTCCACCTGCCGGCCGCACAGGTCCCCGAGGGCACGCACACCCTGACCGTCCGCCTGTACGCCGACGACCACACCGCCTGGGCGGTGTCCGGCAAGCCGGTCGAGGCCACGGCCCCGCTCACGGCCGCAGCCGCCGCCCCCGGGCAGCCCGGGGGCCACGACCACGGCAGCACCCCGCAGGAGCAGGCCGACCGGACGGTCACCATCACCGTCCGGGACGGCAAGGTCAGCCCCGCCCCCGCCCGCACCGAGCTGAAGCGCGGCGAGCGGGTCGCCCTGCGCGTCACCAGCGACCGCGTGGACACCCTGCACGTCCACGGCTACGACAAGGAACTCGCCCTGCCCGCAGGCCAGGAGGCCACCCTGGTCCTGACGGTCGACCGCACGGGCCTCTTCGAGGTCGAGACCCACGAGTCCGCCCTCGTCCTGACCCAGCTCCTCGTCCGATGACCCCGCCGACCCCGACCCCGACCCCGACACTGACGCCAACGGCACATGCCGTGCCGTCCACGCCCACCCGATCCGCCCCCGGCGGGGGAGCGGCCCGGGCCGCTCGGTCCCGCCCAGGCGTCGGCCGCCCCTGCGAGTCCGAGCCGGCCGCGCCCAGCTGCGGCGGCCCGGGCCGGGCCAAGCCCCAGACCGCGCCCGGGTCGGGCCTCTCAGCCAGGCTTCGGACCCGCCTCCGGGTGGGGCGATGGTGACCCCAGGGGGCCTGGGCCCGGGCCCGGGGCCGGTGCCGGTGCCGGGATTCGGTCCGGGCGCGGGTGGTGGGGGCGGGCCGGGCGTGGTCCCGTATCGGGCCGACGAGCCGCTCACCACACTCGCGCACGGGATCGGGTCCCAGCACGATCTGCCGATCTCTCCCTTCTACGCATTCGCCGGTGCCTTCACCGCGCTGTTCGTCTCCTTCCTCGCACTGGGCCTGCTCTGGTCCACCTCCCGATTCCGCGGCGACCGCTCCGGCCGCCCGCTGCCCGCCGCACTCCAGCGGGCCGCCGACGCACCCGCCACCCGCACCGCCCTGCGCGGACTCGGCCTCGCCGCCGCCCTTGCCGTCCTCCTTCACCTCCTCCTCGGTCCCGACGACCCCGCACGCAACCCCGCTCCCGGCGCCGTCTACGTCCTCTTCTGGGTCGGACTCGTCCCCGCCTCCCTCCTCCTCGGCCCGGTATGGCGCCTGATCAACCCGCTCCGCACCCTGCACCGCCTGCTCACCCGGGTCCGCCACCGCCACCGCCGAAGCGACCCCGACCACCCCCTTCCCCACCGCCCGCTCGCCGACCTCCCCGACCCCCCCGCCCGGCTCGGCCAATGGCCCGCCGCCGCAGGCCTGTTCGCTTTCACCTGGCTCGAACTCGTCGCTCCCGATCCGGCATCCACCACCACCCTCCTGATCGCCCTCGCCACCTACGCCACCGCCCACCTGCTGCTCGCCGCCCGCTTCGGCGAGCGCTGGTTCGACGACGCCGACGCCTTCGAGGTGTACTCCGCCCTCCTGGCCCGCCTCTCCCCCCTCGGCCGTCGCAACGACGGCCGGCTGGTTCTCCGCAACCCCCTCCACGGACTCGACGCGACGCCCGAGCGGCCCGGACTCGTCGCCACCGTCTGCGTCCTGCTCGGTTCCACCGCCTACGACGGCTTCTCCGACAACCCCTCCTGGATCAACGTCCTCCAGACCTCCCCCCTCGGCCGCACCCCCACGGCCACACTCGGACTGCTCGCTTCCATCGCCCTCGTCGCCACCCTGTACTGCCTGTGCGCGGCGGCCACCCGCCTGGTCAGCGGCCCGCACCCCAGACCGCTCACCGCCTTTGCGCACTCACTCGTGCCGATCGCGCTCGGCTATCTCGTCGCCCATTACTTCTCCCTTCTCGTAACCGAAGGACCACGCACAGTAAGCATGGCACTCGGCACTGACAACGCCCCCGACCCCGCCCCACCCCTGGGCCCCGGCGGCCTCGCCGCCCTCCAGGTCATCGCCGTCGTCACCGGCCACGTGCTCGGCGTCGTCGCGGCCCACGACCGGTCCGTGCGCCTCTTCCCGCCCGCCAAAGCAGTGGCCGGCCAGCTGCCACTGCTCGCGCTGATGATCACGTACACCATCGGCGGGCTGAGCCTCCTGCTGAACTGAGCCCGCGCTCGACACGGAAGCGAGGACCGGCATGATGGACCCCGTGCCTCCCGCCCACTCCCTGCGCCGAGCCCCGATCCAGCAGCGCAGCGCCGACCGGCTCGCCCGGATCCTCGACGCCTGCGCCGAACTGCTCGACGAGACCGGCTACGAGAACCTCAGCACCCGCGCCGTCGCCCAGCGCGCCGGCGTGCCGATCGGTTCGGTCTACCGCTTCTTCGGCAACAAGCGGGCCATGGCCATCGCCCTCGCCCACCGCAACCTCGACCGCTACGCCGACGGCATCGCGGACCGGCTCGCCGCCCTTCCCGCCACCCACTGGGGGCCCGTCGTCGACGCCATCCTGGACGAGTACCTGGTCATGAAGCGGAGCGTTCCCGGCTTCGCCCTCGTCGACTTCGGCGTGCCCGCGCCGCCGTCCGAGGGTCCCGAGGCCGACCCCAACGACCTGGTCGCCGCCCGCCTCACCGAACTGCTCTGCGCTCACCTCGGGCTGACCCCCGACGCCACGCTGCGGCGAGCCGTCCTCGTCGCCGTCGAGGCCACGGACGCGCTGATCCAGCTGGCCTTCCGGACCGACCCGGCCGGCGATCCCGGCATCGTCGCCGAGACCCGCGCGATGATGCACGCCTACCTGGCCCGCGTACTGGACTGACACCCCGGCCCCGCCATCCGGGGCCGCCCGGCCCCGCCTCGCCCAGCCGCCGCCCCCGCCACGCCACGACCGGGTCCCGCAGACCCCTCCCCTCCGTCCCAACCGGTCGGTATGCTCGGGACGCCCACGTGCCCGTGCCGCAGCCTGCCGCCCCTGGAGGGCCCATGCCCCGCACCGCCCTGCGCATCTGCCCCCTGTGCGAAGCCACCTGCGGCCTCACCCTCACCATCGAGGGCTCCGCCGTCACCGGCGCCCGCGGTGACCGCGAGGACGTCTTCAGCCGCGGTTTCATCTGCCCCAAGGGCGCCGCCTTCGGAGCGCTGGACTCCGATCCCGACCGGCTGCGCAGCCCCCTCGTCCGACGCGACGGACGGCTCCAGGAGGCCACTTGGGAGGAGGCCTTCGACGCCATCGCCGCGGCCGTACCCGACCTGGTCCGGCAGTACGGGCCCCAGACGGTCGGCCTCGTCCTCGGCAACCCGAACGTCCACACCATGGCCGGCGCCCTCTACCCGCCCCTGCTCCTCAAGGCCCTGGGGACCCGCAACCTCTTCACCGCCAGCACGCTCGACCAGATGCCCAAGCACGTCTCCAGCGGACTGCTCTTCGGCGACCCCTTCGCCATCCCGGTCCCCGACCTCGACCGCACCGACTTCCTGCTGCTCATCGGGGCCAACCCGGTCGAGTCCAACGGCTCGCTGTGCACCGCCCCCGACTTCCCGGGCCGGCTCAAGGCCCTGCGCGCCCGCGGCGGCACGCTCGTCGTCGTGGACCCGCGCCGTACGCGCACGGCTGCGCTCGCCGACCGCCACCTCGCGCCGCGCCCCGGCAGCGACGCACTGCTGCTCGCCGCCCTCGCGCACACGCTGATCGACGAGAAGCTCGCGGCTCCCGGCGCGCTGGAGGAGAACACCGAGGGGATCGGGGAACTCGGCGCCGCGCTCGGGAGTTTCACTCCTGAGGCCGTGGCACCCGCCTGCGACCTCACGGCTGCCGAGATCCGCACCCTCGCCCGCGATCTCGCGGCCGCGCCCACCGCTGCCGTCTACGCACGGATCGGCAGCTGCACCGTCGAGCACGGCACGCTCGCCAGCTGGCTGGTCGACGTGCTGAACATCCTCACCGGCAACCTCGACCGGCCGGGCGGAGCACTCTTCCCGCTCTCCGCGACGGCCGCCGCGCCGAGGCCCGCCGGTCCCGGCAAGGGGTTCGCCCTCGGCCGCTGGGCGAGCCGCGTCAGCGGTCACCCCGAGGCCAAGGGCGAACTGCCCACCGCCGCCCTCGCGGAGGAGATCGAGACCGCGGGGGAGGGCCAGATCCGGGTGCTGCTCGCCATCGCCGCCAACCCCGTCCTGTCCGCACCCGACGGCGACCGGCTCGACAGGGCACTGGCCGGGCTCGACTTCATGGTCTCCGTCGACCCGTACCTGAACGAGACCTCGCGCCACGCCCATGTCGTGCTGCCCCCGCCGCCGCCGTCCCAGAGCGCGCACTTCGACTTCGCGTTCAACGGGTTCGCCGTGCGCAACCAGGCCCGCTACTCGCCCGCCGCCGTGCCGCTCGAGGAGGGGCGGATGGACGAGTGCGAGATCCACGCGCGCCTGATCCTCGCCGTCTCGGGCATGCACGGCACCGCCGACCCGGCGGGCGTCGACGAACTGGCCATCCAGTCCGCCCTCGCCAGGGAGACCGCCGCTCCCCGCTCCCCGCTCCACGGGCAGGACCCGGCGCGCCTCGCGGGCCTGCTTACGGGCGGGAGCGGCCCCGAGCGCCGGCTCGACCTGATGCTCCGGCTCGGGCCGTACGGAGACCGGTTCGGCCTCGCCGCCGAGCCGGCCGCCGCGCCCCCCGCAGGCACCACCGGTGACGCCGCCGAGCCGGCCGCCGCGCCCCCCGCAGGCACCGCCGGTGACGCCGCCGCGCCCGCCCCAGGCACCGCCGAGCCCGCCGCCGAGCCCGCCCCAGGCACCGCCGGTGACGCCGCCGCGCCCGCTGCACGCACCGCCGGTGACGCCACCTCCGGCCGTGTCGCCGACCCGGACGGCCGTGCCGCCGCCGGCCTGGCCGCCGGTCCGGCCGCCGCCGGTCCGGCCGGCGGTGGTGCCGGGCCCGGGCTCGGCCTGGCGCGGCTGCTCGCGCACCCGCACGGGATCGACCTGGGGCCGCTGGAGCCTCGGCTTCCGGGGCTGCTGAAGACGCGCAGCGGCAGGATCGAGCTGCTCCCGGACCCGATCGCGGCCGAGCTCCCCAGGCTGCGTGCGGCGCTCGCCGACCGCCCCGCGGCCCTGGTGCTCGTGGGCCGCCGCCATCTGCGGTCCAACAACAGCTGGTTGCACAACGTCCCGGCCCTCACCGGAGGTTCCAACCGGTGCACCCTCCAGGTCCACCCGCAGGACGCGGACCGGCTGGGGCTCACCGACGGGGGCCGGGCCCGGATCACGGCCGACGGCGGCAGCCTGGACGTTCCCGTGGAGATCACCAACACCCTGCGCACCGGAGTGGTGAGCCTCCCGCACGGCTGGGGCCACGACCGCGCCGGAGCCCGGCTCCCGGTGGCCGCGGCGACGCCCGGAGTCAACGTCAACCAGCTGCTCGACGGCACCCGGCTCGATCCGCTCTCGGGCACGGCCGTGCTCAACGGCTTCCCCGTCAGCCTCACGCCCCTGCCCTGAGCTGGGGTTTTGCTCGTATTGCTCACGCGTTGACGTCTTGTTGGCGCAAGGAGGAGGCGCCTACGTTCCCCACATGCTGACCATCCTCGGCTTCGCCATGATCGCGACCTTCCTGGTCCTGATCATGCTGAAGAAAATGTCGCCCATCGCGGCGCTCGTCCTCATCCCCGCGCTCTTCTGCGTGTTCGCAGGCAAGGGCGCCCACCTCGGCGACTACGTCATCGACGGCGTCGGCAAACTCGCCCCGACCGCCGCCATGCTGATGTTCGCCATCGTCTACTTCGGCGTGATGATCGACGTCGGCCTGTTCGACCCGATCGTGCGCGGCATCCTGCGCTTCTGCAAGGCTGACCCGATGCGCGTGGTCGTCGGCACCGCCGTCCTGGCGGCCATCGTCTCGCTCGACGGCGACGGGTCGACCACCTTCATGATCACCGTCTCGGCGATGTACCCGCTGTACAAGCGGCTCGGCCTGAGCCTGGTGGTCATGACCGGGGTCGCGGCCACCGCCAACGGCGTCATGAACACCCTGCCCTGGGGCGGCCCCACGGCCCGCGCCGCGACCGCCCTCAAGCTCGACGCCGCGGACATCTTCGTCCCGATGATCCCGGCCCTCGCGACGGGCCTGGTCTTCGTTTTCCTCCTGGCCTACGTACTCGGCCTGAAGGAGCGCCGCCGGGTGGGCCTCCTGGCCATGCCCGAAGACGAGGCCGCCACGCCGGGGGCCATCGTCGTCGAGCAGGCTCCGGAAGCCGCCTCCGAGCTGGTCACCGCCGGTGCGGGTGGCTCCGCCGAGGGCCGCGCGGAGGGCCCGTCGGGCCCGGCCGGCCGCGGCGCTGCGACGTCCGCCGCGACCGGCGGTTCCGAGGCCGCCGCCCCGGATCCGGCCGCCGCCCCCGCCCCCGCCTCCGCCGCCCCCGACGCCTCCGAGGAGGGGTTCCAGGGCCTCGACCCGCACCGGGCCACCCTGCGCCCGCGCCTCTACTGGTTCAACGCCGGGCTCACCGTCGCCCTGCTCACCGCGATGATCATGGAGCTGCTGCCCATCCCGGTGCTGTTCCTGCTCGGCGCCGCCCTCGCCCTCACCGTCAACTACCCGCACATGCCCGACCAGAAGGCGCGGATCGCCGCCCACGCCGAGAACGTGCTCAACGTCGCCGGCATGGTGTTCGCCGCCGCCGTCTTCACGGGCGTCCTCTCCGGCACCGGCATGGTCAAGCACATGGCCGACTGGCTCGTCGGCGCCATCCCCGAGGGCATGGGCCCGCACATGGCGCTGGTCACCGGCCTGCTCAGCCTGCCGCTCACCTACTTCATGTCCAACGACGGCTTCTACTTCGGCGTCCTGCCCGTCCTCGCCGAGGCCGGCGCCGCCCACGGGGTCTCGCCGCTCGAGATCGCCCGCGCCTCCCTGGTCGGGCAGGCGCTGCACATGTCGAGCCCGCTGGTTCCGGCCGTCTACGTCCTCGTCGGCATGGCCAAGGTCGAATTCGGCGACCACACCCGCTTCACCGTGAAATGGGCCGCCCTGACCTCCCTGGTGGTCCTGGCGGCGGGGATGCTTTTCGGCATCATCTGACCCCGGTCCCCCCTGGCGCGCCGAAAACTACCGGCGCTAGTTTGTAGGGTGTCCGCGAGGTCAGGTCTACGCGCTCGTGCGTGCTCGGGAGGAATGCCATGAAGGCCCACGACGGGATGTACATCGGCGGCGTGTGGCGGCCCGCCGCCGGACGCGACCGGATCGAGGTGGTCAACCCGGCCGACGAGACGGTCATCGCCTCGGTGCCGGCGGGCACCGAGGAGGACGTGGACGCCGCCGTACGGGCGGCCCGCGCGGCCTTCCCGGCCTGGGCGGCCACGGCTCCGGCCGAGCGGGCGGCGCTGATCGGCGCCCTCCGCGACGCGCTGGCGGCCCGCAAGGGCGAGATCGCCGAGACCATCACCGCGGAGCTCGGCTCCCCGCTCGGCTTCGCGGAGAAGGTGCACGTCGGGGCGCCGCTCGCGGTGGCCTCCTCGTACGCCGAACTGGGCGCCTCGTACTCCTTCGAGGAGCGGCTGGGGAACTCCACCGTGCTGCTCGAACCGGTCGGTGTGGTCGGGGCCATCACGCCCTGGAACTATCCCCTGCACCAGGTCGTTGCAAAGGTGGCGCCCGCTCTCGCCGCCGGCTGCACCCTCGTCCTCAAGCCGGCCGAGGACACCCCGCTGACCGCACAGCTCTTCGCCGAAGCCGTGCACGAGGCGGGCATCCCGGCCGGAGTCTTCAACCTGGTGACCGGTACCGGTCCGGTCGCCGGTCAGGCCCTGGCCGCGCACGAGGGAGTCGACCTCGTCTCCTTCACCGGCTCGACCGCCGTCGGCCGGCAGATCGGTGCCACCGCCGGAGCCGCCATCAAGCGGGTCGCCCTCGAGCTGGGCGGAAAATCGGCCAATGTCATCCTGCCCGGCGCCGACCTCGCCAAGGCCGTCGCCACCGGCGTGGGCCACGTCATGAACAACACCGGTCAGAGCTGCAACGCGCTCACCCGCATGCTGGTCCACCGGGACCAGTACGAGGAGGCCGTCTCGCTCGCGGCCGCCGCCGTCGCCACGTACCCCACCGGCGACCCGACCGACCCGGCCACCCGCCTGGGCCCGGTCATCAACGCCAAGCAGCACGAGCGCGTGCGCGGATTCATCGCCAAGGGCATCGAGGAAGGCGCTCGCCTCGTCGCCGGCGGCGCCGAAGCGCCCCACGAGCGGGGGTACTTCGTGGCCCCGACCGTGTTCGCCGACGTCACGCCCGACATGGCCATCGCCCAGGAGGAGATCTTCGGCCCCGTGCTGTCGATCCTCGCCTACGAGGACGAGGAGGACGCCCTGCGCATCGCCAACGGCACCGTCTACGGCCTGGGCGGCGCGGTCTGGGCCGCGGACGAGGAGACGGCCGTGGCCTTCGCCCGCCGCATGGACACCGGGCAGGTGGACATCAACGGCGGCCGCTTCAACGTGCTCGCGCCCTTCGGCGGCTACAAGCAGTCGGGCGTCGGCCGCGAGCTGGGCCCGCACGGCCTGACGGAGTACCTCCAGACGAAGTCCCTGCAGTTCTGAGCCGTCCCGACTGTCCGTCCCCCACGGTCCCGACCGTACCGAGCCGCCCCGATCCGGAGAAGACGACCATGGTCCGCGCCGCCATCCTGCCCGCCGTCGGAGCCCCGCTCGAGATACGGGAGATCGTCCTGCCCGATCCCGGCCCCGGGCAGGTCAGGGTCCGGCTCACCGCAGCCGGGGTCTGCCACTCCGACCTCTCCCTCACCAACGGCACCATGCGGGTGCCCGTCCCCGCCGTCCTCGGCCACGAGGGCGCGGGCACGGTCCTCGCCGTCGGGGAGGGCGTGAGCCATGTCGCGCCCGGGGACGGGGTGGTGCTCAACTGGGCCCCGTCCTGCGGGCAGTGCCACCACTGCTCCATCGGGGAGGTCTGGCTCTGCGCCCGGGCGCTCTCCGGCGTCGGGGCGGTCTACGCGCACGACGCGCAGGGCACCGAGCTGCACCCGGGGCTGAACGTGGCCGCGTTCGCCGAGGAGACCGTCGTCGCGGCCAACTGCGTGCTGCCCGCGCCCGCCGGGATCCCGCTCGCCGAGGCAGCGCTGCTCGGCTGCGCGGTTCTCACCGGCTACGGGGCGGTGCACCACAGTGCCCAGGTCCGCCCGGGCGAGTCCGTGGCCGTCTTCGGGGTCGGCGGGGTCGGCCTGGCCGCACTGCAGGCTGCCCGGATCGCCCAGGCCGGCCCGATCGTGGCCGTGGACGTCTCCCCGGCCAAGGAGGAGCTGGCCCGGGCCGCGGGGGCCACGGAGTTCGTGCTCGCCTCCGACACCACCGCGAAGCAGATCCGCGCCCTGACCGGCGGCCAGGGCGCGGACGTCGCCGTCGAGTGCGTCGGCCGGGCGCAGACCATCCGCACGGCCTGGGAGTCCACCCGCCGGGGCGGGCGCACCACGGTGGTGGGGATCGGCGGGAAGGAGCAGCAGGTCACCTTCAACGCCCTGGAGATCTTCCACTTCGCCCGGACTCTCACGGGCTGCGTCTACGGCAACAGCGACCCCGCCCGGGACCTCCCCGTCATCGCCGGCCACGTCCGCGAGGGCCGCCTTGACCTCGGGTCCCTCGTCACCGACCGGATCACCCTCGACGGCATCCCGGCGGCCTTCGACGCCATGCTGGCGGGCAAGGGCGGCCGTTCGCTCGTGATCTTCTAGCCCGCGGCGCGTCTGGCGGGGTCCGGCGGGGTCGGGGAGGGTGCCGGCGCGGCGCGGCGCGGGCGTGGGAGGTCCGTCCTCGGCCGCCTGCGCCGGCCGCCTGCGCCGGCCGCCTGCGCCGGCCGCCCGCACCGGCCGCTCGGGTCGGCCGCTCGGGTCGGCCGCTCCGCGGCGCCTCGGAAGTGCCTCCGTGCGTGCCGCGGGCGCCCGCCCTGATCGGGCGGTGCGTCCATGCGTCACACGGTGTCGCGCAGCGCCTCGTACTGGAGGGCCAGTCCGTCCAGCAGGGCGGCCAGGCCGGTCTCGAAGGCGCCCTCGTCCACCTCGTGCTGGTGCTCGGCCAGCAGATGGGCCTGGCCCAGGTGGGGGTAGTCCGCCGGGTCGTAGGCCGTCTCGTCGTCCACGAAGCCCCGGGCGAACGAGGCCATCGCCGAGCCGAGGATGAAGTACCGCATCAGCGCGCCGATCCGGGTCGCCTGGGCCGGGGGCCAGCCCGCCTCCGTCATCGCGCCGAAGACGGCGTCCGCCAGCCGCAGGCCCGCCGGCCGCCGCCCCGGCCCCCGGGCCAGCACCGGGACGATGTTCGGATGGTCGGACAGGGCGTCGCGGTACGAGTGGGCCCAGGCGTGCAGGGCGCCCCGCCAGTCCGGGCGACCTGCCTCGAACATCGACAAGTCGACCCGTGCGCTCACCGCGTCCGCCACCGCGTCCAGGATCTCGTCCTTCGTGCGGAAGTGGTTGTACAGGGACGGCCCGCTGACGCCGAGCGCGGCCGCCAGCCGCCGCGTCGACACCGCCTCCAGTCCCTCCGCGTCCACCAGCGCACCCGCCGCCTCGACGATGCGGGCTCTGCTGAGAAGGGGCTTGCGCGGTCTGGCCATGCGCCACATAGTAGGGCCTGCCCGCCATAAACTACCGGTGCTAGTTAAAGGCCCGGTCGAGACGCCCGGAGGTGCCCGGTGAACCTGGAGCTGAGCGAGGAGCAGAGCGCCGTACGCCGGCTCGCCCGCGAGTTCACCGAACGCGAGGTGGTCCCGTACGCCGCCGCGTGGGACCGCGCCGAGAGCGTGGACCGGGGCATCGTGAAGAAGCTCGGCGCGCTCGGCTTCCTCGGCCTCACGGTCCCCGAGGAGTACGGCGGCTCCGGCGGCGACCACCTCGCCTACGTCCTGGTCACCGAGGAGCTAGGCCGGGGCGACTCCGCCGTGCGCGGCATCGTCTCCGTCTCCCTCGGCCTGGTCGCCAAGACCATCGCGGCCTGGGGCAGCGAGGAGCAGAAGCGCGCCTGGCTGCCCCGCCTGTGCTCGGGGGACGCGCTCGGCTGCTTCGGCCTGACCGAGCCCGGTACCGGCTCCGATGCCGGAAACCTCACGACCCGGGCCGTGCGCGAGGGGGACTCGTACGTCCTCAGCGGCAGCAAGATGTTCATCACCAACGGCACCTGGGCCGACGTCGTGCTGCTCTTCGCCCGCACCGGCGACGAGCCCGGCCACCGCGGGGTCTCCGCCTTCCTCGTCCCCACCGACACCCCCGGCCTCACCCGCCGCGAGATCCACGGGAAGCTCGGACTGCGCGGCCAGGCCACCGCCGAGCTCGCCCTCGACGGGGTCCGCGTCCCCGCCTCCGCCCTGCTCGGCCCCGAGGGCAAGGGCTTCTCGGTCGCCATGTCCGCGCTGGCCAAGGGCCGGATGTCGGTCGCCGCGGGCTGCGTCGGCATCGCCCAGGCGGCCCTGGACGCGGCCGTGTCCTACGCCGCCCAGCGCGAGCAGTTCGGCAAGCCCATCGCCCACCACCAGCTGGTCCAGGAGCTGATCGCCGACATCTCGGTCGACGTGGACGCCGCCCGCCTGCTGACCTGGCGGGTCGCGGACCTGATCGACCGCGGGCAGCCCTTCGCCACCGAGTCCTCCACCGCGAAGCTCTTCGCCTCCGAGGCCGCCGTCCGCGCCGCGAGCAATGCCCTCCAGGTGCACGGCGGTTACGGATACATCGACGAGTACCCGGCCGGGAAGCTGCTGCGCGACGCCCGCGTGATGACCCTCTACGAGGGCACCAGCCAGATCCAGAAACTGCTCATCGGCCGCGCTCGCACGGGGGTTTCCGCCTTCTGATCCCCTGCGCGGTGCGCGTACCCGCTAAGCGCTTGCTCACCCTCCGGTAAGGTGTCACTTCCCATACGGCGAAGAGGGTGAGTGAGCGATGGACAGCGCGGCGGAGACGGCCGGCGGCTACCAGCCGTGGTCCGAGGTCACCCCCGACGCGGCGCGGCGGCTGCTCATCGCGGCCGTCGAGGCCTTCGCGGAGCGCGGATACCACGCGACCACCACACGTGACATCGCGGGCCGGGCCGGGATGAGCCCGGCCGCGCTCTACATCCACTACAAGACCAAGGAAGAGCTGCTCCACCGGATCAGCCGGATCGGCCACGACAAGGCCCTGGAGATCCTCAGCACCGCGGCCGACGGCCCCGGCAGCGCCGCCGAGCGGCTCGACGCCGCCGTGCGGTCCTTCGTACGGTGGCACGCCGCGCACCACACCACGGCGCGCGTGGTCCAGTACGAGCTCGATGCTCTCGCTCCGGAGCACCGCTCCGACATCGTGGCACTGCGCCGCCAGAGCGACGCCGCCGTACGCCGCATCCTCGCCGACGGCGTCGAGGCCGGGGAGTTCGCCGTCCCGGACGTGCCCGGCACCACCCTCGCCGTGCTGTCGCTCTGCATCGACGTGGCCCGCTGGTTCAGCGTGTCCGGACCCCGCACGCCCGACGAGGTCGGCGCGCTCTACGCCGACCTCGTACTCCGCATGGTGGGCGCACGGCCGCACGAGGCCCGCCCCCGCACATAGGCGGGGGAGCGCGCCGGGCCGACCCCCCCCCGTCGAAGCCCGGCCCCGGCCGGAGCCGGTCCCCGGCCGGAGCCGTCCCCAGCCGGGGCCGGCCCCCAACTGGAGCCGGCCCCCGGCCGGAGCCGGCCCCCGGCAGGCCCGCCCGGAACCGCTCAGAAGTAGTAGCGCGACACCGACTCCGCCACGCACACCGGCTTGTCGCCGCCCTCGCGCTCCACCGTGACGGTGGCCGCGACCTGCACGCCGCCCCCGGCCTCCGTGACCTCCGTGATCACGGCGGTCGCGCGGAGCCGCGAGCCGACCGGCACCGGCGCCGGGAAACGCACCTTGTTCACCCCGTAGTTGATGCCCATCTTCATGCCCTCGACCCGCATGATCTGCGGCACCAGGCTCGGCAGCAAGGACAGGGTCAGATAGCCGTGCGCGATCGTGGTGCCGAAGGGGCCGGCCGCGGCCCGCTCCGGGTCCACATGGATCCACTGGTGGTCGCCCGTGGCGTCCGCGAAGAGGTCGATCCGCTTCTGGTCCACCTCCAGCCACCCGCTGGGCCCGAGCGGCTCGCCCGTCCCGGCGTGCAGCTCTTCGGCGGACGTGAAGATCCTCGGCTCGGCCATGCCCTGCTCCTGCCTCTCACTCACGGATGCGCCGGGGCGAACAAGCGCTTGCTCAGCATGCTGGGACGGTATGGGTATGTCAACGGACCGCATGTGTATGTGGACGGACCGCCGACTACCCTCGACCGGGTGCCGCAGATTCCCGAGAAAGTCCACGAACTCACCGTCGGCCAGCTGTCCGCCCGAAGCGGGGCCGCCGTATCAGCGCTCCACTTCTACGAGGCCAAGGGCCTGATCAGCAGCCGCCGCACCTCCGGCAACCAGCGCCGCTACACCCGAGACGCGCTGCGCCGGGTGGCCTTCGTGCGCGCCGCCCAGCGCGTGGGCATCCCGCTCGCCAGCATCCGCGACGCCTTGGCCCGGCTGCCCGAGGAGCGCACCCCCACCCGCGAGGACTGGGCCCGGCTCTCCGAAGCCTGGCGCACCGAGCTCGACCAGCGCATCACCCAACTCGGGCGGCTGCGCGACCATCTGACCGACTGCATCGGCTGCGGCTGCCTCTCCCTGGAGACCTGCGCGCTGTCCAACCCGGATGACGTCTTCGGCGAGCGGATCACGGGCTCGCGGCTGTAGCCGGCGCATGCCGCGCCAGCTGTTCCCGGGCGGCCGCCACCAGTTGGGCGTTCGACCGCGCCGGCCGCCCGTCCGGCAGGTGCAGTACATCGCCCGCGCCGGTCCGCGCGCCCGTGCCGCACCGCGCGGCCAGCCGGAGCACCGGCCAGGCGGCGGCCTCCCGCCCGTACAGCACCACCGCCACCGGCGGCAGCCCGCGCAACCCGGCCACCAGCGCCGGATCGGCCGCGGCGAGCTCCGCCACCAGCCGCACCCGCCCGGGCGTCCGCACCGGCCAGGCCAGGAACCGGGCCATCGGCCCGGGCCCGGCCGGGCCGCCCAGCGGAACCGCCGCGTCCACGGCGACCCCCCGGTCCAGCAGGGCCTGCGCCAACTCCTCGGCTCCCGGTTCCGCGAAGTCCACCTCCGCCCGGTCCGGCAGCACCGTCCAGGACCGCACCCGCTCCAGCCGCCCCGCCGGACCGGGCTCGGTCTCCACGCTCACCGGCACCGACAGCGGTACGCAGACCCCCGCGCCCCGCAGCGCCTCCAGCACCGGCCCGACCACCCGGGGCGACAGGCTCCGGCGCCCGCACGGGGTCCGCGGGCTCACCAGGACTTCCCCGGCCCCCGCGGCGACCGCCGCCGACGCAGCCTCCACCAGATCCTGCGGCGACAGCGGCACGGCCGCCCCGTCGGCGGCGCTCCGGCCGCCGTTCAGCGACACCATCGGCGAGCCGGCCGCGGACAGGGCTCCCGCGGGAGCCGCCGACGCGCGCCGGGCCGCCGCGGGTCTCATGCCGCGCCCGCCGTCGGGGCGTCCGCCAGCGCCGGTCTGGGCACCACGATCCCGCAGCCCGCGCACAGCGGACCGTCCCAGGCCCACGCCTGCTCCCAGGCGCCGACCGCGGGCACGGCCGGCCACCGCAGCTCCTCCTCGCCGCAGACCGGGCACCCCGGCCCGGGCTCCGACTCCAGCGCCTTCACCAGCCGCCGCAGCACCTCGCCCAGCGCCCCCTCCGGCCGCACCCCCGGATCCGCGCACCGCACCACCGCGTCCCCGCTCCCGCCCCACGCCCACTCCGGCCGCCGCAGCCCGTGGTGCTTCTCCCGCCGCCGCCGCTCCGCGAACTGGCGCTCGTACTCCAGCCAGACCGCCCGCGCGTCCTCCAGCTCCTCCAGCGCGGCGACCAGCCGCAGGGGGTCGGCCCCCCGGTCCTCGGGGGCGATCCCGTGCCGGTCGCACAGGTGCCACCACGTGGCCCGGTGGCCGTAGGGAGCGAACCGCTCCAGGCAGCGGCGCAGGGAGTGGCGCCGCAGGGCCCGGTCGTTGCGTGCGTCACGCACTTGGTAGGCCAGACTCCGGAATCCTGCCATCACACCTTCACCTCCGCCGATGTGCCCAACATGCCCTGCGGGTGCCGGGCGCATGCGGGGGCGGTCGAGGCGTGCGGGTGGCACATGGCCGGAACTCAGCGCCCCATGCGCCCCGCGGCAACCACCAGCCGGGCCAGTTCCGCGTGGCAGATATCGCTGTGCGCCCCCGAGGGAGCGCCGCCGCGCCGCACCACCGAGCCCGCGTCCACGCTGACGCAGCCCGTCGCGGGCACCCCTTCGCGCAGGGCCCTGTCCAGGGTCAGCCGGGGCGCGCCCGGTACGGCCTGCACCCCGTCGTGCCCGATCGCGCCCCAGCGCTCGTCGAGGCCGAGGGCTCCGGCCGAATCTCCCGCCATCCGGGAGGCCAGCGGATAGAACACCCGCAGGGAGGTGTCGTGCGGGGAATGGCAGGCCACCACCGGTCCGCGGATTTTGCGGTGCAGGCCGCCGAGGGCGCCGCCGCGGTTCCTGTCGTGCGGCAGCCGGTCCGAGAACACGTAGTGGGAGAAGGCCCCCTGGAGCAGGGTCAGCGATCCGATGTGCCGGGCGCCGTCCGGAACGGCACGCAGCGAGAACGACACCAGCCGCGCCCCGAAGCTGTGCCCGATCAGATGGATCCGCAGACCGGGCCGCTGACGCCCCAGCTCCGCCAGCACCGGGCCGAGGCCGCGCTCGCCGACCACCCCCGCCCGCTTCTTCATCTTGTAGTAGGTGGCCTGCCGCAGCAGCTCCTTCGCACCGTTCCACAGGGGGCGCAGCCCGCCGCCGAGCGAGAGGTCCCGCCCGGTCCGCGCGCCCGTCTCGGCCAGCGCTTCGGTCAGCGCCCGGCAGACCTCCAGGACGTCCTCCGCGAAGACGGCCGGTACCGGCGCGGCCGTCACCGCGGCCGGGGCGTCGGCCCCTTCCGCCGCATCCGCCATGTCCGCCGTGTCCACGGTGTCCTCGGTGTCCGCCGTGTCCATCCCGTCGATCACGTCGACCACGTCCACGCCGGCGAGCTCCCGAACGAGGGCCCCGAACTCGATGAAGGCCGACTCCGACTCCGGCCGCTCCTCCAGCAGTTCGGCCACCCGGTCCAGCTCCGCCGTCCGCCCGGGCCAGAACTCCCCGAGCGCCCGCCGGGTCGCGGGGTCCAGCGCCGTCCCGGAGCCGGGCTCGGCGAGCACGCCCCGGTCCTCGAAGTCCGGTATCGGCTCGTCGGAGAAGCGCATCGAGGGCCATACGACACCCACGTACCCCAGCCGTACCCCCGGCCCCGCCAGCCCCGGGAAGGGGGCGAAGAACCGTTCGTAGAGCCGGGTCGCCGTGGAGCGGTCGCTGTTCCAGCCGTGGGCGAAGACCAGCAGGTCCGTGGCGTCGATCCGGGCCACCGCCGCCAGTGAGCCCCGGTCCACGTCGCCCTCGGAGTCGAAGGTCAGCTCCGCGTACGGCGCCACCCCGATCCCGGCTGCGACGCCGGCCCCGATCCCGGCCCCGACTTCCGCCCCGATCCCGGCCCCGACTCCCGTCCCGACTCCGGCCTCGACTCCGGCCTCGACCCCGACCCCGATCCCGGCTCCGCTGTCCGCCATGCCCTGTCCCCCTCCACCCGCGCCCGGTCCATCCAGCATCCTGCGGGCACGCCTACCCGGCCAGACCCCCGGCACCCCCCGCTCACCCGTAGAGGAGGTACTTCCCGCGCACCGCCTCGAAGCGGGCCAGCCCCGCGGCCCAGTCACCGGCGATCTCCTCGACCCCGGCGCCCGCGTCCACCAGCTTCCGCACCCGGTCCGAGCCCGTCAGCCGGTCGATCCAGTGGTCCGTGCGCCAGGCGAATCCGCTCCAGGACCGCCGGGCCGTGACCAGCAGCCCGATCCCGGCCCGTACCGGATCGAAGGCCTCCCGGTCGTGCACGATCAGCCGGACCCCGCCGCACACCTTCCCCACGTGCTTGGAGAAGGACGGCGTGAAGTACGCCTCCCGGAACCACACCCCGGGCAGCTCCAGTGCGTTCGCCGCCTCCGCCCACCGCCGGTCGACGCCCTCGGCGCCCAGCACCTCGAAGGGGGTGGTCGTGCCGCGCCCCTCGGACAGGTTCGTCCCCTCGAACAGGCAGGTGCCGGCGTAGGCGAGGGCCGTGTCCGGGGTCGGCATGTTCGGGCTGGGCGGCACCCAGGGCAGCCCGGTGTCCCCGAAGAACGACCCCCGCCGCCACCCCGTCATCGCCACCGTCCGCAGCCTGACCGGCTTCTCGGGCAGCCGGGACAGGAACTCGCCGTTGAAGAGGAGGGCCAGCTCGGCCGCCGTCATCCCGTGCGCGAGGGCGATCGGCTCCCGGCCCACGAAGCTCGCGTACGGCGGCTCCAGCACCGGCCCCGCGGCCCGCCGGCCGCCCACCGGGTTGGGCCGGTCCAGGACCACCACCGCCTTGCCGGCGAGGGCGGCCGCGCGCATGCAGTCGTAGAGCGTCCAGATGTAGGTGTAGAAACGCGCCCCGACGTCCTGGATGTCGAAGACGACGGTGTCGATCCCGGCCGCCGTGAACACGTCCGCGAGCCGCTGCCCGCTCTTGTCGTAGGTGTCGTACACGGGCAGCCCGGTCGCCGGGTCACGGGAGGCCCCTTCGGAGCCGCCCGCCTGCGCCGTGCCGCGGAACCCGTGCTCCGGGCCGAACACCGCGACCAGGTCCACCCGTTCGTCCGCGTGCAGGACGTCGACCAGGTGGCGGGCGTCGGCGGTGATCCCGGTGGGGTTGGTGACCACCCCGACCTTCTGCCCGGCGAGTACGGCGTACCCGTCCGCGGCGAGGCACTCGAATCCCGTGCGCACCTGCCCCGCCCGGGGAGCGGCCGCGGCGCCCACGGCCTGGGCGCCGCCCAGGTCCCGGGCCCCGCCCGAGGCACGAGCCCCGCCCACCGCCTGAGCCGCCCCCGCGGCCCCGGCAGCCCCTGCCGCCCCGATGGCCCCCGCCAGTCCCAGCACCCCGCGTCGCGAGAGAGTCATCCGGCCAACGTAGGGCGCGACCCCCTTCCGTCCCGACATACCGACTGGTTAGTCTGCCCACCATCCGCAGCCTCCCTCCCCGCCGTCAGACCCCGGCCGTCCTCCCCGAAGGGTGATTCCCGTGAGCGCGTACGCGTACCAGGACCAGCGAGTCGTCGTCACCGGCGCGGGCGGCGGGATCGGCGCCGCCCTCGCCCACCGCTTCGCCGCCGAGGGCGCCACCGTGGCCGTCAACGACCTCGACCCGGCCAAGGCGGCAGCGGTGGCGGGCGCGATCGGTCCCCGCGCGGTCCCCGTGCCCGGCGACGCGTCGGCGATCGTGGCCGAGGCCCGGGAGGCCCTCGGCGGCGGGATCGACGTCTACTGCGCCAACGCCGGACTGGCCTCCGGCGGCGACGCGTTCGCCGACGAGGCCGTCTGGGAGGCGGCCTGGGACACCAACGTCATGGCCCATGTGCGCGCCGCCCGGCTGCTCCTGCCGGACTGGCTCGAGCGGGGCAGCGGCCGCTTCGTGTCCACCGTCTCGGCCGCCGGACTGCTGACCATGATCGGCGCGGCGCCGTACAGTGTCACCAAGCACGGTGCGCTCGCCTTCGCCGAATGGCTGTCGCTGACCTACCGCCACCGCGGTGTCCAGGTCCACGCCATCTGCCCGCAGGGGGTGCGCACCGACATGCTGACGGCCGCGGGATCGGCGGGCGAACTCGTGCTCGCGCCGACCGCGATCGAGCCGGAGGCGGTCGCTGACGCACTGTTCGACGGCATGGAGAAGGGCCGGTTCTTGATCCTCCCGCACCCCGAGGTCGCGGACTTCTACGCCGCCCGCGCCACCGATCCGGACCGCTGGCTGAGCGGCATGAACCACCTCCAGCGCAAGTGGGAGACCCCGTGAGCTCCCCGTACGCCGCCAAGCCGTGGGTCGGCCTGCTCAGCCCGGCCCAGCGGGCGCCCGTCACCCCGCTGCCGACCGTGCTGCACGCCTTCCGCGCGGCCGCGGCCCGGGCCCCCGAGCGGACCGCGCTCGCCTACTTCGACGGCCGCACCGGCTACGCCGAGGCCGACGCGCTCTCCGACTCGGTGGCCGGCCACCTCGCGGCGCGCGGCGTCGGCCGCGGGGACCGGGTCGCCGTCATGCTGCAGAACACGCCGCACTTCGTGCTGGCCGTCCTCGCCGCCTGGAAGGCCGGGGCCGTCGTGGTCCCGCTCAACCCCATGTACAAGGCCGGGGAGGTCGGGCACATCCTGCGCGACTCCGGGGCCGCCGCGCTGGTCTGCGACGGCCGCGCGTGGTCGGCGTACCTCCGCGAGGCCGTCGGGGGGACGGCCGTACGGACCGTCCTGACCGCCTCCGACCTGGACTTCCAGACCCGCAACGACCCGCGGGTCCTCGGCCCCGCGACGGCCCCGCCTTCTTCCGCGGACCGCACCGCCCCCAAGGACCGCACCGCCCCCGCGGACCGCGCCGCCCCCGCGGCCGGCGCCGCCCCGCCGGCGGCGCATCCCCACGTCAGCGACCTCTTCGCCGTGGCCCACGACGGGCGTCCCGCGCCGGACGACCCGCAGCTCACCGCCGCCGACACCGCCCTCATCAGCTACACCTCCGGCACCAGCGGCACCCCCAAGGGCGCGATGAACCCGCACGGCGCCCTCACGTACAACGCCGTCCGCCAGGTCACCGCCCACCCGCTCCCGGAGGGCGCCGCCTACTTCGCCCTCGCACCCCTCTTCCACATCACCGGCATGGTCTGCGAGCTCGCCGCCTGCTTCGCCAACGCGGGCACCCTGGTCCTCGCCCACCGCTTCGACGCCGCGGTCGTGCTCGACGCCTTCCTGGAGCACCGGCCCGCCTACACCGTCGGCCCGGCCACCGCCTTCATGGCCCTGGCCGCCCATCCGGAGGCCACCCGGGACCACTTCGCCTCGTTCCAGGTGGTCTCCTCGGGCGGAGCCCCGCTGCCGCCCGCCCTCGTCGAGCGGCTGCGCGGCGCCTTCGGCTTCTACCTGCGCAACGGCTACGGCCTCACCGAGTGCACCGCCCCCTGCGCCAGCGTCCCCCCGCACCTCGAAGCCCCCGTCGACCGGGCCTCCGGCGCCCTCTCCGTCGGACTCCCCGGCGCCGACACCGTCGTGCGGATCCTCGACGAGCAGGGCGCCGAGGTGCCCCTCGGCGAGACCGGCGAGATAGCCGTCCGCGGTCCCCAGGTCGTCCCGGGCTACTGGGGCCTGCCCGCGGACACCGCCCAGGCCTTTCCGGAGGGCGAACTGCGCACCGGGGACGTCGGTTTCATGGACCCGGACGGCTGGCTCTACGTCGTCGACCGCAAGAAGGACATGATCAACGCCTCCGGCTTCAAGGTCTGGCCGCGTGAGGTCGAGGACGTGCTCTACACCCACCCGGCGGTCCGCGAGGCGGCCGTGGTCGGCGTGCCGGACGCCTACCGCGGGGAGAGCGTGAAGGCCTACGTCAGCCTGCGCCCCGGCGCCCGCGCGGAGCCGGCCGAGCTGTCCGCCTACTGCGCCGAGCGCCTCGCCGCCTACAAGTACCCCCGGCAGGTGGAGATCCTGGCTGTTCTGCCGAAGACCACCAGTGGCAAGATCCTTCGACGGGAACTGCGCGATCGCGGCTGAAAACAGTCGGATGGTCGTACAGCTGGATTGGGAAGGGAAGGTCGGCGCCATGGCTGCCAGGACCACGGAACCCGAAGGCGCGCACGAGGCGCCGGTGCCGCAGCGGCTGCTGGCCGTCGCCACCCGGCTGTTCGCCGAGCGCGGCTACGACCGCACCTCCGTACAGGAGATCGTCGAGGCGGCCGGGGTCACCAAGGGCGCGCTCTACCACTACTTCGGGTCCAAGGACGACCTGCTGCACGAGGTGTACGCGCGGATGCTGCGCCGCCAGCAGCAGCGGCTCGACGCCGTGGCCGCCTCCGACGCGCCGGTCGAGGACCGGCTGCGGGCGGCCGCCGCCGACGTGGTGGTCACGACCATCGAGAACCTCGACGACGCGATGATCTTCTTCCGGTCGATGCACCAGCTCAGCCCGGAGAAGTTCAAGCAGGTGCGGGCGGAGCGGCGGCGCTACCACGAACGCTTCCGCGCGCTGGTCGAGGAGGGCCAGCGCAGCGGCGTGTTCTCCACCGCCACCCCCGCCGACCTGGTGGTGGACTACCACTTCGGGTCCGTGCACCACCTGTCGACCTGGTACCGCGCCGACGGGCCGCTCACCCCGCAGCAGGTCGCCGATCACCTCGCCGACCTGCTGCTGCGGGCGCTGCGGCCCTGAGTTCAGCCCAGCGGGAGGACCTTGCGGCCCCAGGTCTCCTCGGTCACCACGGCGAACGAGATGTACCAGGCGATGCCCGCGCAGAGCAGGCCGAGGTACCCGCCGACGTGGCCGAGGGCGGTGACCTGGGACAGGTCGCCCAGGGCCAGGAACAGGAAGGTCAGCGCCAGCACGCCGAACAGCAGCCGGTGCGCCAGGTCGAGCCTCATGGCGGCGACGCACATGTAGGCGGTGAAGACGAACCAGGCCACGAGGAACCAGCCGGTGGCGATGTGCGCCTGGCCGGCCGGCAGCGTCGGCACGACGAACTTCACGTAGCCCGCGAAGGCCATCCAGAAGGCGCCGTACGAGACGAAGGCGGTGGTCCCGAAGGTGTTGCCGCGCCGGAACTCCAGCACGCCGGCCACGAACTGGGCGATGCCGCCGTAGAAGAGGGCGAGCGGCAGCACGACGGCGCTGAGGGCCGCGTTCGCGATCAGGCCCGAGTTGAAGAGGCTGAGCACGAAGGTGGTCAGGGCGAAGGCGGCCAGACCGAGCGGTCCGGGGTTCGCGAGGCGGACCGCGGCGGCCTGCGGCGCGGTGGCGGGGGAGGCCTCGGGGTGCGGAGCCGGGGCCTGCGGAGCCGGGGCCTGCGGCGCGGGGGCCAGGGTGGAGCTGGGCATGGCGAAGGGCACTTTCGGTGGGGGGATATCCCGAATATATCGGACTCCCCGACTGGTCTGGACCACCAAAGGTCCACCCGCCGGGGGCCGAAGTCCCGAAGCCGAGCCGCCCAGCGGCTCCCACCCCCGAAGGCCCCACCCCCGAAGGCCCCACCCCCGAAGGCCCCGGCCCCGAGGCCCCGGCCCCGAAGGCCCCGGCCCCGAAGGCCGGGCCCCCACAGGCCCGAAGCCCGGGTCGGGGAGGCCCCCGCCGCTACATGTACCGCTTCAGCTCGCGCCGTGCCAGGGAGCGCTGGTGGACCTCGTCCGGGCCGTCGGCCAGCCTCAGGGTGCGCGCCGCCGCCCACAGCTCGGCGAGCGGGAAGTCCTGGCTCACCCCGCCCGCGCCGTACAGCTGCACCGCGTCGTCCAGGATCCGCACCACCGCCCGCGGGGTCGCGATCTTGATGGCCTGGATCTCGGTGTGCGCGCCCCGGTTCCCGGCCGTGTCCATCAGCCAGGCCGTCTTCAGGACCAGCAGCCGCAGCTGCTCCACCGTGACCCGGGCGTCCGCGATCCAGTTCTGCACGACCCCCTGTGCGGCCAGCGGCTTGCCGAAGGCCGTCCGTTCCACGGCGCGCCGGCACATCAGCTCGATGGCCCGCTCCGCCATGCCGATCAGCCGCATGCAGTGGTGGATGCGGCCCGGCCCGAGCCGCGCCTGGGCGATGGCGAAGCCGGTGCCCTCCTCGCCGATCAGGTTCGCCGCCGGGACCCGCGCCCCGTCGAAGACCACCTCGGCGTGCCCGCCGTGGTCGTGGTCCTCGTACCCGTACACCGTCATGGCCCGGCGCACCTCGACCCCCGGGGTGTCGCGCGGCACCAGGATCATCGACTGCTGGCGGCGCGGATCGGCGCCCCGCGGGTCCGTCTTGCCCATCACGATGAAGATCTTGCAGTCCGGGTTCATCGCCCCGGAGATGAACCACTTGCGTCCGGTGATCGTGTACTCGGCGGCCCCGCCCCCCGCACGCTCGATGCGCGTCTCGATGTTGGTCGCGTCCGAGGACGCCACCTCCGGCTCGGTCATCGCGAACGCGGAGCGGATCTCCCCGGCCAGCAGGGGCTCCAGCCACTGCTTCTTGTGCTCCTCGGAGCCGAACTGCGCGAGCAGCTCCATGTTGCCGGTGTCCGGGGCCGCGCAGTTGGTCGCCATCGGGGCCAGGTGCGGGCTGCGGCCGGTGATCTCGGCGAGCGGGGCGTACTGGAGGTTGGTCAGCCCGGCGCCGTACGCGGCGTCCGGCAGGAAGAGGTTCCACAGCCCCTGGCGGCGCGCCTCGGCCTTCAGCTCACCGAAGACGGCCGGGGTGTCCCAGGGCGAGGCCAGCCGTGCGCGCTGCTCGGCGGCGACGGCTTCCGCCGGGTAGACGTACTCCTCCATGAACGCGAGCAGCCGCTCGCGGAGTTCCTCGGTCCGGGCGTCGAATGCGAAGTCCATGGGTCGTGTGCCTCAGCCTTCGTGGCGGTTTTTGGTGGTGCGGGGGGCCTGGAGGGTGGTCAGACCGTGCTCGATGAAGACCGGGACCAGCTCGCCGATCCGGTCGAAGCCCGCGCCGACGGTCTGCCCGAGCGTGTAGCGGTAGTGGATCCCCTCGAGGATCACCGCGAGCTTGAACCAGGCGAACGCCGTGTACCAGGCGATCGCACCGGTGTCCCGTCCGGAGCGGGCCGCGTAGCGCTCGACCAGCTCCGCGGGGGTCGGATGCCCCGGCGCCGCGCTGGTGGTGCTGACCGGGGATTCGGTCAGGCCCAGGTCCGAGCTGTACATCACCAGCAGCCCGAGGTCGGTGAGCGGATCCCCCAGTGTGGACATCTCCCAGTCCAGCACCGCCCGGATCCTGTCGTCGGGGCCGCCGATCAGTACGTTGTCCAGCCGGAAGTCCCCGTGCACCACGGTCGGCGCGGGGGAGGCGGGCAGCGTCCGGCCGAGCGCTCCGTGGAGTTCGTCGATCCCGGCGAGCTCCCGCCCCCGGGAGGCCGCGAGCTGCTTGCCCCAGCGGCGCAGCTGCCGGTCCAGGAAGCCCTCGGGACGCCCGAAGTCGCCCAGCCCGACGGCCGCGGGGTCCACCGCGTGCAGGTCCACCAGGGTGTCGACCAGGCCGAGCACCGCCCGCCGGGTGCGCTCGGGGCCGATCCCGGCGAGCTCGTCCGCCGTGCGGTAGGGCACCCCCTCCACGTACTCCATGACGTAGAACGGCGCCCCCAGCACGGACTCGTCCTCGCACAGCAGCACCGGTTCCGGCACCGGTACGGCCGTCCCGTGCAGGGCGGCGATCACCCGGTGCTCGCGCCGCATGTCGTGCGCGGTGTCCAGGACGTGGCCGAGCGGGGGACGGCGCACCACCCAGCGGCCGGAGCCGTCGGTGACCTCGTACGTGAGGTTCGACCGGCCCCCTTCGATCAGCCGGGCGGTCAGCGCCCCGGCCGCGAGCCCGGGCCGCGCGGCGTCGAGATGGCCGCGCAGCCGTTCCAGATCGAGGCCTCGCGGATCGTCCGGGGCTGGGGTCATGGGGGGCACCTCCGTACGGGGTTCGACGGTGACAGTTCGCTCGGAGCCATCATGCCGACCAGTCGGTATGTAGTCCAGGGCGTCGGCCGAAAGAACTCCTCCGGGCCCGTTCAGGCATGGCAGAGGAGCGGCGTCCCGCCGTTCATCACCGTCATGTCCCCCAGGACGGCCGGGATGTCGAGCGCGGCGCCCTCCGGTTCTCCGGCCAGTTCCGCGTACGCCCGGTGCAGGTTCGCCACCAGCCGCTCGCTCTCCCGCCACGCCGCGAACTCTCCGAGATCGGCCCGCCGGGCCGTATCCAGCGGGGTCAGCCCCTCCGCCCGCCCCTCCCGGGCCAGTTCTGCTACGTACCGCAGGTAGCGCTCGGTGGCGTCGTAGGCCGAGGCGTCGGTCAGCGGCCCGTGTCCCGGTACGACGGTCTCCGCGTCCAGGGAGCGCAGCAGCTCCAGCGCCCGCAGCGAGCCGGCCAGGGAGCCCATCGCGAGGAAGGGCGTGCCCTCGGCGAACACCAGGTCGCCGGTGAACACCACCCGCTGCCGGGGCAGCCACACGATCGAGTCGCCGGTGGTGTGCGCCACGCCCGGGTGGATGACCCGCACCTCCGTCCCGCCGACGTGCAGGGTCATCCGGTCGCTGTAGGTGAGGTCGGGTGCGGTGATCTCTATCGCGCCGAAGTCGGTCGCGGGCCAGATCATCTCGAGCTGGTGCCCGGCGGCGAGCTGCTCGGCCCGCGCGTTGTCGTGCCCGAGGACCAGCGCCTCGGGCGTGAACACGCCGTTGCCGTAGGTGTGGTCGCCGTGGTGGTGGGTGTTCACGACCGTGCGGGGGAGCGGCGCCCCGGTGGCCGTGACCGCCTCGCGCAGGGCCAGGGCGCGCCGCTCGGTGGCGGCGGTGTCGACGAGCAGCGTCCGGCCGCCGTCGCTGACGAACCCGGCGTTGTTGAGGCACCAGCCGCCGTCCGGCTGGACGTAGGCGTGCACCCCCGGTGCGGGCTGGACGAGATACGGCTTGTCGGCGGTCATCCGCGCTCTCCCCGGGTCGCTTTGACGGTCGTTCGGCATCCTGCCAGCCGTCGCGGGCCCGGGGGAGGGCGGGTGGCGCGTTCGCGCTCAGCGGCCGCGCGCCTCAGTGGTCATCGTAGTGCCCGTCGTGCTCGGCGTGCCGGTGCCCGTCGTGCACGTAGTCCACGTGGTCGCCGTGCCGGACCGCCTCGTGCCCGCAGTCCGAGCCGTGCACGTGGGTGTGGCCGTCGTGGGCGGTGTGCCCCTCGCTCTCGCACTCGTCCCAGTGCCCGGAGTGCTCCCGGTGCAGGTGTCCGTCGTGCGCGTAGTCGACGTGGTCGCCGTGCGGGACGGCCTGGTGGCCGCAGTCAGGACCGTGGCTGTGGGCGTGTGTGGGGTGTTCCAGGTGCTGGGTGGTCATGGGGCCGAGGCTAGTGCGGATCACCCGGTATCGCCCGTTCTGTCCGAGGAGTGTCCGGGTGGCGCGGGAAAGCCGGATCATCAGACCGCCGGGCTCAGACGATCACGGCCATCGCGAACACCGCCAGCGCCAGCGTGCAGGCCACCACCCCCAGGGCCGCGCGCGGCCCCAGCCCCGGCGGCCGGCCGGCCGCCAGCTCCCGGATCCGCCGGTGCGCCACCCCCAGGAACGCCAGCCAGACCAGCGCGGCCACCGCCGCCCCGGCCACCTCCACCGGCCGCCCGGACCCGCGCAGCGCCTGCCGCAGCGCCAGCACCACCACCACCGAGGAGGCCAGCGTCGTACGCCGCCACGCGAGCCGGGTCCGTTCGGGCTGCAGTCCCGCGTCGCGCGCCTCACCGTCCGGGGACGGGCTCACCGCCCCGACGTCCAGCCGAGCGCCACGACCACCACCATCGCCACCGCGACCAACCCGACCCCCAGGCTCAGCACCACCGGGAACCGCGACAGCGGCAGGTCCTCGCCCCGCCGCATCGCCCGCTCGCACCGCATCCAGTGGTTCACCGCCCGCAGCGCGCAGGCCGCGCCCACCGCCAGCAGCGCGAAGGCCATCCCGACCCGCACGCCCCACCGCAGGTCCGGCAGGAACTGGTCCACGGCGAAACCGCCGCCCACCAGGGCCAGCGCGGTCCGGATCCAGGCGAGGAAGGTCCGCTCGTTGGCCAGCGAGAAGCGGTAGTCGGGGGTCTCGCCCTCGTCCTGGAGGCCCTGCGGCGCGAACCAGAGGCGGACGTCTTTGACGAAGTCGATCACAAGGGCAATCTACGGCGGAACTCCCGCAGCCGCCGGTACGCCTCCAGGCCGTCCGGCACCCAGGCCCACTCCCCGCCGGCGACGCGCCGGTCCAGCTCCTCGGGCGGGAGGTAGGTGTGCCAGTCCACCTCCGACTCCTGCGGAGCCACCGGCAGCTCGCACCGCACCTCGTGCACGGAGGACCACCAGGCCCCGCCCGGGCCCTCGTACAGGAACTTGAACAGCGGCTCCGGCTGCGGCAGCCCGGTCACCCCGAGCTCCTCCTCGGCCTCCCGCAGCGCGGCTCGCGCATAGTTCTCCCCGGCGCCCAGCACCCCGCCCACGAACATGTCGTAGTGCGAGGGGAACACCAGCTTCGAGGCCGTGCGCCGGTGCACGAAGATCCGCCCCCGGGCGTCCGAGGCCAGCACGAACACACAGCGGTGGATCAGCCCCCGCGCGTACACCTCGCCCCGCGGGGCCTGCCCGAGGACCCGGTCGTCCCGGTCCACCACGTCCAGTACTTCATCAGCGGCACTCACGCGGTTCATCCAACCACCGCTGTTGACTGGTTACCGCTCCGTAGCCAAGGATCTGCCCCACCACCGACGGAGGACGGGTATACGCATGACGTACGACGCTGACGTGATCGTGATCGGGGCCGGGCTGGCCGGGCTCGCGGCCACCGCCGAACTCGTCGACGCGGGCCGGAAGGTCATCCTGCTCGACCAGGAGCCCGAGCAGTCCATCGGCGGCCAGGCCCACTGGTCCTTCGGCGGGCTGTTCCTCGTGGACTCGCCCGAGCAGCGCCGGATGCGGATCAAGGACAGTCGCGACCTCGCCCTCCAGGACTGGCTGGGCACCGCCGGCTTCGACCGCGAGGAGGACGGCTGGCCGCGCCGCTGGGCCGAGGCCTACGTGGACTTCGCCGCCGGCGAGAAGCGCCCCTGGCTGCACGCGCAGGGCGTCCGGTTCTTCCCGGTGGTCGGCTGGGCCGAGCGCGGCGGCTACGACGCCGAGGGCCACGGCAATTCCGTCCCCCGCTTCCACATCACCTGGGGCACCGGCCCCGGCCTGGTCGAGCCCTTCGAACGCCGGGTCCGGGCCGGGGTGGCCCGCGGACTGGTCCAGCTGAGGTTCCGGCACCGGGTGACCGGCCTCTCCCGCACCGCGGGCGCCGTCGACACCGTGACCGGCGAGGTCCTGGAGCCCTCCGACGCCGTACGGGGCACCGCGAGCAGCCGCGAGAGCGCCGGGGCCTTCTCCCTGCGGGCCCAGGCCGTGATCGTGACCAGCGGCGGCATCGGCGGCAACCACGACCTGGTCCGCGCACAGTGGCCCGCCCGGCTCGGCACCCCGCCCGAGCGGATGCTGTCCGGGGTCCCCGCCCACGTGGACGGCCTGATGCTCGGGATCGCCGAGGAGGCGGGCGCCAGCCACATCAACAAGGACCGGATGTGGCACTACACCGAGGGCATCGGGAACTGGGACCCGATCTGGGCCAGGCACGGGATCCGGATCCTGCCGGGCCCCTCCTCGCTCTGGCTGGACGCGACGGGCCGGCGGCTGCCCGTCCCGCTCTTCCCGGGCTTCGACACGCTCGGCACCCTCGACCACATCATGCAGACCGGCCACGACCACACCTGGTTCGTCCTCAACCAGCGCATCATCGGCAAGGAGTTCGCCCTCTCCGGCTCCGAGCAGAACCCGGACCTCACCGGCAAGTCGGTCCGCGACGTCATCAACCGGGCCCGGCAGGCCGTCCCCGGGCCGGTGAAGGCCTTCATGGACCACGGCGCGGACTTCGTCGTCGAGCGCGACCTGTCCGCCCTGGTGCGCGGGATGAACGCGGTCACCAAGGAGGACCTGATCGACGAGGCGGAACTGCGCCGCGTGATCACCGCCCGGGACCGGGAGATCGCCAACCCGTTCAGCAAGGACCTCCAGGTGACGGCCATCCACGGGGCACGCAGGTACCTCGGCGACAAGCTGATCCGCACGGCCGCACCGCACCGGATCCTGGATCCCGGGGCCGGCCCGCTGATCGCCGTACGGCTCTCGATCCTGACCCGCAAGTCCCTGGGCGGCCTGGAGACCGACCTCTCCTCGCGCGTCCTGGGGGCGGACGGCGAGCCGCTGCCCGGGGTCTACGCGGCGGGCGAGGCGGCAGGCTTCGGCGGCGGCGGGGTGCACGGCTACCGGGCCCTGGAGGGCACCTTCCTGGGCGGCTGCATCTTCTCGGGGCGGGCGGCGGGCCGGGCCGCGGCCAAGGCGGTCGGCTGACCCCCGCCGCGGCCGCACCGGCCCCCCGACGCGCTCAGCCCAGCCGCTCGACGATCCGGAACCGCTCCGTCACCACCGGCGTGCCGTCGTCCACGGTGAACCCCGGATCGCCGAGCAGCTCGCGCAGCTCGGCGCCGTGCCAGAACTCCTCGTGGGAGGAGCGCCATTCGGCCACGGACGCGTACCCCTCGCCCTCGGCCAGCGCGTGCTCCAGGTCCACCTCCCCGAGCGGCAGGACGCGTACGTCCGTCACCTCCAGGACGGCCACCGGACACGCGGCGGAATCCAGCAGTGCCGTCCGCTGCCCCGCCACGGGCAGCGGCTCGCCCTCCGCCTCGTACCCCGCGAGCAACCCCGTCGTCGAGGTCTTCGCCCCGCTCAGCACGGCCGCGACCAGCCGGTCGCGCAGCGGTCCGGGGAAGCCCAGCAGATACGGAGGAAGATCGTCGTCGGTCGTCATGTCCCGAGCCTAGGGGATGGCCCGAAGTCCACCCCGAACCGGCACAAGCACCCCAACTCACACCATCGTCAGACCAGTTGAAACCCGCCACGCAGTGGACTGGACCTTGACTCGGAGCTGTGCGTACCGCTTTGCTGTCAGTGATCACCGGTTCGCTCACCGGCACGATCCGCACGCCACACGGCCGGACCACCCACGTGCATCATGCACGTTTTCCGGCCACCGCTCGCCAGCACTCCTCGTCCGCCCGCGCCCTGGAGGGAAAACCCGCGGATGTCCCCGCCTCCGCCGCCCCTCGGCCGCGCCCGCAAGCGGGACGCCCAGCTCTTCGACCCGGCCCTCTGCGACGCCGAACTCGTCGACGTGCGCTCCCAGTTCACCCAGGGCCGCTGGTCCAAGGCCCGGTCCCTGCTCGTCGGCACCGGCGACGACTGGGACCGCCGCGGCCACCGCGTCGTCGTGCTCGCCGAGACCCCGGCGGCCACCGCCTGGGCCCGCGAATGGCTGCTCGCCGAACCCGAGAGCGCCGACGCCGCCACCCTCCTCGCCTGCGCCGCCGTCTTCTCCGCCCTGCGCCGCAAGGGCACCCCGGCCGCGGCCGAGGAGGCCTGCCGCCGGGCCGCCGCCCTGCTGCCCGCCGACCCGACCCCCTGGCTCGGCCTGCTCCTGCTGTCCCGGGCCTTCGGCACCGAGGAGGAGTTCAGCCGCCACTTCGACCAGGTCCGGGCCCGGCACCGCGAGCACCACCACGCCCACCACCTGATGGTCGCCAGGCTGGCCGAACGCACCCCCGCCTCCGGCCACGACCCGCTCCACGAGGTCTACGACTTCGCGGCCTGGGCCGCCGAGGAGTCCCCGGCCGACTCCCCGCTCGCCGTGCTCCCGGTCATCGCGCACGCCGAGCGCTACCGGGTACTGGCCGCCACCCACGGGCACACCTTCGGCAACGCCGCCCAGCACTGGTCCGGCCGGCGGGCCCGCACGGTGCTGCGCTCCGCCTTCGACTGGTGGCTGGAGTGGGAGCGCGAGGACCACCCGCGCAACCGCGTCGACCTCAACTTCCTCGCCCACGCCAAGCTCTGCGAGGGCCGTCCCGCCGAGGCCGCCGCCCTGTTCCACCGGATCGGCAGCCACGCGACCCCCGCCCCCTGGTCCTACCCGGACCTCGACCCGCACAAGGCCTTCCTCGCCGCACGGCGGGCCGCGCTCGGCACCGCGTGACCGCTGCCCGAACCCCGTCCGCCCCGCCCGGGGCCACCCCGGGACCACCCCTGCCCCACCCCACACGAAAGGACGGACCCGCCATGCCGACGGGCAGATCCACCACGCTCCAGGACCCGGCCGAGATCCGCACGTACAAGGGCCAGGACCGGGCCCTGCGCGCCGACCGCCTCGGTACCGCCGGCCTGCTGCTCTCCGTACTGGCCGCCAGCGCGCCCCTGATGGTGGTCGCCGGTGTGATGCCCACCACCTTCGGCGTCATGGGCATCGTGGGCCAGCCGCTGCTCTTCGTCATCCTCGGCCTCGTCCTGGCGCTCTTCAGCATCGGCTACGCGGAGATGAGCCGGCACGTCCACAACGCCGGCGCCTTCTACGCCTACATCGCCCGCGGCCTCGGCCCCACCGCGGGCGCCGGGGCCTCCCTGGTCGCCCTCGTCGCGTACAGCGCCATGCAGGTCGGCGTCTACGGCATCCTCGGCTTCGAGATATCCGGCCTCTTCGCCACCTACCTCGGCATCGAACTCGCCTGGTGGATCCCGGCCCTGCTCGCCGTCGCCGCCACCGGCGCACTCGGCTGGCTGAAGATCGACCTCAACGCCAAGGTGCTCGGCGTCCTCCTCCTCATCGAGGTCGCCCTGGTCGTCGTCTTCGACGCCGCCGCCCTCGGCAAGCCCGGCGCCGAAGGCCTCTCCCTGCACGCCTTCAACCCGGAGACCCTCAGCGGCCCCGGTCTGGGCACCGCCCTGTGCTTCTGCATCGCCGCGTTCGTCGGCTTCGAGCAGTCCCCGGTGTACGCCGAGGAGACCAGCAAGCCGCACATCGTCGTCTCCCGGGTGATGTTCCTCGCCGTCGGCTTCGTCGCCCTCTTCTTCGCCCTGAGCGCCTGGGCCCTCACCGTCGCCACCGGCCCCTCCGAGGTCGTCAAGACGTCCGCCGAAGCCGGCCCCGGCCTGCTCTTCCAGCTCACCGAGGCCCGCCTCGGCGGCGCCTTCACCGACGTGCTGCACGTCCTCTTCGTGACCGGCATGTTCGCGGCCATGCTCAGCTTCCACAACGTGGTCGCCCGCTACGCCTTCGCGATGGGCCGCGAGGGCCTGCTCCCGGCCGCCTTCGGCCGGACCAACTCCGGCACCGGCGCCCCCGGCACCGGCTCCCTCCTGCAGACCGGCGTCGCCGCCGTCGTCGTGACCGCCTTCGCCGTCACCGACGACATGCCCACCGGCGACCCGACCGCCCCCGTACTCCACCTGTTCACGTGGATGGGCAGCGTCGGCGCCCTGGGCGTGACCCTCCTCATGGCCGCCGCCTCCTTCGCCGTCATCGCCTTCTTCGTCCGCCGCGGCACCGCCGGCGCCCAGGTCTGGCGCCTCGTCGCGGCCGGCGCCGCCGGCCTCGCGCTGCTCGCCATCGCCGTCTACACCGTCAAGGACTTCGGCGTCCTGGTCGGCGCGGCCGAGGGCTCCGCCCTCAACTGGGTCCTGCCGGGCATCATCGCCGCCGCCGTCGCCGGCGGCCTGCTCTACGGGGCCTTCCTGCGCCGCAACCGCCCCGAGGTGCACGCCCGCATCGGCCTCGGCAACGAAGCCTTCCGCCTCGACCAGGCAGCAGAGGCCACCACCCGAGACTGACCCAGAGCCTGGCTTTCCAGCTTCCGCGAAGCCCCCGACGACCCTTTCCAAGGTCGTCGGGGGCTTCGATGCGCTGGGCTGATTTTGGCGGGTGGCGGACCCCCATGGTCTCCTGGGGCGATCAAAACGACCGAACCGCAGCACAGGGGACACCACCCAGCTCCCCTGCGCGGCGGTCCGGGCCTGCCTTGTCCGACCCCCACGAAGGCGAAGTCATCCATGAGTGACCGCACCTTGACCGAGGCCCCCGCCCCGGCGTCTTCCCGCCACGTCGACGCCGGTGACGAGGGCTACAGCAAGGACCTCAAGTCCCGCCACATCAACATGATCGCGATCGGCGGGGCGATAGGCACCGGCCTGTTCCTCGGCGCCGGAGGCCGCCTGGCAGGGGCCGGCCCCTCGCTGGCGATCGCCTACGCGGTGTGCGGCGTCTTCGCCTTCTTCGTCGTCCGGGCCCTCGGCGAGCTCGTGCTCTACCGTCCCTCCTCCGGCGCCTTCGTCTCCTACGCGCGCGAGTTCATGGGGGAGAAGGGCGCCTACACGGCGGGCTGGCTCTACTTCCTCAACTGGTCCACGACCACTGTGGCCGACATCACGGCCGCCGCGACCTACGCCCACTTCTGGTCGCTGTTCACCGACGTCCCCCAGTGGGTCCTCGCCTTCATCGCCCTCGCCGTCGTCCTCACCGCGAACCTGATCTCGGTGAAGTACTTCGGCGAGATGGAGTTCTGGTTCTCCCTGGTCAAGGTCGCCGCCCTGGTCATCTTCCTGATCGTCGGCATCTGGCTCGTGGCCACCAGCCACGAGATCGGCGGCCACACCCCCGGCCTGTCCACCATCAGCGACAACGGCGGCCTCTTCCCGTCCGGCGTCCTGCCGATGCTCCTGGTCATCCAGGGCGTGGTCTTCGCGTACGCCTCCGTCGAGCTCTGCGGCGTCGCCGCCGGCGAGACCGAGAACCCCGAGAAGATCATGCCGAAGGCGATCAACTCGATCATGTGGCGCGTGGGCCTCTTCTACGTCGGCTCCGTGGTCCTGCTCGCGGTGCTGCTCCCGTACACGGCCTACTCCTCCGACCAGAGCCCCTTCGTCACGGTCTTCGACAAGCTCGGCGTCCCCGGCGCCGCCGGCATCATGAACCTGGTCGTGCTGACGGCGGCCCTCTCCAGCCTGAACTCCGGCCTCTACTCCACCGGCCGCATCCTGCGCTCCATGGCCCTGTCCGGCTCGGCCCCCCGGTTCACCGGCGTCATGAACAAGGGCAAGGTCCCCTACGGCGGCGTCCTCTTCACCGCCGCCTTCGGCGTCGCGGGCGTCGTCCTGAACTACTTCATGGCGGAGGAGGCCTTCGAGATCGTCCTGAACTTCGCCTCGCTGGGCATCCTCGGCACCTGGGCGATGGTCATGATCTGCTCGCTCCACTTCTGGCGCCGCGCGAAGCAGGGCCGGGTCGAGCGCCCCGCCTACCGCCTGCCCTGGGCCCCGTACACCCAGCTCGTGACCCTGGTCTTCCTCCTCACGGTCCTCGTGCTGATGTGGTGCGACGGAGGCGTCGGCCGCACCACGGTCATGTTCGTCCCGGCCATCGGCGCGGCCCTGGTCGGCGGCTGGTTCCTGGTGCGCCGCCGGGTGGCGGAGATCGCCGCGGCCCGCGACTGACCGCCGCGGCCCGAGACTGACCGTCCCGGCCGCTCACGGGGCCCCTCGCCCGGGGCCCGTGAGCGGCCTTTCGGCGTCCGTGCGCCCGGGACAACGAAAAGGACCCCGCCGAAGCGGGGTCCTTCTTCTGTGTCCGAGGGGGGACTTGAACCCCCACGCCCGATAAAGGGCACTAGCACCTCAAGCTAGCGCGTCTGCCATTCCGCCACCCGGACAAGGTGTCTGTCTCGCGTCCCTCGCGGGCCGTTCCGACGTGGAAAACATTACCAAACATTCCGGGGTCCTCGATCACACCCCCCTGTGGCCTGGGAGCGCCCTTGGGGAGAACGGTTCCGAGCGGGAGGATGGAGGCAGTTCGGTACCGATCAGTGGGAGGAAGCAGCGTGAGCGAGTCGAGCGCGGGCAGGACCGTCTCGGGCGAGGACGAGGTCGTCGACCTCTGCCGGGACCTCATTCGGATCGACACCAGCAACTACGGGGACCACTCGGGCCCCGGCGAGCGCAAGGCGGCCGAGTGGGTGGCCGAGAAGCTCGCCGAGGTCGGGCTGGAGCCGCAGATCTTCGAGTCGCACAAGGGGCGGGCCTCGACGGTGGCGCGCATCGAGGGCGAGGACCCCTCGCGGCCCGCGCTGCTGATCCACGGGCACACCGACGTGGTCCCGGCCAATGCGGCCGACTGGACGTACGACCCCTTCGCGGGAGAGATCGCCGACGGCTGCGTGTGGGGCCGCGGCGCCGTCGACATGAAGGACATGGACGCGATGACGCTGGCCGTCGTGCGCGACCGGATGCGCAGCGGCCGCAAGCCCCCGCGCGACATCGTGCTCGCCTTCCTCGCCGACGAGGAGGCCGGCGGCGTGTACGGGGCGCGGCACCTGGTCGACAAGCACCCGGGGCTCTTCGAGGGGGTCACCGAGGCGATCGGCGAGGTCGGCGGCTTCTCCTTCACGGTGAACGAGAACCTGCGGCTCTACCTCGTGGAGACCGCCCAGAAGGGCATGCACTGGATGCGGCTCACGGTGGAGGGCACCGCGGGCCACGGCTCCATGACCAACAACGACAACGCCATCACGGAGCTGTGCGAGGCCGTGGGGCGGCTCGGGCGCCACCAGTGGCCGGTGCGCGTGACCAAGACCGTACGGAGCTTCCTGGACGAGCTCTCCGACGCGCTCGGGACCCCGCTGGACCCGGACAACATGGACGCCACGCTCGCCAAGCTCGGCGGCATCGCCAAGATGGTCGGCGCGACCCTGCGCAACTCCGCCGCCCCGACGATGCTCGGCGCCGGCTACAAGGTCAACGTCATCCCCGGCCAGGCCACGGCCCACGTCGACGGCCGCTTCCTGCCCGGCTACGAGGACGAGTTCTTCGCCGACCTGGACCGCATCCTCGGTCCCCGGGTGAAGCGGGAGGACGTGCACGGGGACAAGGCCCTGGAGACCGACTTCGACGGCCGTCTGGTCGACGCGATGCAGGGGGCCCTGAAGGCCGAGGACCCGATCGCGCGGGCCGTCCCGTACATGCTCTCGGGGGGCACGGACGCCAAGTCCTTCGACGACCTCGGCATCCGCTGCTTCGGCTTCGCGCCGCTGCAGCTGCCGCCCGAGCTGGACTTCGCCGGAATGTTCCACGGCGTGGACGAGCGGGTGCCCGTCGACGGGCTCAAGTTCGGCGTCCGCGTTCTCGACCGATTCATTGACAACGCCTGAGAATCGCAGAGGTGTGCGCAGACCACTGGGAAGAGTGAATGCGCTCATACGCTCGTAGCCCTGGTGATCCCTCCTCGTTACAGGTGGTGCGGTCCGCGGCTGGGACCGCAATTGCCTACTAGGAGGAACAATGATCAAGAAGGTTGTCGCCGCTGCGGCTGCCACCGGTGGCCTGGTTCTCGCGGGTGCGGGTCTGGCTGTCGCCGACGCGGGTGCCCAGGGTGCGGCCATCGGCTCCCCGGGTGTCCTGTCCGGCAACGTCGTCCAGGTCCCGGTTCACATCCCCGTGAACGTCTGCGGCAACACGGTCAACGTGATCGGCCTGCTGAACCCGGCCTTCGGCAACACCTGCGTCAACGCCTGACGCGTCTGAAGTCTTTGGCCCCGGAGCGCATTCCAGCGCTCCGGGGCCACCGGGCTTTTCCGGCCCGGATTCTCACTTTCAGCGGACCAGGCGGGGGAGCCTGGACGTACACACCAGGGGACGATCACAGATGCGACGACCGGCACAGGCCACCAGGAAGACCCTGATCACCATGGCTGCCGCGGGGGGTGTCCTCGCGATGGGCGGGGGGTACGCGCACGCGGACTCCGCTGCCTCGGGGCACGCCGCGAACTCTCCGGGACTGCTGTCCGGGAACAGCGCGCAGGTGCCCGTGGACGCGCCCGTGAACGCCTGCGGGAACACGGTGAACGTGGTGGGAGGCCTCAATCCGGCCTTCGGGAACCACTGCTTCAACGGTTCGGGCCGCCACGGCGGGCCGGGCCACCCGAACCTTCCCGGCACACCTCACGTCCCCGGAAACCCGGGCAGCCCCGGTCACCCGGGGCATGACGACGACGAACCGTGCGACGACCACCCGGGCACGCCGGGCAACGGCAACCCGGGCAACGGCAACCCGGGCACGCCGGGCAACGGCAACCCGGGCACGCCGGGCAACGGCAACCCGGGCACGCCGGGCAACGGCAACCCGGGCACGCCGGGCGAAGAGAACCCCGGGAACGGGAACCCGGGCAACGGGAACCCGGGCACGCCGGGCAACGGCAACCCGGGCACGCCGGGCGGAGAGAACCCCGGGAACGGGAACCCCGGGAACGGGAACCCCGGGAACGGGAACCCCGGGAACGGGAACCCCGGGAACGGGAACCCCGGCACCCCGGGCAACGGCACCCCCGGTGCCCCCGGCGGTCAGGCCCCGGGCACACCCGGTACGCCGGGTACGGGCACCGGGCCGGCCTCGGGCCCGGTCACGCCGGCCACCCCGGACACGGGGGCCGGCCTCGCCGCCACCGGCTCCGGTGACGTCCTGACCGCGGGCCTGCCGCTCGCCGGCGGCCTGCTGCTGGCCGGGACCGTGCTCTACCGGCGAGCCCGCTCGGCCGCCTGACGGCCGTCCGCGACGCGGGCCCCGCCCCCGGGGCCCGCGTCACCAGGTCGCGCGGACCTGGCGGATGATCCGGCGGCGCAGTCGCACCCGGCGGCTGCCGTCCCGGTGCAGGGTCAGGCGGTCGAGTTCCCAGTTCCCGTACTCGGCATGATCGGTCAGCAGGCGGGTCGCCTCCTTGCGGGGAACGCCGCGGGGCACGTACACGTCGACAAATTCGTATTCCGGCATCGCATCTATTGTGCGGGCAGAGCCCTGCTACGGATAGCGTCTCCCCTATGTCTGATGCCGCTCTGCCCACTGCTGCCGAGGTACGCGCCGCCGCCGAGGCGGTCAAGGAAGCGCTCGACCGGCACCTCGCCGCGGTCGAGCGCAGGACCGGGGACGAGGACCCCGACGTCTACGCCGCGTTCAACGAACTCGCCGCCGCGGCCGAGGAGTACGACGAACTCCTCTACGACCGCTACGACGAGGTCACCCCCTTCGAGATCCCCACTCCCGAGGACGGCGTCCCGTACACCGGCCCCACCGAGCCCGCCGCGTTCAGCGTGCTCATCCGCCGCGACTACGCCGTGGTCGAGCCGCCGAGGCTGATCGCCCAGGCCGAGCGGGTCGCCGCCCACGACCGGGACGCGGAACTGGTCCACGACGGCGGGACCGCCGGCGCGCTGGGTGTCCTGTTCGGCGAGTACGAGCCCGACGAGATCGCCTCCCGCTACAAGGAGTTCGGGCTGGAGGAGGGCGACTCCACCCTGTGGATCGCGGCCTCGGAGGAGATGGCGGACCCGGGGGAGTGGCTCAACTCGCCCTTCGGGCACACCGATCCGGAGGACGTCATGCACCGGTTCGACGTCAGCTCCGTCTTCGACGAGGAGACCGACGAGTTCGGTGAGGACGCGGACGAGGACGAGGGCGAGCACACCGACGAGGACGAGGACGAGGACGAGGCCGCACGGCCGGGGCTGACCCCGGCCTGAGCGGCGGCCCCGAGCGGGACCCGAACGGAAAGGAAGCGGCCCCCGCACCGAGTGCGGGGGCCGCTTCGCGTCACTGCGGCTGTTCGCCCGCCGTCGCCAGGGCGGTCAGCAGGCCCGTCAGCCGGGTCGTACGCGGCTTCGGCAGCACCTCGGCCACCGCGCGCGGCAGCGCCTGGTCCACCCCGTGCACCACCGAGAGGTGCCGCTCGGCCCGCCCGAACGCCGTGTACACCCAGTCACGGGAGAGGGCCTGCGCCGCGTCCCCCGGCAGTACGACGACCACCGCCGGCCAGCGGGCGCCCACCGCCTGGTGCGCGGTCACCGCCCAGCCGTGCCGGACCTGCGACTCCACCAGCTCCTTCGGTACGACGACCGGCGCGCCCGCGCGCTCCAGGTGCAGCCCCTCCGCGTCGGCCGACACCACCCGGGCCGGCAGGGCCCGTCCGGGCGAGGGCACGTGGACCACCCGGTCGCCGGGATCGAAGCCGCCGAACCGGCCGGGGCCGGGGTTCAGCCGCTCCTTGAGGGCGGCGTTCAGCGCCCGGGTGCCAGCCGGACCGCCGTGGCCCGGGGTGATCACCTGCACGCTGTCCGCCGGGATGCCGAAGGCCCGGGGCACGGACTCGGCGACCAGCTGCACGGTCCGGTGCACCGCCTCCCCGGCGTCGCGCACCGGGACGATGACGACCTCCTTGCCGGGGGCGTCGACCTGGTTCAGCTCCCCGACGCCGACCCCCGAGACCAGTTCGCCGAGCGGACCGGGGTCCGGGACGCGGGAGACCACCTGGGGGCAGGTACGGGCGGCCAGCAGATCGGCGAACACCCGCCCGGCGCCGGCGGACCCGAGCACCGCGGGGTCCCCGGAGAGCACCAGGCGGGCCCCGTCGGGGACCGACTCCGCCAGTGCGGCCGCGGTGTCCACGTCCAGCTGGGGCGCGTCCAGCACCACCAGCAGGTCCAGAGCGAGCTGCCCGTCGGCGTCCCGGCCCGGCCCCTCCGCCCCGGAGAGCAGCCCGGCGACGGTGACCCCGCCGACCGGGGGGACGTGCGCGGCCAGGCAGGCCCGCAGCCCGAACTCCCGGGCGGCGGCCAGCAGGGCGAGCGGCTCGGCGCGGGCGGCCTCGCCGCCGGTGTGGGCGACCAAGCCGTGGCCCGCGACGGCGCGGATCAGCTCGGCGCCGGGTCCGGTGGCGGCCTTCTCCCAGTCCGCCGGGGCGTCGAAGGTGCTGGCGATCCGGGCCAGGGCGTCGGCCAGGCTCTCCTCGGCCATCGCCGCGCCCTCCAGGCCCACCAGCACCCGTACCGGCTGTTCCTCGTCCTCCGCGACGGGCGGGCCCAGCGGCTCGTGGAAGACCAGCACCGAGCCGTCGCCGATGGCGGCTTCGAGGGCCTCGTCGGGGTCCGGCACGGCGTACTGGGCCAGCGCCGACCGCAGGACCGGGGCTTCCAGCGCGGTGTGCCCCTTCAGCCCGGCCTGCACCAGCAGCCAGCCGACCAGGGCGGCGGTGCGCCGCTCGTCGCCCGGCCCCGCCTCGTCGCCCAGCAGGGCGCGGGCGAAGCCGTCCGCCTGGGTCGGGCGGACGGCGGGGACCGCCAGCAGCAGCCAGGGGTTCTCGAGGAGCCGCCCGGCGGCGCCGTCGCCGAGCGCCGCCGCGGCCGGGGCGGCCAGTGCCTCGGGGGCGCCGCCCCGGGCCAGCACGGCCCGTACGGCTTCGGTGTCCGCGGCGGCGGGGGCGGCGGCCGGGGTCTGCGCCGGCCTGGCGCGCGGCGGCGGCGGGGGAGCGGGGGCCGCCTTGCGCGGCGCGGCCGGGGCCTCGTCGAAGTACACGGACGGGGGCTTCGCCCCGCTCTCCACGGCCCGTACGGCGGCCAGCAGGTCGGCGGCCTTCCCGCTGAGCTTCGCCCCGGCCTCGACGGGTCCCTCCCGCTCGGCCTTGCGCCGGGCGATCCGCTCCCGCTCGACCTTCTGCGCGGCCAGCTCGGCCTGAGCCTCACTCAGCTCGGCAGCCGCTCCGCCTGCGGCGGCCCCGGCACCCTCCGCCCCGGCTCCGCCGGCGACGGGCTCGTCGGCCCCGGCCCCCTCCGCCCCGGCCTCGCCGGCGGCGGGCTCAGCGCCCTCCGGCCCGCCCACGCCTGCGGCAGCCCCGGCCTCGTCCGACCCGGCCTCGCCGCCTGCGGCGGGCTCAGCGCCCTGCGCCCCGGCGTCGCCCGCGGCGGGTTCGTCGGCCCCGGCACTGTCCGCCCCGGCTTCGCGAGCGGCGGCCTCGGCCCCGTCTCCCTCGGCTTCTCCTGCGGCGGCCTCGGCACCCTCCACCTCGGCCTCGCCTGCGGCGGACTCGGAGTCTTCCGCCCCGGCTTCGCCAGCGGAGGGCTCGGCGCCCTGCGGCTCGGCTTCGCCTGCGGCGGGTTCGGCAGCCCCGGCATCCTGCGGCTCGGCTTCGCCCGCAGTGGGCTCGGCACGGCCCTCCGCTCCGGCTTCGCCAGCGGCGGGCTCGGCATCGGCCTCCGCTCCGGCTTCGCCCGCGGCGGGTGGGTGCACGGGTGAGTCCTCCGCGGCAGCGGGCGTGGGCGGGACGGCCGTCGCCTCCGTTTCCTCCGCGGCAGCGGGTTCGGCCGAGCGGTCGGTACTCACAGCGTGCTCCAGTCCTGATCGGGATAGCGGTGCACGGGAGCCGACACATCGTCCAGCGCCCGGCAGATCTCCTCGGGAAGACTAAGGGCCTCCACTGACAGGGCCGCCCCGAGCTGCGCCGACGTCCGCGCGCCGACGATGGGCGCGACCACCCCGGGCCGGTCCCGGATCCACGCCAGGGCCACCTGGAGCGGGGTGACCGCCAGTCCCTGAGCCGCCGTCACCACCGCGTCCACGATCCGGCCCGCGGCCTCGTCCAGGTACGGGTCCACCAGCGCGGCCAGGGATTCCGAAGCGCCCCGCGAGTCCGCCGGCGTGCCGCCCCGGTACTTGCCCGTCAGGACCCCGCGCCCCAGCGGGGACGAGGGCAGGAGGCCGACGCCCAGGTCCAGGGCGGCGGGCAGCACCTCGCGCTCGACCCCGCGCTGGAGCAGCGAGTACTCCATCTGGGTCGAGGCCACCCGGGTCCGCACCCCCGGGGCCGCCAGCTGCCAGGTCGCCGCCTTCGCCAACTGCCAGCCGCAGAAGCCGGCCACCCCGGCGTACCGGGCGCGGCCGCTGCTCACGGCCAGGTCCAGCGCCTGCAGGGTCTCCTCCAGCGGGGTCACCGGGTCGAACGCGTGCAGCTGCCAGAGGTCGACGTAATCGGTGCCCAGCCGGTCGAGCGAGGCGTCGAGCGCGGCCAGCAGGTGCCCGCGCGAGCCGTCGAAGCGCCGGTCCGGATCGGGCACGCTGCCCGCCTTGGTCGCGATCACCAGGTCCCGGCGCGGGACGAGCCCCGCCAGCAGCCGGCCCAGGAGGTACTCCGCCTCCCCGCCGGCGTACACGTCGGCCGTGTCGACGAGGGTGCCGCCCGCCTCCCAGAACGTCTTCACCTGCTCGGCGGCGGCTTCCTCGCCGGTGTCGCGGCCCCAGGTGAGGGTGCCGAGGCCGATCCGGGATACGCGCAGTCCGGTGCGGCCGAGATGCCTCTGCTCCATGAGCGCTGAGACTACTGGGGCACTGACGGAAGGGCTCCGGGCGCGCTAGAGTCCCCGCACACGCACGTTACTGATCGGTAAATTCGGTAAGGGGACGACACATGCGGCTCGGCATCAATCTCGGCTACTGGGGTGCGGGCATGGACGCCGACAACCTCGCCGTCGCACAGGAGGCCGACCGCCTCGGCTACGACGTCTGCTGGGCCGCCGAGGCCTACGGCTCCGACGCCCCCACCGTCCTCGCCTGGGTCGCCGCCCAGACCGAGCGGATCGACGTCGGCTCGGCGATCCTGCAGATCCCGGCCCGCCAGCCCGCCATGACGGCCATGACCGCCGCCACCCTCGACTCCCTCACCAAGGGCCGCTTCCGGCTCGGCCTGGGCGTCTCCGGCCCGCAGGTCTCCGAGGGCTGGTACGGCGTCAAGTTCGACAAGCCGCTCGCGCGGACCCGGGAGTACGTGGAGATCGTCCGCAAGGCGATGAGCCGCGAGCGCCTCTCGTACGAGGGCGAGCACTGGACCCTGCCGCTCCCCGGCGGCCCGGGCAAGCCGATCAAGCTCACCGTGCACCCCGAGCGCGAGCACATCCCGCTCTACATCGCCGCGATCGGCCCCAAGAACCTGGAGCAGACCGGCGAGATCGCCGACGGCGCCCTGCTGATCTTCCCGGCCGCCGAGCACCTGGAGGCCACCGCGCTCACCCACATCCGGGCGGGCCGCGAGAAGGCCGGGCTGACCATGGAGGGCTTCGACGTCTGCCCGACCGTGCCGCTGGCCGTCGGCGAGGACGTGACGGCGCTCGCCGACACGTTCCGCCCCTATACCGCCCTGTACGTAGGCGGCATGGGCAGCCGGAAGCAGAACTTCTACAACCAGCTGGCCCAGCGCATGGGATACGAGAAGGAAGCCGCCGAGATCCAGGACAAGTACCTGGGCGGTGACAAGACCGGCGCGGCCGCGGCCGTCCCGCACTCGCTGATCGACTCGACCACGCTGCTCGGCCCGGTCGAGCGGATCGCGGACGGCATGCGGGCCTACGCGGAGGCCGGGGTCACCACCCTCACGCTGGCCCCGGCCGGCTTCACGCTCGACGAGCGGATCGCCGCCCTGCGGGCCGGCACCGAGGCCATGGAGCGCGCGGGCCTGGCCTGACGGATGCCCGGACCGGCCGCCCGGAGCCCGCTGGAGCGGGGCCCGGGCGGCGCCGGGAGGGAGCCTGCGGCCGTGGTGGGGGCTCGGGGGGTCTTCCCCGCCACGGCCGACACAGCCACAACGCGCGGGGCGCCCGCCGGGTTACGGTCCACCGCCCGGCCGCCGGTTTCGTTCATTCGGGCGAGTAGCCCCGTGCTTCGGTTGCCGCCCCCGGCGACCGGCGTTTGACTCGGTGCATGCTCTCTGCCCGCAGCCTGTTCCAGGAGATCGTCGACCACGACGACTCCTTCCAGCTGTTCTGCTCCATCGCCGCCAGCGGGGAGACCCAGGGCGGCTGGGAGAACGCGCGCATCGCGGCCCTGGTGCCGGAGGGGATGCGCGACCTCGCACCGAAGATCACCCGGCACGGCGCCGACGAGGACAAGCACGGCCGGATCTTCAACGCCCTGCTCCGCAAGCGCGGTCTGCCGCCCGTCCCGGTGCCCCCCGAGACCGACTACACGATGCTGCTGGAGCGGCGCGGCATCGGCCTCGCGCACGAGAAGCTGCGCCGCGAGGAGCCGCTGGCCGAGCGCGACATCGTCGTCTACCTCGCGCACAGCCGGGTCACGGAACAGCGGGCCGCCGACCAGATGGACATGCTGGTCGGCCACTTCGGCGACCATCCCGAGCTCGGCAAGGCCATCCGCATGATCAGCCACGACGAGGACAACCACCTCGCCTACTGCCACGAGGAGTTGCTGCGCCTCGCCCGCGAGGGGCACGGCCGCACCATCCACCGGGTGCTGCGCGAGAGCGCGCTCGCCGAGATCGGCATCTACCGCGACGTGAGCCTCGCCGTCATGGACCACATGGGACGGCTGCTGCGCTGGCCGGCGCCGAAGGCGGCCGCGCTCGCCGCCGGGATCCGCGGGATGTACGCGTACGAGCGGTTCAGCGGCTGGCACCGGATGGTGAGCCTGCGCACGCCCCAGCGGCGCGACGCCCTGGGCGGCGCTCCGCTCACCGCGCCCGAGTTCGCCTAGGCGCCGCGGGCCCGCCGGAGCGGCAGGGCGCCCCCGGGCCGCGGCCGTGCCGGGCGCGGCCCGGGGCGGGTCACAGCCAGCCCCGGCGCTTGAACAGCCGGTGCAGGCCCAGGCACGCGCCCACCATGACCAGCACCACCGCCGGGTACCCCACGCCCCACGTCAGCTCGGGCATGTGCTCGAAGTTCATCCCGTAGATCCCCGCCACCATCGTGGGCACGGCCGCCATCGCCGCCCAGGCCGAGATCTTGCGCATGTCGTCGTTCTGCCGCACGCCCATCTGCGCCAGGTGCGCGGCGAGGGCGTCCGACAGCAGCCGGTCCAGCCCCTCTACGTACTCGTTCGCCTTGGTCAGGTGGTCGGCCACGTCGCGGAAGAACGGCTGGGCGTGCTCGTGCACGAAGGGCACGCTGCCGAGGGCGAGCCGGTCCATCGGCTGCATGAGCGGGCTCGTCGCCCGGCGGAACTCCAGCACCTGCCGCTTGAAGGCGTAGATCCGGGAGGCGGTGTTCTTGGTGTCCTGGGCGTTCGGCGCGAAGACCTCCGCCTCCAGCTCCTCCAGGTCCACCTGGAGTTCGGCCGCCACGTCGATGTAGTGGTCCACCACCGCGTCGGCGACCGCGTACAGCACGGCGGTGGGCCCGTGCTTCAGGACGTTCGGCTCGTGCTCCAGCCGGCGCCGCACGGCCGCCAGCGCGGCCCCCTCGCCGTGCCGGACGGTCACCACGAACGAGTCGCCGATGAACAGCATCAGCTCGCCGGTGGTGACGATGTCGGTGTGGTCGTCGTAGAGCACCGGTTTGAGGACGACGAACAGCGAGTCGTCGTACACCTCCAGCTTCGGGCGCTGGTGCGCGGTCAGGGCGTCCTCCACCGCCAGCGGGTGCAGACCGAACTCGGCACGGACGTGCTCGAACTCCTTCTCGGTCGGCTCGTGCATGCCGACCCAGAGGAAGGCGTCACCCGTGGCCCGCGCCGCGTCCAAGGCCTCCGAGAAGTCCTCGGGACCCTCGGCGCGGCGGCCGTTCCGGTAAATCGCGCAGTCCACAATCACGCGCCGTATTCTCCCCCGCCCCCGTCCCGCCCGCACGTCGCCGGGACCGCCTAGGCTGGCGGCATGGCCACGCTGATCCTCGTACGACACGGGCGGTCCACCGCCAACACCGCTGGGCTGCTCGCCGGATGGACCCCGGGAGTGGCCCTCGACGAACGCGGCGCCGAGCAGGCCGCCGCCCTCCCCGGCCGGCTGGCGGGCGTACCGCTGGCCGCCGTCGTCACCAGCCCCCTGCAGCGCTGCCGGGAGACCCTGGCCCCGCTGCTGGCCGCCCGGCCGGAGCTGGAGCCGCACACCGACGACCGGATCGGCGAGTGCCACTACGGCGACTGGTCGGGCCGCAAACTCGCCGAACTGGCCGACGAACCCCTGATGAAGATCGTCCAGCAGCACCCCTCGGCGGCCGCCTTCCCCGGCGGCGAGTCGATGCGCGCCATGCAGGCGCGCGCGGTGGAGGCCGTACGGGACTGGAACGCGCGGGTCGAGGAGGAACACGGCAGCGACGCCGTCTTCCTGATGTGCTCCCACGGCGACATCATCAAGTCCCTCGTCGCGGACGCGCTGGGCATGCACCTGGACCTCTTCCAGCGCATCCACGTCGACCCCTGTTCCGTGACCGCCGTCCGCTACACGCCCACGCGGCCGTTCGTGTTCCGGCTGGGCGACACCGGGGACCTCGGTTCGCTCGTACCGCGCCCGAGCACACCGGACAAAGCAGCGGAAGACGGCGGGAACGCCGTCGTCGGAGGCGGTGCGGGCGCGGTGTGATCGAACGGCGCAGTAGGGTGGACTGGCCCTGCGAACGAGGGCTGCCGCCGAGACTTGGAGACTGGACGTGCCCCGTCAGGTGTTCCTCTACGACCCGCCGGACCGCTTCGTCGCCGGCACGGTCGGTCTGCCGGGACGCCGTACGTTCTTCCTGCAGGCCTCCTCCGGCCCCCGCGTCACCAGCGTCTCCCTGGAGAAGACCCAGGTCGCGGCGCTGGCCGAGCGGATGGACGAGCTGCTGGACGAGGTCGTACGGCGCACCGGGGGCAATGCCCCGGTCCCGGCCGTGGCCCCCGCCGAGGCCGCCGACACCGCGCCGCTGGACGTCCCCGTGGACGAGGAGTTCCGCGTCGGCACCATGGCCCTGGCCTGGGACGGCGAGGAACAGCGCATGATCGTCGAGGCGCAGGCCCTGGTCGAACTCGACGCCGACTCGGACGAGGATCTCGCCGAGGCGGAGGAACGCCTGCTCCAGGACGAGGAGAACGGCCCGCCCATGCTGCGGGTCCGCCTCACCGGCGCCCAGGCCCGGGCCTTCGCCAAGCGGGCCCTGGACGTGGTCAACGCGGGCCGGCCGCCGTGCCCGCTGTGCAGCCTGCCGCTGGACCCGGAGGGGCACGTCTGCCCCCGCCAGAACGGCTACCGGCGCCAGGTGTGACCGTCATGGGGGAGCGGGAGAAGTACGAGGAACTGCTCACCAGGGGTGAGCTGACCGTCGTCGGCCGGATCCGCGAGGCGTCCAACGCCGTGCTGCTCTGCACCGTCACGTACGCCGGCGCCAGCGCCGACTGCGTGTACAAGCCGGTGAAGGGCGAGCGCCCGCTGTGGGACTTCCCCGACGGGAACCTCGCCCAGCGCGAGGTCGCCTCCTACCTGGTCTCCGAGGCCACCGGCTGGGGCCTGGTGCCCACCACCGTGCTGCGCGAGGGGCCGTACGGCGAGGGCATGGTCCAGCGGTGGATCGAGACTCCCGGGGACGAGGGCCCCGGCCCCGAGCTCCTCGCGCTCGTGGAGGGCGAGGAGGCGGGGGACGGCTGGAAGCCCGTGGCCTTCGCCGACGTGGGCGAAGGCCGCACCGCCCTGCTCGTACACGCCGACGACCCGAGGCTGCGCCGGCTCGCCGTCCTCGACGCCGTGATCAACAACGGCGACCGCAAGGGCGGCCACCTGCTGCCCGGGCCCGACGGGCGCCTGTACGGGATCGACCACGGCGTGACCTTCCACGCGGAGGACAAGCTGCGCACCCTCCTGTGGGGGTGGGCGGGGGAGCCGCTGACGGACGAGGCGCGCGGGGTGCTCGCCTCGCTGGCCGCCGAGCTGGCGGACGGGGCCCCGCTGGCCACCCGGCTGGCCGAACTCGTCACGGCGGCCGAGCTGGCCGCCGTACGGGACCGGGTGGCGCAGCTCCTGCGCACCGGAACGCATCCGGAACCCTCCGGTCAGTGGCCGTCGATCCCGTGGCCACCGGTCTGAACCGGCCACCGCGCACACGCATAGTTTCGGCCAGACCGCAAGAGTGCCGATCAAGACAACACTGCAGGTCCGGTTCGTTTCAGGAACATCCGTCCGGTTAGGCTCGAGACATGCATGCCTGGCCCGCTTCCGAGGTCCCCGCCCTTCCTGGCAAGGGCCGCGACCTCGAGATCCACGACACCGCGACCCAGGGGACGATCACCCTCGCCCCCGGTCCCGTCGCCCGCATCTACGTCTGCGGCATCACCCCGTACGACGCGACCCACATCGGTCACGCGGCGACCTACAACGCGTTCGACCTCGTGCAGCGCGTGTGGCTCGACACCAAGCGGCAGGTCCACTACGTCCAGAACGTCACGGACGTGGATGATCCGCTCCTGGAGCGGGCGCTGCGCGACGGCCACGACTGGACGGAGCTCGCCGAACGCGAGACCGCGCTCTTCCGCGAGGACATGACCGCCCTGCGCATGCTGCCGCCGCAGCACTACATCGGCGCCGTCGAGGCCATACCCGGCATCGTGCCGCTGGTCGAGCGGCTGCGGGACGCGGGCGCGGCGTACGAGCTGGAGGGGGACGTCTACTTCTCCGTCGAGTCCGACCCGCACTTCGGCGGGGTCTCGAACCTCGACGCCGAGGCGATGCGGCTGCTCTCGGCGGAGCGGGGCGGCGACCCGGACCGGCCGGGCAAGAAGAACCCGCTCGACCCGATGCTGTGGATGGCCGCGCGTCCGGGCGAGCCGAGCTGGGACGGCGGCTCGCTGGGCCGCGGCCGGCCGGGCTGGCACATCGAGTGCGTGGCCATCGCCCTGGACCACCTGGGCATGGGCTTCGACATCCAGGGCGGCGGGTCCGACCTGGCCTTCCCGCACCACGAGATGGGCGCCTCGCACGCGCAGGCCCTGACGGGCGAGTTCCCGATGGCCAGGGCGTACGTGCACGCGGGCATGGTCGCCCTGAACGGCGAGAAGATGTCGAAGTCGAAGGGCAACCTCGTCTTCGTGTCCGCGCTGCGGCGGGCCGGGGTCGACCCGGCTGCGATCCGCCTGGCGCTGCTGTCGCACCACTACCGGGCCGACTGGGAGTGGACGGACGAGGTCCTCGCCGAGGCCGAGGCCCGGCTGGCGCGCTGGCGTGCGGCCGTCTCCCGGCCGGACGGGCTTCCCGCGGACGCCTTGGTCGAGGAGGTCCGGGAGGCCCTGTCGAACGACCTGGACGCCCCTGCGGCGCTGGCCGCGGTGGATCGCTGGGTGGACGCCCAGAACGCCTCCGACGGCGACGACGAGTCGGCCCCCGGCCTGGTCTCCCGCACGGTCGACGCCCTGCTCGGCGTGGCCCTGTAACGCGCCGGGGCGGGCAGCCGCTGCGCGGAGCCGTCCCCTACCCGCCCTTCCACCGTTCCCCGGGCTCTGCCCGGACCCGGTCCTCAAACGCCGGACGGGCTGGAAAATCCAGCCTCGCCGGCGTTTGAGGCGCGGGGTGTGGGCGGAGCCCCGCACGGCCGGGCGCAGCCCGGGGCGCTTGCGCCGCGGCGCCGCGCGGGTCACGCCTCGGGGGTGTCGTCCCCCGGTTCCTCCGGAGGAGCCGCGGGCGGCTCCTCCCCGGAAGAGTCCGGCTTGCGCTTCGGCGGACGCGTCAGACCGCTTGACGTGTCGCGGAGGTACGAGCCGTCGCCCGGCTCCGCGGCCGGACCCGCCGCCGGGTCGCGCCGGCGCAGGTACCGCTCGAACTCCCGGGCGATGGCGTCGCCCGACGCCTCCGGCAGGTCGGCCGTGTCCCGGGCCTCCTCCAGCGTCTGGACGTACTCCGCCACCTCGCTGTCCTCCGCGGCCAGTTGGTCCACGCCCAGCTGCCACGCCCGCGCGTCCTCCGGCAGTTCGCCCAGCGGGATCCGGATGTCGATCAGGTCCTCCAGCCGGTTCAGCAGGGCCAGCGTGGCCTTGGGGTTCGGCGGCTGGGAGACGTAGTGCGGCACGGCCGCCCACAGCGAGACCGCCGGGACGCCGGCGTGCGTGCAGGCCTCCTGGAGGATGCCCACGATCCCGGTCGGGCCCTCGTACTTCGTCTCCTCCAGGTCCATCGTCCGCGCCAGGTCCGCGTCCGAGGTGACCCCGCTCACCGGCACCGGCCGCGTGTGCGGAGTGTCCCCCAGCAGCGCCCCCAGGATGACCACCATCTCCACGCCCAGCTCGTGCGCGAAACCGAGGATCTCGTTGCAGAACGACCGCCACCGCATGGACGGTTCGATCCCGCGCACCAGGACCAGGTCCCGCGGCTTGGCGCCGCCGATCCGGACCACCGACAGCCGCGTCGTCGGCCAGGTGATCTTCCGCACCCCGTTGTCCAGCCACACCGTCGGCCGGTTGACCTGGAAGTCGTAGTAGTCCTCGGCGTCCAGCGCCGCGAACACCTCGCCCTTCCACTCCCGGTCCAGGTGTGCGACCGCACCGGATGCCGCGTCACCCGCGTCGTTCCAGCCCTCGAACGCGGCCACCATGACCGGGTCGATCAGCTCGGGCACGCCCTCAAGCTCGATCACCCAGGTCTCCTTCCGAAGTTCCCTTGTGTACGTGGGTCAGCCTAAGCCTTGATGAGGCACCGGCCACAGCCCACGACAGAGGGGCGGTTCCCCTCGGAACCGCCCCTCTTCCCCACCTGCGGGAGAGCTATGCCTTGCGGCTCAGCATCTCCTCGACCCGGGCGCGCACGGAGGCGTCGTCCAGCCCTCGGATCGTCACCGTCGTACGCCGGCGCAGCACGTCGTCGGCCGTCTGCGCCCACTCGTTGTCACGGGCGTAGGCGACCTGCGCCCAGATCTCCGGACCGTCCGGGTGGATGCGCTCGGCCAGCGCCGGGTCCTCGTTCGCGAGGCGCGCGATGTCGAAGGCCAGCGAACCGTAGTGCGAGGCCAGGTGGCGCGCGGTGAGCGGGTCCATCCGCGTGCCGGGCTCGCGGTCCACCAGCAGCCGGTGCGCGACCGCGTTCGGGTTGGCGACACCGGGCAGAGGGATGCGGCGCACGAGGGACTTCGCCGGCTCCATGTCCTCGGTCAGCGGGCTGCCCGGGAGCTTGGCCAGCTTGTCCATGACCACGCGGCCGATGTGGCGGTACGTGGTCCACTTGCCGCCGGCCACCGACAGCATGCCGCCCGCGCCCTCGGAGACGACCGTCTCGCGCTTGGCCTTCTCGACGCCGCCGGGGCCGCCGGGCAGCACCCGCAGGCCCGCGAAGGCATAGGTCATCAGCGAGCGGTCCAGGTCCGCGTCCTTCACCGAGAAGGCCGCCTCGTCCAGGATCTGCTGGATGTCGGACTCGGTGGCGCGCACGTCCGCCGGGTCGCCCTCGTACACCTCGTCGGTGGTGCCCAGCAGGAGCTGGTCCTCCCACGGCAGGGCGAAGGTGATGCGGTACTTGTCGATCGGGGTGGCCATGGCGGCCTTCCACGGCGACTTGCGCTTCATCACGATGTGCGCGCCCTTGGAGAGGCGGATGGACGGCATCGAGTGCTTGTCTTCCATGCGCCGCAGGTGGTCCACCCACGGGCCGGTGGCGTTGAGCACGACGCGTGCGTCCACCCCGAACTCGGTGCCGTCCAGACGGTCCTTGAGCTCGGCGCCGCTGACCCGGCCGCGCGTCATGCGCAGCCCGGTGACCTCGGCGTGGTTGAGGACGACCGCGCCCGACTCGACGGCCGCGCGGACCGTCATGACGGCCACGCGGGAGTCGTTCATCTGGTGGTCGTAGTAGACCGCGACGGCCTTGAGGTTGTCCGTCTTCAGGCCCGGGTTGTCGGCGACGGCGCGGGCCGGCGAGATGACCTTGCCGATGCCGTCGCCGAAGGCCGAGAGCGCCGAGTACGCGAACACGCCCGCGCCCAGCTTCGCCGCGCCGACCGGCCCGCCCTTGTACACGGGCAGGTAGAAGGTGAGCGGGTTGACCAGGTGCGGGGCCACGTCCTTGGCCAGCACCCGGCGCTCGTGGTGGTTCTCGGCGACCAGCTTGACCGCGCCGGTCTGCAGGTAGCGCAGGCCGCCGTGGACGAGCTTGGAGGAGGCGGAGGAGGTGGCGCCGGCGAAGTCGCCGGCGTCCACCATGGCCACCCGCAGACCCGACTGCGCGGCGTGCCAGGCCACCGAGGTGCCCAGGATTCCACCGCCGATGACCAGCAGGTCGTACGTGGCCTTCGCCAGCTGCTCACGGGTCTCGGCGCGGCTCGGGTTCGAGCCGGCGGTCGGGTGCGTACCCAGCGCGGGAACGCTCTGCAGGCTGCTCATATCTCTCTTAGCTCCTCGTCGATTGACTCAGCTGGTGCGGTCAGCTGGCGTCTTCGTCGTCGACCCAGCCCATGGACCGCTCCACGGCCTTGAGCCAGCTCTTGTACTCGCGCTCCCGCTGCTCGGCGGGCATCCGCGGGGTCCACTCCGCCGCGCGGCGCCAGTTGGCGCGCAGGGCGTCGGTGTCGGGCCAGAAGCCGACGGCCAGGCCGGCGGCGTAGGCGGCGCCGAGGCAGGTGGTCTCGGCGACCATCGGGCGCACCACGGGGGCGTCCAGGAAGTCCGAGAGCGTCTGCATCAGCAGGTTGTTGGAGGTCATGCCGCCGTCGACCTTGAGGGCGGAGAGCTCGACGCCCGAGTCCTTGGTCATGGCGTCGGTGATCTCGCGGGTCTGCCAGGCGGTGGCCTCCAGGACGGCACGGGCGATGTGCGCCTTGGTGACGTAGCGGGTCAGGCCGGCGATCACGCCGCGGGCGTCGGAGCGCCAGTACGGGGCGAACAGGCCGGAGAAGGCCGGTACGAAGTAGGCGCCGCCGTTGTCCTCCACGGAGGAGGCCAGGGTCTCGATCTCGGCCGCGGACTTGATCAGGCCCATCTGGTCGCGCATCCACTGGACGAGCGAGCCGGTGACGGCGATGGAGCCCTCCAGCGCGTAGACCGGCTTCTGCTCGCCGATCTGGTAGCCGACCGTGGTCAGCAGGCCGCTGTAGGAGTTGATGATCTTGTCACCGGTGTTCATCAGCATGAACGTGCCGGTGCCGTACGTGGACTTCGCCTCGCCCTCGGCGAAACAGGTCTGGCCGAACAGGGCGGCCTGCTGGTCGCCGAGCGCCGAGGCGACCGGGACGCCGGCGAGCACGCCGTCCTTGACGTGGCCGTAGACCTCGGCGGAGGACTTGATCTCCGGGAGGACGTTGAGCGGGACGCCCATGGACTCGGCGATCTTCTCGTCCCAGGCCAGGGTGTGCAGGTTCATCAGCATGGTGCGCGAGGCGTTGGTGACGTCGGTGACGTGCACGCCGCCCTGGGCGCCGCCCGTGAGGTTCCAGATGACCCACGAGTCCATCGTGCCGAAGAGGATGTCGCCGGCCTCGGCGCGCTCGCGCAGGCCCTCGACGTTGTCGAGCAGCCAGCGGACCTTCGGGCCGGCGAAGTAGCTGGCCAGCGGAAGGCCGGTCTCGCGGCGGAAGCGGTCCTGGCCGACGTTGCGGCCGAGCTCCTTGCACAGGGCGTCGGTGCGGGTGTCCTGCCAGACCAGCGCGTTGTGCACCGGCTCGCCGGTGTTCTTGTCCCACAGCAGCGTGGTCTCGCGCTGGTTGGTGATGCCGACGGCCTTGACGTCGGCGGAGGTGATCTCGGCCTTGGCGATGGCCCCGGCGACGACCTCCTGGACGTTGGTCCAGATCTCGGTGGCGTCGTGCTCGACCCAGCCCGGCTTCGGGAAGATCTGCTCGTGCTCCTTCTGGTCGACGGCGACGATGCGGCCGTCGCGGTCGAAGACGATGCAGCGGGAGGAGGTGGTGCCCTGGTCGATCGCGGCGATGAAGGGGCCGGTGCTGGTGGTCATGGTGGCTGCTCCTGGGAAGTCCGGTGGGCGAACGACTTAGACGAACGCGAGGTTGTAGATACCCGCGGCGAGGGCGCCGCCGATCAGCGGGCCGACGACGGGGATCCAGGCGTACCCCCAGTCGGAGCCGCCCTTGTTCGGCAGCGGAAGCAGTGCGTGGACGATGCGCGGGCCCAGGTCGCGGGCCGGGTTGATGGCGTAGCCGGTCGGGCCGCCGAGCGAGAGGCCGATGCTGACGACGGTCAGGGCGACGATGAGGCCGCCGAGGGTGCCGAGGCCCTTGCCGTCGTCGTTGAGGCCGTAGGCGAGGACGGCGAGCACGAGCACCAGGGTGCCGATTATCTCGGTCGCGAGGTTCTGCCAGACGTTGCGGACCTCGGGGCCGGTCGCGAAGACACCGAGCACCGGGCCGGCGTCCGGCTCCGTCTGCTGGTCGACCATGCCCGCGTGCTCGGACTTGGCGGCGACGATCTCGGGGTCGGTGAGGTGGGCGCGGAACTGCCCGTAGTACGCCACCCAGGCGAGCGTGGCACCGATCATGGCGCCGAGCAGCTGGCCCGCGAAGTAGACCGGGACGTTGCCCCACTCGCCGTCCTTGATGGCGATGCCGACCGTGAGGGCCGGGTTGAGGTGGGCGCCGGACAGGGTGCCGGTCATGTAGGCGGCGGTCATGACCGCGAATCCCCACCCGAAGGTGATCGCCAGCCAGCCCGCGTTCTGAGCCTTCGAGCGCTTGAGCACGACGGCGGCGACCACGCCGGCGCCGAGCAGGATGAGGATGGCGGTCCCGATGGTCTCGCCGATGAAGATGTCGGAGCTGGACACCCGCGACTCCTTACGTACGTCCAGGGGTGGGCGGACACCGGGTCCCTCCGGTGGTTCCGCGCACTCGGTGAGTGCTGCACCGGTCCTTGGCCTTGCCACACCCTAACGCGTATTGCCGGTAGGTGTTCGACATTGCCGACCGATGAACGGCAGTTTTCCGCCTGTGTGAAGAACCCGTCAAGGCCTGGCCAGGTCAAAGAACCGGATCGTTACCACTCGGTTCGATCGACCAAATCAGGCCAATCCATGATCAGTAAAAGACAAAACCCACCCAAATGCAGCTCCAAGCCGCCATGGGTGGGTGGGGCGGGTCAGGTCAAGCTCAGAACCGGCCCGCTCCGAGGTCGCGTGAAACCGACCGGGCGCAGTCCCGCACGGACGCCACCAGGGCCGCATGGGGCTCCCCGGAGTCCCCGCAGACCCGCTCCACGGCCCCCGCCACGGCGACCGCGCCGACGGGCATCCTGCGCCGGTTGTGGATGGGCGCCGCGACCGAGGCGATGCCCTCCCAGGTCTCCTCGACGTCGGCGGCCCAGCCGCGCGCCCGGGTCAGCGCGAGGACCTCCTCGAACCCGGCCGCGTCCGTGACCGTGCGCGGGGTGAACGCCTCGCGCTCCACCTCCACCGCCTGGGTGTGCGCCACCGGGTCGTACGCCGACAGCACCTTGCCCAGGGCGGTGGAGTGCAGCGGCTGCATGGCCCCCACCTCCAGCACCTGACGGCTGTCGTCGGGCCGGAACACGTGGTGCATGATCAGCACCCCGCTCTTGTGCAGCACGCCCACGTACACGCTCTCGCCGCTCGCGCGGGCCAGGTCGTCCGTCCAGACCAGCGCCCGGGCGCGCAGCTCGTGCACGTCCAGGTAGCTGTTGCCCAGGCGCAGCAGCTCCGCGCCCAGCTGGTAGCGGCCGGAAGCCGGGTCCTGCTCGACGAAGCCCTCCGCCTGCAGGGTGCGCAGGATGCCGTGCGCCGTACCCTTGGCCAGGCCCAGGGAGGACGCCACGTCCGACAGTCCCAGCCGGCGCTCGCCGCCCGCCAGGAGTCGCAGCATCGCAGCGGCTCGTTCGAGCGACTGGATGTTCCGTGCCATGGCGCAGCCTCCTGCTGACGTAGTTCGACAATGCTGAACACTATCGGTCGATGCCGACTTTCTGCATGGTGAGGGGTCTCGTACGCACGTGTGGGTCGGCACATTCGCGCCGACACACCCGAGTGGACGCCCCGCGCACAGAATGCAGTCCGCCACGTGGGACACCCTCACCGGGTCAGGTGCCTCGCGGTTACCCTGGCCGCGTGCACCCTTGACACAGAGGGGGTGCAAAGCCGACAGCCGTCGCATCCCAGGGAGCTCAACCATGGCCTCGTTGCCGAACCCGCCCGCAGACACCCAGACCCGGGCCGATGCCCTCCGAGAGGCGCTCGCCACCCGCGTGGTCGTCGCCGACGGAGCCATGGGAACGATGCTCCAGGCGCAGGACCCCTCGATGGAGGACTTCCAGCAGCTGGAGGGCTGCAACGAGGTCCTCAATGTCACCCGTCCGGACATCGTGCGCACGGTGCACGAGGCGTACTTCTCGGTGGGTGTGGACTGCGTCGAGACGAACACGTTCGGCACGAACTACGCGGCGCTCGCCGAGTACGACATCGCGGAGCGCAATTTCGAGCTGTCGGAGGCGGGGGCGCGCATCGCCCGGGAGGTGGCCGACGAGTTCACCGCTTCGACGGGGCAGCAGCGGTGGGTGCTCGGGTCGATGGGGCCGGGTACGAAGCTGCCGACGCTGGGGCACATCACGTACGACAAGATCCGTGACGCCTACCAGGTGAACGCGGAGGGCCTGCTGTCCGGCGGTGCGGACGCGCTGCTGGTGGAGACCACGCAGGACCTGCTGCAGACGAAGTCCTCGATCATCGGGGCGCGGCGGGCGATGGAGGCGCTGGGTGTTTCCGTTCCGCTGATCTGCTCGGTGACGGTGGAGACGACCGGCACGATGCTGCTGGGGTCGGAGATCGGTGCGGCGCTGACGGCGCTGGAGCCGCTGGGCATCGACATGATCGGTCTGAACTGCGCCACCGGTCCCGCCGAGATGAGCGAGCACCTGCGCTACCTCGCGCGCAACGCCCGCATCCCCCTCTCCTGCATGCCCAACGCCGGCCTGCCCGTCCTGACCAAGCAGGGCGCGCACTACCCGCTCAGCGCGGCCGAGCTCGCCGACGCCCAGGAGACCTTCGTCCGCGAGTACGGCCTCTCCCTGGTCGGCGGCTGCTGCGGCACCACCCCCGAGCACCTGCGCCAGGTCGTGGAGCGGGTCCGCGGAACCGAGATCACCCTGCGCAACCCCCAGCCCGAGCCCGGCGCCGCCTCGCTCTACCAGACGGTGCCGTTCCGGCAGGACACCTCGTACATGGCGATCGGTGAGCGGACGAACGCGAACGGGTCGAAGAAGTTCCGCGAGGCGATGCTGGAGGCGCGCTGGGACGACTGTGTGGAGATGGCGCGGGACCAGATCCGTGAGGGCGCGCACATGCTGGACCTGTGTGTGGACTA
>NZ_JBEZLV010000027.1:0-102429 GCF_040652335.1 Streptomyces sp. NPDC048270
GGAGCCCGCCGCTCCCGCTCCGCGGGCCCGCCGCCGTGCCACCCGCGCCGTGACCGCCCCCGCCGCCGAGGCCGCGCAGGTCGTGGAGGCCCCGGTCGCCGAGGCTCCGGCCGCCCCGGCCGTGGCCGCCGAGGAGGAGCCCGCCGCTCCCGCTCCGCGGGCCCGCCGCCGTGCCACCCGCGCCGTCGCCGCCCCGGCCGCTCCGGCCGAGGCGCCCGTCGCCGAGGAGGAGCCCGCCGCGGAGGAGGCCCCCAAGGCCGCCGCCCGCGCCGTGACCGTCGCCGACGCCGTGGACTCCCCGAAGCGCGGCGGCCGCCGCCGCGCCACCCGGTCCGCCGCCCCGGCCGCCGCCGCGCCGCAGCCCGCCGCCGAGCCCGAGGCGCCCGCCGCCCCGGCCCGCGCCCGCCGCGCCGCGCGTCCCGCCGTCGCCGTGTTCCAGGCCCCGGTGTTCGCCGAGCCGATGTTCCAGACCCCCGAGACCGCCGCCATGGCCGCCGCGGCCGCTGCCGCCGCCGTCCAGGCCGAGGAAGCGGAGGAGGAGGACGAGCTCGAGGTCGAGGCCGAGGTCGTGGAGACCCCCGCCCCGCAGCCGGCCGGCCGCCGCCGTCGCCGTGGCCGCGGCGCCGCCGAGAGCGGGCCGGTCTCCCTTCCCGAGGTGCTCGCCGAGGAGGAGCCGGAGGCCGAGGCCGCCGAGCTCGATGAGGCCGCGACGTCCGAAGAGGGCGCCGAGTTCGACGAGGGTGACGAGTCGGGCGAGCGCCCGTCCCGCCGCCGCCGTCGGGGTGGCCGCCGTCGCCGCCGCGGCGAGGCCGCCGAGCTCGACGAGGCCGCCGAGGAGGAGACCGAGGCCCCGGCCGCCGAGCAGGAGTCCGACGAGGACGAGAGCGAAGAGGACGAGGGCGAGGAGGCCGAGGCGCTGGGTTCCAGCTCCAGCCGCCGTCGCCGTCGCCGCCGCCGCCGCAGCGGGGAGCCCGCCGACGCCCATGCCGAGTCCGCCGCGGGCGAGGAGGACGGCGTACGCACCGTCGTCAAGGTCCGCGAGCCGCGTCCGGCCCGCGAGCGCGGCGAGTCCACCTCCTCCGACGAGGTCCAGTCCATCAAGGGCTCGACCCGCCTGGAGGCGAAGAAGCAGCGCCGCCGCGAGGGCCGCGAGCAGGGCCGCCGCCGCGTCCCGATCATCACCGAGGCCGAGTTCCTGGCCCGCCGCGAGGCCGTCGAGCGCGTGATGGTCGTCCGCCAGAACGGCGACCGCACGCAGATCGGCGTCCTCGAGGACAACGTGCTCGTCGAGCACTACGTCAACAAGGAAGAGGCCACCTCCTACGTCGGCAACGTCTACCTGGGCAAGGTCCAGAACGTGCTGCCGTCCATGGAGGCCGCCTTCATCGACATCGGCAAGGGCCGCAACGCCGTCCTGTACGCCGGCGAGGTCAACTTCGAGGCGCTCGGCATGGCCAACGGGCCGCGCCGCATCGAGTCCGCCCTCAAGTCCGGCCAGTCGGTCCTGGTGCAGGTCACCAAGGACCCGATCGGCCACAAGGGCGCCCGCCTGACCAGCCAGGTCTCGCTGCCCGGCCGCTACCTGGTCTACGTGCCCGAGGGCTCGATGACCGGCATCAGCCGCAAGCTGCCCGACACCGAGCGCGCGCGCCTCAAGACCATCCTCAAGAAGATCGTCCCCGAGGACGCGGGCGTCATCGTGCGCACCGCCGCCGAGGGCGCGAGCGAGGACGAGCTGCGCCGCGACGTCGAGCGCCTGCAGGCCCAGTGGGAGGACATCCAGAAGAAGTCGAAGCAGATCTCGACCTCTTCGCCGAGCCTCCTGTACGGCGAGCCGGACATGACCGTCCGCGTCGTGCGCGACATCTTCAACGAGGACTTCTCGAAGGTCATCGTCAGCGGTGACGGGGCCTGGGAGACCATCCACGGCTACGTGAACCACGTCGCCCCGGACCTGGCCGACCGGCTGTCCCGCTGGACCTCCGAGGTCGACGTCTTCGCGACGTACCGGATCGACGAGCAGCTCGCCAAGGCGCTCGACCGCAAGGTGTGGCTGCCCTCGGGCGGCTCGCTTGTGATCGACAAGACCGAGGCGATGATCGTCATCGACGTCAACACCGGCAAGTTCACCGGTCAGGGCGGCAACCTCGAGGAGACCGTCACCAGGAACAACCTGGAGGCGGCCGAGGAGATCGTGCGCCAGCTGCGGCTGCGCGACCTGGGCGGCATCGTCGTCATCGACTTCATCGACATGGTCCTGGAGTCCAACCGCGACCTGGTCCTGCGGCGCATGCTGGAGTGCCTGGGCCGCGACCGCACCAAGCACCAGGTGGCCGAGGTCACCTCGCTGGGCCTGGTCCAGATGACCCGCAAGCGGGTGGGCCAGGGTCTGCTGGAGTCCTTCTCCGAGACCTGCGTCCACTGCAACGGCCGCGGCGTCATCGTGCACATGGAGACGCCGACCGCGATCGGCGGCGGCAACGGCAAGCGCTCGAAGCGGCGCGGCGGCAAGGCCGAGTTCGACCAGCACGACCACGAGGTCGAGACGGTCGACGCGGAGTTCGAGACCGTCGAGGAACTGGCCGCCGAGGTCGCGGCGCCGCGTGCGCTGCCCGAGCCGGAGTTCGTCGCGGACGAGGAGCTGTACAGCAGCCCGGCCGAGGCGGAGGCCGCCGCGGGTCTGAGCGGCCGCCGCAACCGCCGCCGCGCCACCCGCAAGGCGACCGCCCCGGCGGGTGCCCCGCGCGGTGCGGCCGCCCAGGCTCCCGCCGCCCCGGCCCCGGAGCCCGTCGTCGAGGCCGAGCCGGTCACCGAGCCGGCCGACACCGTCCTGGAGCCGGCCGCCGAGGTCGTCACCGAGGCCGTGGAGGCCGCGGAGACGGTCCAGGCCGCCCCCGTCGAGGAGGCCGCTCCCAAGGGCCGTACCCGTCGCCGGGCGACCCGCAAGGCCACCGCCCCGGCGGGTGCCCCGGCCCCCGCGGCCGAGGCGGCCCCGGAGCCGGTCGTCGTGGCGGAGCCCGAGCCGGTCGTGGAGCCCGAGCCCGAGCCGGTCGCCGTCGCGGCCGAGCCCGAGCCCGAGGCCGTCGCCGAGGCCCCCGAGGCCGCGCCGGCCCGTCCGCGCCGCCGTGCCACCCGCAAGGCCACCGCACCGGCCGGTTCCCCGGCGGGCGCGGCGGAGGCCGCCGTGGTGGTCGTCGAGGCCCCGGTGACCGAGGTCGCGGCTCCTGCCGAGGAGGCCCCCGCCGAGGAGGCCGCTCCCGCCAAGAAGGCCGCCCGCAAGGCTCCGGCCAAGAAGGCGACCGCGGCGAAGAAGGCCACCACCGCCAAGAAGGCGACGGCGGCAAAGAAGACCGTGGCCAAGAAGGCGGCCACGACCAAGAAGACCGCGACGAAGCGGGCGACGAAGAAGACCGCGGCGGCCGAGCAGCAGACGCTGCCCTCCGTCTCGGCTCCGGCCGAAGCCTGATCCGTCCGTGACCGTGGGCCCCGCCGCGAGGCGGGGCCCACGGCCGTGCGGGACCCGGTTTGACCCCCTGGAACCGGCCCCGTAACCTAGACCGTCGGCGTGTCCTGTACGAATCCGTACGGCGTACGCCGCGCTCCTGAGCACCTTCCTCCCGGTCCGTACGCGCAAGCGTCGTGCGGGAGAGGCCGCTCGTCCATTCCGGATCAGTGCGGGCCCCGGCCCGACTGAGCGGCTGGCTTCAGGAGCATCCGCCCCGAGTGAGAGAGAGATCCGCGTGTACGCCATCGTGCGCAGCGGTGGTCGCCAGCACAAGGTTGCTGTCGGCGACATCGTTGAGGTTGACAAGATTTCCACTGCCAAGGTTGGCGACACGGTCGAGCTCTCGACCCTGCTCGTCGTCGACGGCGAAGCCGTGACCAGCGACCCGTGGGTCCTGGCCGGCATCAAGGTCACGGCCGAGATTGTGGATCACCACAAGGGCGCCAAGATCGACATCCTGCGGTACAAGAACAAGACCGGCTACCGCCGTCGCCAGGGTCACCGCCAGCAGTACACGGCGATCAAGGTCACCGGTATCCCCGCGGCTGCGAAGTAAGAGGGACTGAGACATGGCACACAAGAAGGGCGCATCGTCCACTCGGAACGGGCGCGACTCCAATGCCCAGCGGCTCGGCGTGAAGCGCTTCGGCGGTCAGGTCGTCTCCGCTGGTGAGATCCTCGTCCGCCAGCGCGGCACCCACTTCCACCCGGGCGCGGGCGTCGGCCGTGGCGGCGACGACACGCTGTTCGCGCTGCAGGCCGGTGCCGTGCAGTTCGGCACGCACCGTGGCCGCAAGGTCGTCAACATCGTTCCGGCCGCCTGATCCAGCTTCTGCTGATCGAGCGTTCGTAACTTCCCGAGGGCGGATCTCAGCTCTTCCCGGCGCAAGCCGGGAAGAGAGGTCCGCCCTCGGCGCGTTGTCACATAGACACGTTTAATGGGCAGCAAGGCCTGCCCGGGACATTCCCGTATGTATCTGGAGGAACACCCATGACCACCTTCGTGGACCGCGTCGAGCTGCACGTCGCCGCGGGTAACGGGGGCCACGGCTGCGCCTCCGTTCACCGGGAGAAGTTCAAGCCGCTCGGCGGCCCCGACGGCGGCAACGGCGGCCGTGGCGGAGATGTGATCCTGGTCGTCGAGCAGGCGGTCACCACCCTGCTGGACTACCACCACAGCCCCCACCGCAAGGCCACCAACGGCAAGCCCGGCGAGGGCGGCAACCGCTCCGGCAAGGACGGCCAGGACCTGGTCCTGCCCGTGCCGGACGGCACGGTCGTCCTCGACAAGGAGGGCAACGTCCTCGCCGACCTCGTCGGCCAGGGCACCACCTACGTAGCCGCCGAGGGCGGCCGCGGCGGCCTCGGCAACGCCGCGCTCTCCTCCGCCCGCCGCAAGGCGCCCGGCTTCGCGCTCCTCGGCGTCCCCGGCACCACCGGCGACATCGTCCTGGAGCTGAAGACCGTCGCCGACGTGGCGCTGGTCGGCTTCCCGAGCGCCGGCAAGTCCTCGCTGATCTCGGTGCTCTCCTCGGCCAAGCCGAAGATCGCGGACTACCCCTTCACCACCCTGGTCCCGAACCTGGGCGTCGTCACCGCCGGCTCGACCGTCTACACGATCGCCGACGTCCCCGGCCTGATCCCCGGCGCCAGCCAGGGCCGCGGCCTGGGCCTGGAGTTCCTGCGGCACGTCGAGCGCTGCTCGGTGCTCGTGCACGTCCTGGACACCGCCACCCTGGAGTCCGACCGCGACCCGATCGCCGACCTCGACGTCATCGAGGAGGAGCTCCGGCTCTACGGCGGGGGGCTCGAGAAGCGCCCGCGCCTCGTCGTCCTGAACAAGGTCGACATCCCGGACGGCCAGGAGCTCGCCGACATGGTCCGCCCGGACCTGGAGGCGCGCGGCTACAAGGTCTTCGAGGTGTCCGCGGTCGCCCGTACGGGTCTGAAGGAGCTCTCCTTCTTCCTCGCCGAGGTCATCGCCAAGGCCCGTGCCCGCAAGCCGAAGCAGGAGGCGACCCGCATCGTCATCCGCCCGAAGGCCGTGGACGACGCCGGCTTCACCGTCACCTACGACGAGGTCGAGGACGTCTACAACGTGCGCGGCGAGAAGCCGGAGCGCTGGGTGCGCCAGACCGACTTCAACAACGACGAGGCCGTGGGCTACCTCGCCGACCGCCTCAACCGCCTGGGCGTCGAGGAGGCCCTGAAGAAGGCCGGCGCCCGCGCCGGCGACGGCGTGGCCATCGGCTCCGACGAGAACGCGGTCGTCTTCGACTGGGAGCCGACCATGATGGCCGGCGCCGAGATGCTGGGCCGCCGCGGCGAGGACCACCGTCTGGAGGCTCCGCGCCCGGCCACCACGCGCCGCAAGGAGAAGGAAGCCAAGCGCGGGGACTCGGCGCAGCAGGAGTACGACGAGTTCCGGCCGTTCTAGTCCCCTTTCCCCAGGGGCCACCCGGCGGCTTTGAAGGCGTCTTTACGCCGGTCGCCTAGGATCCACCAGGTGAACAGCACCAACCTCCCCACCGTTTCCGTCGTGGTGATCGCGTACAACGACGCCGGGCTCGTGGGCGAGGCCGTCTCCTCGGCCCTCGCCCAGGGTCCGGTGGTCGCCGAGGTCATCGCGGTGAACGACGCGTCGTCCGACGGCACCGCGCGGGTGCTGGACGAACTGGCCGCCGCTCACCCCCGTCTGAAGGTCGTACACCGTACGGAGAACAGCGGGGGCTGCGGCACCCCGCGCAACGACGGGATCGCCGCCGCGACCTCCCCGTACGTCCTGTTCCTCGACAGCGACGACGTCCTGCCGGCGGGCGCGGCCGAGGCGCTGGTGCGCGCCGCCGTGCGGCACCGCGCCCCGGTCACCGTCGGCGCCGCCGTACGGCGCGAGCTGCCGCTGCACCACGACGTCCCGTGGATGCCGGGCCTCTACACCCCCGGCGACGTCATCGAACGGCCCGCCGACCGCCCGGAGCTGGTCCGCGACACCCTGTGCGTCAACAAGCTGTACGAGCGCGCCTTCCTGGAGGAGCACGGACTGCGCTTCCCCGACGGCCGGTTCGTCTACGAGGACTTCGTCTTCACCTCCCGGGTGCTGGCCGCGGCCCCGCGCATCGCCGTCATCGGCGACCTCGTCTACGTGTGGCACGTGCGCCGCGCCGCCGCCCAGGTGTCGATCTCCCTGGACCGGGGGGACGTCTCCAACTGGCGCTCCCGCATCGAGGCCCACCGCACGGCCTCCCGCACCCTCGCGGCGGCCTCGCCCGCGCTGGGCGCCGCCTGCCAGGTGAAGTTCCTCGAGTACGACCTGCGCATGTACCTGCGCGAGCTGGGCCGGGACCCCGAATACCAGGCCGCCTGGTGGACCCTGACCCGGGAGTACCTCGACACCTTCGCCGCAGCCGACTTCGAGGCCGCCGCGCCCCATGCCCGCTGGATCGTCCGGGTGCTGCGCGCCACGGCGAGCCCGCCGTCCGACGTCGAGCGGCTCACGCGGCTGGCCGCCGAGCCGCCGCGCCTGCTGCCCCCGTACGCGGCCGCCGCCGACGGGACCCCGGTGTGGAGCGAGGAGCTCCCGGTCGAGCTGGAGGGCCTGGCCGGGCTGCCGACGGACCGGCTGCCCGTCACGGTCGACGCCGAGCCGGCCGGCCGCGGGGCCGTCCGGATCCGCCTGCACGACCTGTACGGCCGCCTCGCCGAGGCCGGTCCGCGCACCGTGCAGCTGCGGTTCCTGCCCCGCGCGGGCGGCGAGCCGGTCCTCGCCCAGCCCGTGGAGCTGCGCCCCGACCCGCAGGGCGGCTGGGTCGCCCTGCTGCCGTTCCGCCTCGCCGACGTGGCCGCGACGGGCCGCCGCCAGGGGCTGCGCCGGATGCAGGCGTGGAACGTGGGGGTGGGCGTGCAGTGCGCCGACGGCACCTCGGTGTTCACCTCCTTGCGCCCCCGGGGCCGGCTGCTGCGCCGCCGGGCCCTGCCCAGCAGCCGGTACGGTGTGCTGCTGGCGCAGCCCTACCGCACGGGGGCCGGCGCGCTCGCGCTGCGCCTCGCGCCCGGCGCCGAGGGCGCGCTGTACCTCGTACGCAACCGCCTCCACCGGGCCCGGGCAGGCCACGGGGCGGGCTGAAGACCGACCGCCCGCCTCACGGCGGGCGCTGCACACCGAGCTCTTCCCACCGAACTCGGACAGGACCAGGGAGATACACATGACGTTTCTGATCACCGGTGGCGCCGGATACATCGGCGCGCACGTCGTGCGGGCGATGCTGCTCGCCGGGGAGAAGGTGGTCGTCCTCGACGACCTCTCCACGGGCAACGAGAACCGTGTCCCGGAGGGCGTACCGCTGGTGGTCGGCTCGGTCCTGGACCGGCTGATCCTCGACGAGACCATCGCCGAGCACAAGATCACCGGCGTGGTGCACCTCGCGGGCAAGAAGCAGGTCGGCGAGTCCGTCGAGAAGCCGCTGTACTACTACCACGAGAACGTGCAGGGCCTGACCGTCCTGCTCCAGGCCGTGGCGGCCGCGGGCATCCGCAACGTGCTGTTCTCCTCCTCCGCCTCCGTGTACGGCATGCCCGACGTGGACCTGGTCACCGAGGACACCCCGTGCGCGCCGCTGAGCCCGTACGGCGAGACCAAGCTGGCCGGCGAGTGGCTGATCCGCGCCGCGGGCAAGGCGCACGGCATCTCCACGGCCTGCCTGCGCTACTTCAACGTGGCGGGCGCGGCCACCCCCGAGCTCGCCGACACCGGCGTGTTCAACCTGGTCCCGATGGTCTTCGAGCGGTTCGACGCGGGCCAGGGCGCCAAGATCTTCGGCGACGACTACCCGACCCCGGACGGCACCTGCATCCGCGACTACATCCACGTCGAGGACCTGGCCGAGGCGCACGTGGCGGCGGCCCGCAAGCTCGCCGAGTGGGCGGCGGCCGGGGACTACAAGGACCTCACCGTCAACATCGGCCGCGGGGAGGGCGTCTCCGTGGCCGAGATGGTCCAGCTGCTGAACGAGAACACCGGGCACGACCACGCCCCGGTGATCAGCCCGCGCCGTCCCGGCGACCCGGCGAAGGTCGTGGCCTCGGCCGACAAGATCACCGGTGAGCTGGGCTGGAAGGCCCGGCACGACGTCCGCGAGATGGTCATCTCGGCCTGGGCGGGCTGGGAGGCCAACAAGGCCGCCCGCTCGGACGCCCACAAGGACGTCCACCAGGCCTGATGCCACCGGCCGCAGAGGAAACCGCCCGCCCCGGACGCATCCGGGGCGGGCGGTTTCGGGTCGGGCCCGGCTGTGGCGCTCAGCGCTCCAGGAACGAGAACAGGGCTTCCCACCGGTCGGTGATCTCGGCGCTGGAGTAGCGCTGCACCGACCGGAAGGCGGTGTCGCCGAGCCGGTCGCGCAGCTCGCGGTCCGACATCAGCGCGTTGAGGTGCCCGGCCAGCTCCATCGTGTTGCCCAGCCGGGCCAGCAGCCCGTCCTCGCCGTGCGTGACGATCTCCCGCACGCCCGGCGCGCAGTCGAAGGCGGCCACCGGCACCCCGGCCGCCATCGCCTCCAGCAGGGTGATGGGGAACCCCTCGGCCCGGGAGGCCTGGGCGAAGACCGACGCGCCGCGCAGCGCGCCCAGCACATCGTCCGTACTGCCCATCCACTCCACCGAGTCGTCCAGCCCCAGCGCGGTGCAGTGGGCCCGCAGGGCCGCCTCCTCCAGGCCCGCCCCGTAGATCCGCAGGACCCAGTCGGGGTGGTGCGGGACGGCGTCGGCCCACGCGTCCAGCAGCAGGTCCACGCCCTTCTCGAAGGCGAGGCGGCCGACGCTGGCGACGACGTTCGCGGTGCGCGGGGCGGGGGACCGCGGCATGAAGGGCAGCGGGTTCGGCATGCTGCCGACGTTCTCCATGCCCGACCGGATCCACAGGTCCGCGTCCTCGGCGGTCAGCACGAGCAGCCGGTCGACCTCGGGGTAGTGGCGGCGGACCCGCTCACCGCGGGTGGACTTCTGGCTGGCCTCGAAGGACTCGTGGCTCATGCCGACGACGCTGAGCCCCTTGGTGTCGGCGAGCGCCACCCACTCCATCGCCCAGACCTGGGTGACGATCACCACGCCGCCGGGGCGGGCGGCGCGGAAGAGCTCGCTCAGCGTCTCCGCCTTGGCCCGCATCCGCGCCCGCCGGGCGGCCTGGCGGCGCCGCTCGGGCGCGTTCAGCCGGCCCCTGATCCCGTGCAGCCGGCGTGCCGCCGGCGGGTGGGCGTCGTACAGGGTGGTCATCTCGTACGGGAGGTCCTCGGGCAGCTTCTGCCGGATCTCCTCGGCGACCGGGGCGATGCCGACGATGTGGACCTTGTGCCCGCGCTCGGTGAACAGCCGGGCCATCTGGTGGGACCAGGTGGTCACACCGCCGAGCTCGTCGACGTTGTTGGAGACGAGGAAGATGTCACGGCCCGGGGTGGCGGTCTGCTGGCTCACTTGCCGCTCCTGGTGAAGAACTTCTCGACGATCTGGCGGGCCGCGTCCCCGCGGTCGTACTCGCCGAACTCGGTGAGGAAGCGCTGCCGGGCCTCCGCGTACTTGGCGTCCGCCTCCTCGAAGGCGGAGAGCGCCTGCAGCAGTTCGTCCGCCGTCGCCACCACCGGGCCCGGGGCCTTCTCCTTCAGGTCGAAGTACGTGCCGCGGATGTCGCCCGCGTACTTCTCGTAGTCGTACGCGAAGAACAGCATCGGCCGGTCCAGGACCGCGTAGTCGAACATCACGGACGAGTAGTCGGTGATCAGTCCGTCGGCGAGGGCCAGCAGCGGGGTGATGTCGTGGTGCCGCGACACGTCGATCACCCGGCCCGCGACCGACGGGGGCAGCGAGACGCTGTTGAGGTAGTGGGTGCGCACCAGCAGCGTGAAGCGGTCGCCGAGCCGGTCGGCGAACTCCTCCACGTCGAAGGGGAAGGCGAAGCCCTCCACCGCGCCGTCCGCGCCCGCCCGGAAGGTCGGCGCGTACAGCAGCACCTTCTTGTCGGGGTCGATGCCGAGCTCGGCGGCCAGCGGGCCGCGGACCCGCTCACCGCTGTCCGCCTCGCCGCGGTGCGCCTCGACGAGGGCGTCGTTGCGCGGGTAGCCCGTGCGCAGCAGCACCTCGTCGCGCAGCCTGAAGGCCTTGGCGAGGGTGCGGGTGTCGTGCTCGGAGCGGATCAGGAAGTGGTCGAAGCGGTCGACGGCCGCCTGGAACCGGGCCTGGCCCGCGCGGCCCTGCGCCTTGGTGCGGGGCTCGTGGAAGCCCATCCGCTTGAGCGCGGAGCCGTGCCAGGTCTGGATGTACGTGGTGCCGGGCCGCTTGGCGAGGGCCAGCGGGAAGCCCTGGTTGTCGACCCAGAACTCGGCCTGGGCCAGCGCCCGCAGGTAGGGCCAGCTCCAGCGGCGCACCAGGGTGGCCTCCTTGGGGAAGCCGGTGGGGCGGGCGCCCGCGTAGGACCAGATCGCCTCGAACGGGGCTCCCTGGCGCACCAGTTCCTCGTAGATCGCCTTGGGGCTGTCGCTGTACTGCTTGCCCATGTGGCTCTCGAAGACGACCGTGCCCTTCTTGACCGGCAGCTTCGAGAAGACCTCGTGGTAGACCTTCACCTTCTGCTCGCCGGACCCCATGCTCCGGCGCACCCGCAGGGCCTTGCGCAGGCCCCGCTTGACCACGTTCGCCGCCCTGCCCTGTATGGCGTTGTTGATCAGGCTCTGGGTGCGGACCGCGGCGGCGCTCTCGGCGGCCAGGACGTAGGAGAGGTTGCCCTTCTTGGTGACCTCCGGAGCGAAGCGGTCGGAGACCAGCCGGGTCAGCCGCGGCCGCACGCGCAGGCGGGCCGCCGAATCCAGGTCGACGCCGCCGACCGAGACACGGGTGGTGATCTTGTCGCTCCCGGCGGTCAGCTTCAGCCGGACGTCCCAGACCGCGTCGATGATCCCGAGCGGGCGGACGGTGCTGCCGATGTCGGCCGTGCCGGTCCACTCGATCGTGTCACCGGCGTGCCGGACGGTTGCCACCGGGAAGCTGAAAGAACGCACGCCGATCTGCCGGCGGGCGCGGAACTCGAGCGAGGCCTTCAGCTCCGCGTCGGCCGGGATCCGGCCGAGCGGGTTCACGACGGCGCCGGAGAGCGTGACGCTGCCGCGGCCGTCGTCCTCGTAGGAGGTGAGACGGTTCCCCAGCGTGAGGGAGGGGAGCGGGGTGGTGTGGAAGCCCTGCTCGGTGACGTCCAGTATCCGCCGGGCCTCCGCGTCGTCGAGGTGCTCGCCGCACCAGTAGACGCGCCCGTCCCGCTCGGCGAGCGGGGAGGAGAGCCGGCCCTTGTTGGTCATGGCGTCGGCGGCCGGGATCAGGTTGTCCCAGTCCTCCTTGCCCAGCAGGTAGGCGCAGATGGCCTGGAGGTAGGTGACGTTCTCGTACGCGGCCGGGTCGATCCCGGCGAGGTAGCCGTTGGCGAGCCGGGCGAACTCCTGGCGGTACGCGTCGCCCAGCAGGGGCAGGTCGCGCAGGTGCAGGACCAGGTCGTGCTTGAGGAACTTGGCGTCCTTCGCGGACTTGATGTCCGTGTGGCCCTTGGCCGCCAGCAGCTCGTCGACGCGCCGGTGGATCTCCATCCGGTGGACGAAGTTCGCGATCTCGTGGCGCCGGTTGCTGATCGACTTGGCCGCGGCCTTCTCGACCACGTTCCAGAAGTAGACCCGGTTCGGGATCAGCGTGATGCGGCGGGCGGCGACGTACGCCTGGGCGGAGAACAGCAGGTCCTCGTAGTGGATCCCGACCGGGAACTCCAGGCCCTGCTCCAGCAGGAACGCGCGCCGGTAGCACTTGTTCGTGGAGAGCGTGTCGTAGACCAGCAGGTCGGGGAACTCGGTGATCGACTCCAGCGTGCGGGTGCGGGAGTAGATCCACGGGTACCACTCGGTGGTCTTCTCCCACCGGTTGTCCAGGTGCACCCGGACGCACATGCCCGAGACCAGGTCGGAGCCGGTGCGCTCGGCGGCGTCCAGCATGTTCCGGCAGGCGTTGCGCTCGAGGACGTCGTCGCTGTCCAGGAACATGACGTACGTGCCGGTGGCCTGCTGGATGCCGTGGTTGCGGGGCGCGCCGCAGCCGCCGCTGTTCTCCGGCAGCCGGAAGGCGCGCACTCTCCCCGGATGCGCGGATTCCAGTTCCTGGGCGACCGCGTACGACCGGTCCTTGCTGCAGTCGTCGACGATCACGACCTCGACCCCGTGCAGGGTCTGGTCCAAAACCGACTGGACTGCTGTCGACAGACGCTCTGCGTCGTTGTAGACGATGACGACCACGGAGACGTCGGGCACGTGCACCTCGATCCCTTCGTTTCGTTCAGCTCATTCCGCTTATCTCGTCCACGCTACCGTGCGCCGCACTCGTCTCCGGCAGGCCGACTCCCGGCGTGCATACTTCTTAGGAAGAGGTGAGGGGCGGGTCCGGTCGCCGACAATCACCCGTTCGGACCCAGCAGGAAGTGTTCATGTCGAAGCTGTCCGTAGTTGTCCCCTGCTACAACGAAGAGGCCGTCATCGACAGCTTCGACGTGGAGATCCGCAAGGTCCTCGACGCCCTGCCCGTCGATTACGAGGTCTGCTACGTCGACGACGGAAGCCGCGACGGCACCCTCGGCAAGCTCCGGAAGATCGCGGCCGAGCACGGCGACCGGACGCGCTACGTCTCCTTCAGCCGGAACTTCGGCAAGGAGGCCGGCATGCTCGCCGGCCTGCGCGAGACCACCGGCGACGCCGTGGTGATCATGGACGCCGACCTCCAGCACCCGCCGGAGCTGATCGCGACCATGCTCGACTACTACCGGCAGGGCCACGACCAGATCATCGCCCGCCGCACGCGCGAGGGGGACAAGAAGGTCCGCTCGGCCCTCAGCCGCCTGTACTACCGCGGCGTGAACCGCTGGGTCGACGTCGAGCTCACCGACGGGGTCGGCGACTTCCGGATGCTCTCGCGCCCGGCCGTGGACGCGCTGCTGTCGCTGCCCGAGTACAACCGCTTCTCCAAGGGCCTGTTCTCCTGGATCGGCTTCGACACCGTCCACTTCGACTACCGCAACGCGCAGCGCGAGGCCGGCGAGACGAAGTGGAAGTTCGGCTCCCTGCTGAACTACGGCATGGACGGCCTGATCTCCTTCAACAACCGGCCGCTGCGGATCGGGATCTGGCTCGGCGTGTCGCTGGTCGCCATGACCGGCCTGTACGCGCTGTGGATCACCGCCATGGCGATCACCAACGGCGTGGAGTCCCCGGGCTACGTCACCCTCGTGGCGATCATCACCGGCCTGGGCGGCGTGCAGATGATCATGCTCGGGCTGATCGGCGAGTACATCGGCCGCATCTACTACGAGACCAAGCGCCGGCCGCACTTCCTGGTGAAGGAAGCGCACGGGGCGGAGCGGGCGGACGGCGCGGTGCGCGCGGGCGGCGCGGCCCGCGCGATGGAGGCCTCGATCGCCGAGCGCGGCTCGGAGCGCAGCCCCCGATGAACACCAGCCGCAAGGACCAGCTCGGCCAGATCTTCCGCTTCGCCCTGGTGGGCGGGGTCAACACCGGCACCTTCTTCGGCATCTACCTGCTGCTGCACCCGTGGATGCCGTACTTCGCCGCCTACTCCCTGGCCTTCGTGCTGGCGATGATCGGCTCGTTCTTCATGAACACCTACTTCACCTACCGGACCCGGCCCACATGGAAGAAGTTCTTCCTCTTCCCGCTGACGAACGTCACGAACTACGTGATCCAGTCGGTAGGCCTCTACGCCCTGGTGGCCTGGGCCGGGATGGACACCCGGATCGCCCCGCTGGTCGCGGCGGTCGTGGCCATCCCCTTCACCTTCCTCATCTCGCGCAGGATCCTCGTCCCCGGCGCCGCCCGGACAACGGAGTCCGAGCCCGCCGGGGCCGGGCGGTCCAGGGTCTGAAACCCCCGCGCAGCCGTCCCGCCCCACCCCGTAGATTTGAGCAGGCAGGCATTTCGGCAAGGGGCAAGGGGACAGACGTGTCAGCGGCTAGGCAAGGTGTCGTGGACGCCCGCAGGATCGTGGTCAAGGTCGGCTCCTCCTCCCTGACCACCGCGGCCGGGGGACTCGACGCCGACCGGGTGGACGCGCTCGTCGACGTCCTGGCCAAGGCGCGCAGCGGCGGGGAGAAGGAGATCGTCCTCGTCTCCAGCGGAGCCATCGCCGCCGGACTCTCCCCGCTCGGACTGCGCCGCCGCCCCAAGGACCTCGCCCGGCAGCAGGCCGCCGCCAGCGTCGGGCAGGGCCTGCTCGTCGCCCGGTACACCGCCTCCTTCGCCCGCTACGGCGTCCGCGTCGGCCAGGTGCTCCTCACCACCGACGACACCAGCCGGCGGGCGCACTACCGCAACGCCTACCGGACCCTGGACCAGCTGCTGGCCATGGGCGCGCTGCCCGTCGTCAACGAGAACGACACCGTCGCCACGGACGAGATCCGCTTCGGCGACAACGACCGGCTCGCGGCCCTGGTCGCCCACCTGGTCCGGGCCGACCTGCTGGTGCTGCTGTCCGACGTGGACGGCCTCTACGACGGCGACCCGTCCCAGCCCGGCACCACCCGCATCGACGAGGTCCGCGGCCCCGAGGACATCGCACACGTCTCCATCGGCAGCGCGGGCAAGGCGGGCGTGGGCACCGGCGGCATGGTCACCAAGGTCGAGGCGGCCCGGATCGCGGCCGCCGCCGGGATCCCGGTGGTACTGACCTCCGCCAGCCAGGCCGCCGACGCCCTGGCCGGGCGCGCCACGGGCACGCACTTCCACGCCACGGGCCGCCGCTCGGCGGACCGGCTGCTCTGGCTCCAGCACGCGTCCACGCCCCAGGGGCACCTGGTCCTCGACGACGGGGCGGTGCGCGCGGTCACCGAGCGCGGCAGCTCGCTGCTGCCCGCCGGGATCGCGGCGGTCGAAGGCGACTTCGTCGCCGGGGACCCCGTGGAGCTGCGCTCCGCCGACGGCCGCGCCGTGGCCCGGGGCCTGGTCAACTTCGATGCCAAGGAGCTCCCGCAGCTCCTCGGCCGCTCCACCCGAGAGCTCGCGCGGGAACTCGGACCCGCGTACGAGCGGGAGGTCGTCCACCGGGACGATCTGGTCCTGCTCCAGGGCTGAGGTTCGGCAAAACCGCCGCGCGGCGGGCCGTGGGCTGGTCAACTGTGAAAGGCGGGCGACACGCGTGGCAGAGACAGGAGGCGGCTGGTGAGACGAGCGCTGACCAGTGTCGGTCCGGGGGACGGTGACGGCGGCGGCGGCGGGGACGAGCGGGACCACGACTCGCGCCTGTGGCACGTGACCCTGAGCGTCTCCGGCAAGCCGGCCCCGCTGTCGGACGTCCGGCGCGGACTGGAACAACTGGCCCACGACCATCCCTTCCTGCTGACGAGCCGGTACGCCGACGACCACGCCGAGATCCGGTACTGGGAGGAGGCCCGCGACCTGCACGACGCGGCCGCCGTCGCCCTCCGGCTCTGGGGCGAACACCGCTCGTCGGCGCAGCTCCCGCCCTGGGAGATCGTCGGCCTGGAGGTCATCGACCGCGCCACCTACCACCAGCGCGTGGCCGAGGGCTACGGCCCGCCCCCGGCCCACCCGGTCGGCGTCCACCCGTACTGACGATCCGCCCCGCCCGTGGCCCTCCCGGCGCAAGCCGGGGGAGTTCGAGGCGCGGGTCCGGCCGTCTCGGGGGCTGGAAACCCCATCGGCCGGGGGACGGCCGGGGACTACCCTGGGCGGCATGACCTCGCTCGATGCCGCCACGGCCACCTCGCCCGTCCTCGCCACCGCGCAGCGGTCCCGCACCGCGGCCGCCGCCATCGCCCCGCTCCCGCGGTCCGCCAAGGACGCGGCCCTGCTGGCGATCGCGGACGCGCTGGAGGCCCGTACGACCGAGATCATCGCGGCCAACGCCGTCGACACCGGCAAGGCCCGCGCCGCCGGCACCAGCGAGACCGTCATCGACCGCCTCACGCTGACCCCCGAGCGGGTCGCGGCCATCGCCTCCGACGTACGGGACGTCGCCGCCCTCCCCGACCCCGTCGGAGAGGTCGTCCGCGGCAGCACCCTGCCCAACGGCATCGACCTCCGGCAGATCCGGGTCCCCCTCGGCGTCGTCGGCATCATCTACGAAGCCCGTCCCAACGTCACCGTCGACGCCGCCGCCCTCTGCCTCAAGTCCGGCAACGCCGTCCTGCTGCGCGGCAGCTCCTCCGCGTACGCCTCGAACACCGCGCTCGTCGGCATCCTGCGCGACGCGGTGGCCGCCGCCGGGCTGCCCGCCGACGCGGTCCAGCTCGTCCCCGGCGAGTCCCGCGACTCGGTCCGCGAGCTGATGCGCGCCCGCGGCCTCGTCGACGTGCTCATCCCGCGCGGCGGTGCCTCCCTCATCAAGACCGTGGTCGAGGAGTCCACCGTCCCGGTCATCGAGACCGGTACCGGCAACTGCCACGTCTACGTCGACGCGCAGGCCGACCTCGACATGGCCGTGGAGATCCTCGTCAACTCCAAGGCCAGCCGGCCCTCCGTCTGCAACTCCGCCGAGACCCTGCTGGTCCACCGCGACATCGCCGACGCCTTCCTCCCGCGCGCCCTCGACGCACTCGCCGACGCGGGCGTCACCGTCCACGGCGACGCCCGGGTCCTCGCCGCCGCCGCGGACACCAAGGCCACCGCCCTGCCCGCCACCGACGAGGACTGGGCGGCCGAGTACCTGTCCTACGACATCGCCGCCGGGGTCGTGGACTCCCTCGACGACGCCGTCGCCCACATCCGCCGCTGGACCTCCGGCCACACCGAGGCCATCGTCACCACCTCGCAGGCCGCCGCGCGCCGCTTCACCCAGCTGGTCGACTCGACCACGGTTGCCGTGAATGCCTCCACCCGGTTCACGGACGGTGGCCAGTTCGGCTTCGGCGCCGAGATCGGCATCTCCACGCAGAAGCTGCACGCCAGGGGCCCGATGGGCCTTCCCGAACTGACCTCCACCAAGTACATCGTCACCGGCGACGGTCACGTCAGGTAATCGCCGCCCCAACACGGCGTGGCCGGATTTCGGCGCACACCCTGCCCAAAGCAGGCCCCCAGGTCTACGCTGGTCCCGTGCCGGACGACGTGGGGGGCAAGTTCCCGGACGACGGGGAGCCCGACGACGACCGCGGAGGCGCGGACAAGGACTTCGCCTCCGTGGTGTTCGACGAGGCCTTCGTCCGGAACGCCGAGATCCATGAGCCGAGCGCCGCGGAGCGCCAGCGGGCCGCCGACCGGGCGCGCGCCGAGGCGGAAGCCGCCCGGGCCGTCGCCGGAGGCTGGACGGGCGACGACGACTACGACGGCTACGGATACGGCCATTCCGACGGCTACGGCCTCGACGACGGCTGGGAGCACGACCGGGGCCACGGCGCCGCCGAGGGCTCCTACGGCCCGTACGGGGCCTACGGCGGCAGTCTGCGCCCCTATCGCGGCCGCTCGCCCTGGCTGCGCCCCGTCGCCTGGGTGCTCGCCTTCGTGATGGGCCTCGGCATGGTCGCGCTCGCCTTCAGCGCCGTCTACCGCAGCGCCGCGGGCGAGGCGGAGCCGGCCCCCGCGCCCGCCAGTACGCCGCTGAGGGAAGTCACCGGCGTCGGCGCGTTTACGTACCCCTCCGACCGCCAACCCTGAAAGTACGACCCCACTCGCATGAATGTCGGAGCTGGGGGCTTCTCTGAAGCGGGGACAGCGGGGAGAAGCGATGGCCGTGCCAGGAGACCCACCCAACGGCACCCCCGAGGGCATCGGCGGTGGTGACGACGAGTTCCGGTCGGACGAGCTCCGCTCGGTGGTGTTCGACGAGGACTTCGTCCGCGCTGCCCGGCTCCAGGAGTACTCCGCGCAGGAGCGCATGGGCGAGCACGCCCGGGCCGTCCGCAGCCGCTCCATGTGGTCCTCCGGCGGCTCCGCCCCCCGGACCAGCACCCCCGGCCGCGGTGCCCGCCAGGGCATGGTGCTCGTGCTGCTCATCGCCACGGCCTTCGCCTGCGCCGTCTACATGGGGCTGCGCAACCCGTACGTCCCGCCGCCCGGCGGTCCCGCGGAGCCGTTCAGCAGCACAGTCGTCCCGCTGGCACCCGCGGTGGCCGTGCCCGGCGGACGGCCCGCCGACCTGTACGCGAACGGCCCCGCCGCCGAGTACCGCGTCGGGGCGGCCGGGATCACCCTGCCGGCCGTGCGCCGCACGCACCATTTCACCGACGCCCAGGTCGTCACCGCGCTGTCCATCGCCAAGGACTACCTGGTGCAGTCCTCGCTGGACCCCGACGTCCTGGCCTCGGCCGCCTCCCGGCCGGTGCGAGTGCTGCTCGACCCGGACCAGCTGGACCAGTTCGACCGCAGCATGACCGCGCCCTCCGGCGACGGCCGGCACGCCGCCACCGGCTGGCTGGTCCGCTTCGACCCGGCCACGGCCGTCGTGGCCGACTCCCGGGTCCGGGTGAGCGGCACCCTCGCCTTCGCCGAGGTGAACCCGGACGCGCTCGAGGTGCTCACCGACCACACCTTCGTGTACGCCGTGCGCCCGGCCGGCGGAGCCCCCGCGGCGGTCGACGGGGCCTCGCTGTTCACCGTCCGCCGCGAGCTGCGGCTGCGCTTCGACCGGGAGGACCTGGGCGCCCGGCGGGCGGAGCTGGTCACGGCCTATGTGGTGGCCGGGCCGCAGGCCTGCTCCAGCGACCCGGCCGACGCCTTCCGCCCGCTGCCGGCCGGAGCCGGTCCGACCACGGTCGGCCCGGCCGCGAGCGACCCGTACGCCACCGGGCAGCCGCGCCGCACGGCAGGGCTGTGCGGCGTGCTGGCCCCGCCGACGACGCCGCCCGCCGAGACGCAACAGCCCGCCCAGACGCCGCCCGCCGAGACGCAGCCCGCGACCCCGCCGAGGGAGCCGGTCAGCCCTGCTCCGTAGCCCCGCCCCTGCCCTCGCCGCTGCCGGACCCGGACCCCGGGCCGGCGCCCGTGAACTTGTCGCGGAGCTTGCCGCCCATGTCGGCCGCGCCGCCCGCGATGTCGCCGACCAGCTTGAACAGCGGGTCCTTGCTGGTGCGCACCGAGTCGGCGTAGTGCGCGGCGGACTGCCGGAAGGAGTCGGACACCGAGGTGTCCTTGTCCTCCTCGCGGCGCGGGTAGTGGCCGTCCATGATCCGCTGGTAGTCGCGGTTCTCCGACCACTTCTTCAGCTCGGCCGCCCGCACCGTGGTGAAGGGGTGCGTGCGCGGCAGCATGTTCATGATCTTCAGGACGGAGTCGCGCAGATCGCCGCTCGACTCGTACTCCTGCGCCTGGGCCAGGAAGGCGTCCACGTTCATCTCGTGGATGTGGTTGCCGCCCGCGAGCTTCATCAGGCCGCGCATCGAGGCCTGGAGGTCCTGCCCCACCAGCAGCCCGGCCCGGTCCGCCGACAGCTCCGACTTGCGGAACCACTCCCGCAGCGCGGTCACGATCGCCATGATCGCCACATTGCCCAGCGGGATCCACGCCACCTTCAGCGCCAGGTTCGTCAGGAACAGCAGGATCGTGCGGTACACCGCGTGCCCGGACAGGGCGTGGCCCACCTCGTGGCCCACCACCGCCCGCATCTCCTCCTCGTCGAGCAGCTCGACCAGGCTCGTCGTCACCACGATGATCGGCTCGTCCAGCCCGATGCACATGGCATTGGGCTTCGGGTCCTGCTGCACGTACATCTGCGGGACCTTCTCCAGGTCCAGGATGTAACAGGCGTCGCGGAGCATCTCGTACAGGTGCGGGAACTGGGTCTCGCCGACCCGCACCGAGTCCGACAGGAACAGCAGCCGCAGGCTCCGCTCCGGAAGCAGCCCGCTCAGGGCCTTGAACACCGTGTCGAAACCGCTCAGCTTGCGCAGCGCGACCAGCGCCGAACGGTCCGCCGGGTGTTCGTACGCCCGCGAGGAGATGCCGGGGAACCTCCTGCGGTCCCGCGCCGGCACCTTCTCGAAGCCTGTCTGCGTCATAGCGCCCTCCCCTGGATCGACCTGCGTGGCCCTGCGTCTATCCTCTCCAACGCCTGAGTCGGCGTGAGCGTGCCCCAGGCCCCCGCATACGATGTGAGCGAAGTCTCCGCCCGCTCCCGACTCGATAGGTACCTGCCTGATGAGCCTCTCCTCCACCGCCCACAACCTGGTCGTCCTCGCCTCGGAGGGGGCCGGGCAGCACGGCGGCAACCACGACAGCCTGAACCCCTACCTCACCGGCGGCGGCGCGCTCGTCATCCTGCTCCTGATGCTCTGGGTCACCACGCGCCTGAACCGGGACCGCTAGAGCGCCCCGACCTGGACCGCCGAGCCGTCCGGGCCAGTAGGCTCTGCGCTCATGGGAGAGCAGGAGACGCCTACCGGCCCGGTCAAGCGCCGGCTCGGGGTCATGGGCGGCACATTCGACCCGATCCACCACGGGCACCTGGTGGCCGCCAGCGAGGTGGCCGCGCTGTTCCACCTCGACGAGGTGGTGTTCGTGCCGACCGGCCAGCCCTGGCAGAAGTCGCAGCGTGCCGTCTCGCCCGCCGAGGACCGCTACCTGATGACCGTCATCGCCACGGCCTCGAACCCGCAGTTCTCGGTGAGCCGCATCGACATCGACCGCGGCGGAGCGACGTACACGATCGACACCCTGCGGGACCTGAAGGCGCTGAACGACGACGCCGACCTGTTCTTCATCACCGGTGCCGACGCGCTCGCCCAGATCCTGACCTGGCGGAACGCCGAAGAGCTGTTCTCCCTCGCCCATTTCATCGGGGTCACCCGGCCCGGCCACGTCCTCACCGACGACGGACTGCCCGAGGGCGGCGTCTCCCTGGTCGAGGTGCCCGCGCTGGCCATCTCCTCGACGGACTGCCGCGCCCGGGTCGCCGAGGGGGACCCCGTCTGGTACCTGGTGCCCGACGGCGTGGTGCGCTACATCGACAAGCGTGAGCTGTACCGGGGAGCCTGAGCTTCCGGGAAGAGAGGGGCCTCGGTGAACGACCGACAGGATCCGTACGACCCGTACGCCACCCACGAGCAGCAGCTCATCGGCTACGACGCGTACGGGCGGCCGGTGTACGGCCAGGCGCCCGCCCAGCCCGCCCAGGACTACGCACAGCAGCAGTACGGCTACGACTACCAGGCGCAGGGGTACGGGCAGCAGCCCCAGCAGCAGTACTACGCCGACCCCGCGCAGGACTACGCGCAGCAGCAGGCCCCCGACTACGGCTACGACCCGCAGCAGGCCCAGCAAGCGCACCAGGCCCAGCAGACCCAGCAGGCCCAGCAGTGGATCCCGCAGCAGGCGGCCCCCGAGCCCCGGCACCAGCCGGAGCCCGAGGCGGAGCGGCAGCGGTCCGCGCAGGTCCCCGAGCCGCGCCGGCCCGACGCGGGGTCCGAGGCGGGGCGGGACTACCGCACCGAGATGTTCGCCTTCATCGACCAGCCGGACGAGGAGTCCGAGGACGTCATCGACTGGCTCAAGTTCACCGAGAGCCGGACCGAGCGCCGCGAGGAGGCCCGCCGCCGCGGCCGCAACCGGGTGGTGGCGCTGATCGTCGTCCTCGCGGTGTTCGTCGTCGCCGGCCTCGGCTACCTCTGGTACGCGGGCAAGCTGCCCTTCCTCGACGGTCCGGGGAAGCAGGACAGCGGCGCGACCGCCGCCGCCGGGCCGCAGAAGCGCGACATGATCGTCGTCCACGTGTACCACACCAAGAAGGGCGGGACCTCCTCGGCGCTGCTCGTCGACAACGTCACCGCCAAGCAGGGCGCCACCGTCCTGCTGCCCGACACCCTCGGCGTGCCCGGCCCGGACGGGACCGCGACCGGTCTCGCCAAGGCCGTGGAGGGCGGCCTCGGCACCCGCGAGGCCCTCGACTCCGTGCTCGGCACGCACATCGGCGGCACCTGGCGGCTGGACACCCCCTTCCTGGAGAACCTGGTCGAGCTGGTCGGCGGCATCGAGGTGGACACCGACACGGCGGTCCCGGCCGACGACGCGGCCAAGACGCCGGCCGTCGCCCAGGGCCAGAAGCAGAGCCTGAGCGGCCCGATGGCCGTCGCGTACGCCACGTACCAGGCCCAGGGCGAACCGGAGGCCAAGCAGCTGGAGCGCATGGGCAAGGTGCTGTACGCGGTCCTGCGCAAGGTCCCGAGCGATCCGAAGGCGGCCGCGGTGACGGTCGAGAGCATGGGCCAGATCCTCGACCCGGCCCTGAACGCGCAGACGCTCGGCGCCCTGCTGTCGCGGCTCGGCGCGCACGCCAAGGTGGGCGCCTACCGCACCGACGTCCTCGGCGTGAAGGCCGACGGGGCCCTGACCGACGAGGCCACGAAGAAGGTGGTCAAGGAGGTCCTCGGCGGCTCCGTCACGGAGGGGCAGCCCGGGGCCGCCGCGCGCGTCGGGCTGAAGGACGCCACGGGCGACGAGAAGGCGCAGGTCGCGGCGAAGGCGGCGCTGCTGAACGGCGGCTACGACTTCGTGGACGGGGGCAAGGCGGACAAGAGCGCGGCCGCCTCGCAGATCACCTACCAGGACGACGCCCAGAAGGACCGGGCGGTCGAGGTCGCCAAGACGCTGGGGCTGCCCGAGACCGCCGTCAAGAAGGCCGAGAACGCCGTGAACGCGGACATCGTGGTGGTCCTGGGCAGGGACTACAAGGCGTCCTGACCCCCCTGCGCGGCTCTGACATGCGGGTTCGCCCGCGCGGAACGTTCCGCGCGGGCGGGGTCGGCGGTACATGAGACCCTTGTAAGGATCTGCCCGCCAACCCGAAAGCATGGCCAGTGACCGCCACGGACCGCTCCATCGAGCTCATCACCGCCGCCGCCCAGGCCGCGGCCGACCGGCTCGCGCACGACATCATCGCGTACGACGTCAGCGACGTGCTGTCGATCACCGACGCCTTCCTGCTCGCCTCGGCGCCCAACGACCGCCAGGTCAAGTCGATCGTGGACGAGATCGAGGAGCGCCTGCTCAAGGAGCTCGGCGCCAAGCCGGTGCGCCGCGAGGGCGACCGCGACGCCCGCTGGATCCTGCTCGACTACGTCGACATCGTCGTCCACGTCCAGCACAGCGAGGAGCGGGTCTTCTACGCGCTGGAGCGCCTGTGGAAGGACTGCCCCGAGATCGAGCTCCCCGAGGACGCCAAGCTCACCATCGGCAAGGCCGAGGAGCACGCCAAGCTGCGCGAGGCGGCCGGCGACGACGAGCAGGACGGTGATCTGTTCTGAGCGCGACCACCACGGGCAGGTCCGGCAGGAAGATCGTCCTCTGGCGGCACGGTCAGACCTCGTGGAACCTGGAACGCCGTTTCCAGGGCTCCACGGACATCGAGCTGACCGAGGCCGGAGTGGCGCAGGCGCGCCGCTCCGCCCGGCTGCTCGCCTCGCTGAAGCCGGACGCCATCGTGGCCTCCGACCTGCGGCGCGCGGCGGCCACCGCCGCGGAGCTGGCCGCCGTCACCGGGCTTCCCGTGACGCACGACGCGGCGCTGCGCGAGACGTACGCCGGTGAGTGGCAGGGCCTGACGCACGACGAGATCCTCGGGAAGTACGGCGAGCAGTACGCGGCGTGGAAGCGCGGCGAGCCGGTGCGCCGGGGCGGCGGTGAGCTGGAGACCGAGGTCGCCGACCGCGCCGCGCCGGTGGTGCTCGGGCACGCCGGGCAGCTGCCGGAGGGCGGCACGCTCGTCGTGGTCAGCCACGGCGGCACCATCCGCACGACCATCGGCCGCCTGCTGGGCCTGGAGTCTTCCTACTGGGAGGGCCTGGGCGGGCTCTCCAACTGCTGCTGGTCCGTCCTCGGCGAGGGCGCGCGCGGCTGGCGCCTGCTGGAGCACAACGCCGGCACGCTGCCGGAACCGGTGCTCGGCGACGACGACTGAGCGGCTCCGTGCCGCTCCCCGCGGGGGCTTCCACCCGGATTTCACTTTCCGGCTGGTCACAGGCTAGAGTTCTTCTTGTTCGCAGCGCGGAACACCGGAGACGGGGGGAGCGCGGCGGAGAGCGGGGCTATAGCTCAGTTGGTAGAGCGCCTGCATGGCATGCAGGAGGTCAGGAGTTCAATTCTCCTTAGCTCCACAATCAGGATCCCGTCCCCAACAGGGGGCGGGATCCTTGCTTTTGTACCCTTTGCGATTGCTGACCTGGCCCGTACCGGCATGGCAGAATCGGACGGCCGGAGGGGGAGACGACGGCCCGATGCGGGAGGGAGTCGCTGACGGATGGGTGCACACCGGCGGCGGTGCGACTGGTGCAACAACGGCACGCCGATCGTGCGGGACATGGAACCGGTCAACCCCGACTACCAGTACTGGTGCGAGGAATGCGCACGGGCGCTGATCATAAAGGGCGACCCGATCGAGACGTACCGGGAGCTGGAAGGGGAGCCGATCTACGGCCGGCTGCTCGACGAGCACTGCACGCTCAAGCGGTTCTACCAGTTCGCGCGAGCGTGACGGAATAGGTCAAACCGGGCATGGCCTGAGGTCGACGGAAACCGATTTTTGGACCAGGGCCATGACCGTGTAATGTTTGGGACGTCGCCAAGGGGAACCGGAAACGGAAGCCGGGCGGCAAGGTAGGACAAGGGGCTATAGCTCAGTTGGTAGAGCGCCTGCATGGCATGCAGGAGGTCAGGAGTTCAATTCTCCTTAGCTCCACAGTGAAGAAGCGGGCCACCCGGATCGGGTGGCCCGCTTCTCGTCGTGCCCGTGCCCGTGGCGGCGCCGCGGGCGGCTCAGAGCCAGCCCAGCCGTGCCGCCTTCACCCCGAGCTCGAACCGGCTGGACGCCCCGGCCAGGGCCGAGAGGTCGGCCACCATCCGCCGCTGGGTCCGCACCGAGACCCCCAGGGCCCGGGCCACCACGGCGTCCGTGACCCCCTCCGCGAGCATGCGCAGCAGCTCCCGCTCCTGCGGGGACGGGGAGTCCGGCGCCGGACCGGTGGCCTCCGCGGCCGCCTGCAGGGTCTCGGAGCTCTTCCAGTACGCGGTGAACAGCGCGTGCAGGGCCCGCACCACGGGCGCACTGCGCACCAGCAGCGCCGTCGGCTGGCCCGCCTGGACGTCGCCCGGGAGAACGGCCTCCACGCCGTCCACGATGAGCAGCCGCATGGGCAGCGTGGGCGCCAGCCGGATCTCCCCGCCGTGCTCGTTGGCCCAGCGCAGGTAGGTGAGCGCCTGCCGGTCCTTGCCGATGGCGTGCAGGTAGATGCTGCGGAACCGGACCCCGCGCAGGATCGCCTGCTCGTTGAGCGGCCGGCCCGCCTCGATGGCCTCCGGGGTGAGCGAGCCCTCCGGCTGGAGCGAGAGCACCTCGCGGTCGCAACGGCTGGCAAGGGTCTCCAGCCGGGTGCGGATCTCGTCCTTGCCGTGCAGGACCTCCGTCCCGCTCGCCGCATCCGCCCGGCCGGCCGTCACGTACTCGGTGGCGAGCAGGGTCAGGGCCGCGCGGGTCTGGGCCACCCGCTCCTGCCGCAGGGCCAGTTCCTGCTGTTCGCGCTGGAGCATCATCTCCAGGCCCAGGTCGGGGCTGACCGCACGGACGTCGCCCGGATCGTCCCAGGACGGCCGCAGCAGGGCCAGCTCCACCAGCCGGTCGAGCGACTCCCGTACGCGCTGCTCGGAGATCGACAGCCGCTCGGCCAGCCGGTCCGGGCGCTGCTCGCGGTGCAGGAGCACGGCCCGGTAGACCGCGAGGACATCCGCGTCGAGAGCCGACTGGGTCTGCGTCATACCCGTCACCCTTCCGAGGGGGCGGCCCGCGTCCGGGGGTGCTGTGCGGGCGGTCGCCGTAGCGTTCCACGGCGCCGGGCGGGCTGTCTTGGACGAACCCGACGCCCGTGCGCGGGCGGCGCGAGCCCGCCCGGTCAGCAGGCCAGCACGGCGCTGGTGACCTCGCCGCTGACCCGGTCCACCTCGGCGGAGCCGGGCCCGTCCGACGCGCGCAGGGCCAGGAAGCGCGAGGGGGAGTGGGCGGTCATCGCCTTGAAGTCCCGGTTCAGATGGGCCTGGTCGTAGAAGCCGGCCAGGGCGGCGGCCTCGGCCGGGCGCATCCCCGCCGACAGGGAGCCGAGGGCGCGGCGGATCCGGAGCACCCGGGCCGCCGTCCGCGGCGGGAGCCCGATCTGTTCCCGGAAGCGGCGCTCCAACTGCCGTTCGCTCCAGGAGGTCTCGGAGGCCAGCGTGTGCACGGGCAGGGTCCCGCCGCTGCCTTCCAGCCGGTTCCACGCCCACACGGTGCGGGGGCAGGGCGCCGGGCCGGCCTGGATCCACAGCCGCAGCGCCGCGTCGAGGATCCGGAACCGGTCCGGCCAGCCGGGCGTACCGGCCAGGACCTCGCACAGGTCCTGGTAGCGGTGCCCGGCCAGAGCGGAGGTCTCGTTGACCGTGTTGCCCAGCTCGTGCATGTCGACGCCGAAGAGCCGGAACGCGGCCCAGGGGCGCAGGGTCACCTCGATGCCGTGCAGTTCGCCGTCGTGCTCGCCCAGGGTGGGGCGGGAGACCATGCCCGAGACCAGCGGGGCGGACGAGTGCACCAGGGTCTGGCCGGTCGTCGCGGACCGGACCCGCAGCGGCCGGCGTCCGAGGTTCAGCACGACGGTCACCGCCGCGCAGGGGATCTCCAGCCGGCGGCGCGGCCGGCCGAGGGAGAGCCGGAACCCGCGGTAGGCCAGGACGCCCGGCCGCAGCGCCGGGTGCGGCAGCCGTTCGCTGAACTCCCAGGTGCCCGCCGGACACGCACGTATCCGCATCTGCTCTCCCCCTTCGCGGGCGTCCGCGTACGGCCGCCCCCGCTCCCCGTGGCCCAGAGCCGAGACCCAGGGCCAAGCCTCATCTCCGCCCGCACGGCCCACCAGCCGGTTTTCCGACAACCAGCCGTGCGGGACGGGCTTGGCAGGTTTGTGTCATGCATCCGGCTGCAGCGCGGCAGCCCTTGGGCGGGCCGCCGCCGGGTGCTGTTCTGGGAGCAGGCCGGGCACCCGCCCGGGACGGCGCCGGACCACGCGCCACAGACCTTTCAGGGGGACCCATGCCCAGCATCACGTTCCACGCCGGACGATGTGCCGCCACCGCCGCGCTCGCCGTGGCGGTCCTCGTGCCGCTGCACGCGGCGGCGGCCCAAGGCCCGGCGGGCGGCGGCGCGTACACCGCCGACCTCGCCGAGGGAGCGGACCCGGGGACCGGCACCGGCACCGGCAACGACGACTTCATCTGGAACATCGCGCCGAAGCCGGCCCCCGCCCCGGGCGCCGCCGCGCATGCCTGACCCCTTCCGCGCGCCGACCGGCCGCGTCGCCCTGGTGGTCACCCGCTGCCACGCCTTCGGCGGGCCGCTGTGCCGGGCGCTGTCCGCGGACGGCGCCCGGCTCGCCGTCGCGGGCGCCTCGGTCCTCGAAGTCAGCGAGATCTGCGCCGAGTTGGGACGCGACGAAGCCCCGGGCGCCGCCACCGCCCTGCCCTACCTGATGGCTCCCGGCGCCGACAGCGGCCCCCGGCGCCTCGTCGCCGCCGTCATGGACGACCTCCAGCGCATCGACGCCCTCGCCGTGGACGCGACGGCCGGCGTGCCCGCCGCCGCCCTGGTCGCCGAGACGGCCCGCGCCATGGCCCGCGGCGGCCGGGCCGGGCGCATCGTCGTCACCGGACCCGCGCGGCTCGCCGCGCGGGTCCGCCGGTGGGCCGACGCCCCGCACGCCCACGGCATCACCGTGAACCTCCTCGCGCCGGGCCCGCGGGCCACGGCCGAGGACCTGGCGGCGGGCGCCGCCCTGCTGCTGTCCCCGCTCGCCGGGGGCATCACCGGTCAGGCCATCGGGGTCGACGGCAGCCGCGCCCCGCGCCGCTGAGCCCCTCTTCCCCGGCTCGCCTCCCCCCCCACCCCTCTCCCATCCACGGCCTCCCGAGGAGGAAGCCCGGTGGACGTTTCCGCCTGTCCCCACACGCCCGGCGAGTCGGTCGACGCCGGGCCCGCCCCCTCGCTCCGCCCCGGAGTCCTGCGCTACCGGGGCTTCCGGCGCGCCCAGGGCCCGCCCTGCCGGCACCTGGAAGTGCCCGCGGGCGCCGTGAGCCTGCTCCTGCTGACCGAGGGCGAGCTGCTGCTGGGCCCGCCCGACACCCCCGGGCCGCTCGCCGCGCACACCGCGGTGGCCTGCGGGATGCGCACCAGCGGGCTGGCCGTCGAACACCGCGGCCCGGTCGCCGGAGTCGAGGTGACCCTCACGCCCTGGTGCGCCTACACCCTCTTCGGCGGCCATCCCCTGGCCCGGCTGGGCCGCGGCCCGCTCGACCTCGCCGAACTGATCGGGCCGCGGGCGGCCGCCCTGCGCGAACGGCTGGCCGAGGCCTCCGGTCCGCCCGCGCGGTTCGCCGTACTCGACCGGACCCTCGCCGAGCTGCTGACCGCCGGGCCGCCACCCGCTCCGCCGGTCGTACGGGCCTGGCGCGGCCTGCACGCGAGCGCGGGCGGCGCCCCCATCCCGCAGCTGGCCCACGAGGTCGGCTGGTGCCAGAGCCAGCTGGAGCGCCGCTTCCGCGAACAGGTCGGCCTGACCCCCAAGGGCTGCGCGCGCGTCATCCGGCTGCGCAACGCGCTGCGGCTGCTGCGCGGCGGCCTGCCCGGCGCGGAACTCGCCGCGGCGGCCGGCTTCCACGACCAGTCCCATCTGAGCCGTGAATTCAAGTCCATGACCGGCACCACGCTCGGCCGCTATCTCGCGGCGGCGGGAAGCTGAATTTCTACAAGACCGGCAGCGGCCGGATCCGCGAAGGTAATGACCACGGAGAGAGGAAAGCGAATCTCCGGAAAGAAGAAGCACTCCGATTCCCAACACACACGGGAGACATCGTGTTCAAGAAGATCGAGGCCCTCGGCGACACCCTGCTCGCCCTGGTCGCGCCGAAGACCGAGGCCGCCGCGGCCGTCTGCTACGTGCGCTACTACAAGGCCTGCTGGCAGTGCGCCAACCGCCCGTGCGAGGCCTGCTGCGACCGGAACGGCCAGAACTGCCAGTACATCGACTGCCGCTGAATTCCTGCGGTGGCGCGGCAGCAGTGAATAAGGCCGGCTGAAATTCCGCCCCCCGGGCTACTCCACAGGTGGTGAACCATGCTGTATCTGGCCATCGGAATGCGTTGCCTGATCGGGGCGGTATTTCTGGTCTCCGTCCTCGGAAAGACCGCCGGCCGCGGCGCCTACGCCGCCTTCGTCGTCTCGGTGCGGGAGCTGCTCCCGCTCTCCCGCACCGTGACCCGGCCGGCCGCCGCGCTCGTCGTCCTGGGCGAGGCGGCGATCGTTCCGCTCCTCGCCCTGCCCCAGCCCCTCGCGCACCAGAGCGGCTTCGCCCTCGCGGCCGTCCTCCTGACCGCCTTCACCGCGGCCATCGCCGGTTCCCTGCGCCGCGGATCCCCCGCCCCCTGCCGGTGCTTCGGCGCCTCGGCCACCCCGCTCGGCGCCCGGCACCTCGTACGCAACCTGCTCCTCGCCGCCGGTGCGACCGCCGGCGCGGTGGCCGCCGCCGGCACCGGGCCCCTGCGCCCGGGCTCGGTGCTGGCCGCCGTCTTCGCGGGACTGCTGCTCAGCGCCCTGGTGACGCTGCTCGACGACCTGCTCTACCTCCTGAGGCCGGCGGCCGTCTGACCGCCGCCCCGCCCCACGCACCCTCGACCCGCTACGGAGCCGCCATGTCCCTCCTGATCACCGCAGTGGCCCTGGTCGGGCTGCTCGCCGCCCTCGACCTGCTGCTCACCGTCGGCGTGATCAAGCGCCTGCGGGACCACGCCAACCTGATCTCCGCCAAGGTGAACGAGGAGGCCCCGGCCGGTCTCGACATCGGCGCGGAAGTCGGCGACTTCTCCGTGACCAGCGCCGACGACGAGGAACTCACCCTGGCCGACATCGAAGGCGACACCCTTGTCGCCTTCTTCTCCCCGAACTGCACCCCGTGCAAGGAGAAGCTGCCCCTGTTCACCGAGTACGCCCGCCACTTCCCCGGCGGACCCCGCCGGGTGCTCGCCGTCATCGCGGGCGGCGCCGAGGGCGGCGGCCGCTTCGCCGAAGCGCTGCGCCCCGTCGCCCGGGTCGTCCGCGAGGACTACAACGGCGAGGTGGGCGCGGCGTTCCAGGCCAAGGCGTACCCCACCCTGCTGCTCGTCGGCCGGGAGGCCGACGGCCGGGTCGTGGTCCGCGCCAACCAGGTCGACCTGGCCGCCGGCCTCCCCCTCGCGGCATGAGCGGGCGGGAGCGCCGGGAGCGCCGGCAAGCGGGGCGCGGCGGCCGCTCCCGGCACACCCGCACGGCCGAGGGACGCGATCCCGCCGTGCGCCCGTCGCGGCGCCGGCGCCTCTTCGCCGCCACCGCCCTGGCCGTCGCCGCGGCCCCCTGGGTCCTCACGGCGTACGTCGCCCTGACCCTGGCCACCGGGACCCTGCCGGTGGCCGCCGCCTGGTTCACCAAGACGGTCGTCGACCGCATCTCGGGCGGCCCCGCGGCCGGCGGCCTCCTGGCCCCGGCCGCGCTGCTCGCCGCGACCGGGGTGCTCGCCGCCGTCTTCCCCCAGGTCTCCCAGTACCTGCGGGCCCAGCTCGACCGCCGGGCCGGACTGCTCGCCATGGAGCGGCTGTTCACCGCGGTCGAGCGGTTCACGGGGCTGCGGCACTTCGAGAACCCCGAGTTCCTGGACCGGCTGCGGCTCTCCCAGCAGGCCAGCCGGGTCGCCCCCAACCAGACCGTCGACGCCGCGCTCGGCCTGATCCGCTCGCTGGTCACCGGAGCCGGACTGCTGGGCACCCTGCTCCTGCTGAGCCCGCTGATGACCGTGCTGGTCCTGCTGTCCGGACTGCCGATGCTCCTCGCCGAACTCGACCTGTCGCGGCGCCGTGCCCACACCCTGTGGGCCGTCAGCCCCGCCGAGCGCCGCGAGGCCTTCTACGCCGAGCTGCTCACCTCCGTCCAGGCGGCCAAGGAGGTACGCCTCTTCGCGCTCGGCCCCTTCCTGCGCGGCCGGATGGCCGCCGAGCGGCGGGTCTCCGACCGGGGGCGCGCCGCAGTCGACCGGCGCGAGGTCCTCGTCCAGGCCGGGCTGGCCCTGCTCGCCGCGCTGATGTCGGGCGGCGGCCTGGTGTGGGCGGTGGCGCAGGCCCGGACCGGAGGCCTCACCGCGGGCGACGTAATGATCTTCGTGGCGGCGGTCGCGGGCATCCAGGGCGCCCTGATCTCCTTCGCGGCCGACCTGGCCCGCGCCCACCAGGCCCTGCGCTCCTTCGAGCACTTCCTCACCGTCCTCGGCACCCCCTCCGACCTGCCGGTCCCGCGACAGCCGCGCCCGCTGCCCGAGCTGCGGCGCGGGATCGAACTGCGGGACGTCTGGTTCCGCTACGCGCCCGACCAGCCGTGGGTGCTGCGCGGTGTGAGCCTGCACATCCCGCACGGCATGACGCTGGGCCTGGTCGGCCTCAACGGGGCCGGCAAGTCCACCCTGGTCAAGCTGCTGTGCCGGTTCTACGACCCGACGCGCGGGGCGATCCTGTGGGACGGGGTGGACCTGCGCGACACCGCCCCGGAGGCGCTGCGCGAGCGGATCAGCGTGGTCTTCCAGGACTACATGGAGTACGAGCTGACCGCCGCCGAGAACATCGCCCTCGGCGAGCTCACGGCCCTCGACGACCCGGACCGCATCCGGGCCGCCGCCGACCGGGCGGGCATCCACCGCCGGCTCGCGGAGCTGCCGCGCGGCTACGACACCCTGCTGACCCGCACCTACTTCATGGAGTCCGACAAGGACGACCCGGACCTCGGGGTCCTCCTCTCCGGCGGCCAGTGGCAGCGGCTCGCCCTGGCGCGGGCCCTGCTGCGGCACCGGCGGGACCTGATGATCCTGGACGAGCCCTCCTCGGGCCTGGACGCGGCCGCCGAGCACGAGGTGCACAGCTCGCTCGCCGCGCACCGGGAGGGGCGTACCAGCCTGCTGATCTCGCACCGGCTGGGCGCGCTGCGGGTCGCCGACCGGATCGTGGTGCTGGCGGAGGGCCGGATCACCGAACAGGGCACGCACGGCGAACTCCTCGGCGCCGCGGGGGAGTACGCGCGGCTCTTCACCCTCCAGGCGGAGGGCTACCGGCCCGCCCCGGACGCCGCCCGGGACGCGGGCCCCGACGCCGCCTCCGCCGTCGCCTCCGCTGCCTCCGACGCCGCCTCCGCCGCCGCAGTCACCGCCGAAGCCGCCGCCGGCTCCGCGCCGCGGACGGAGCCGGTCCGATGAGCGGGCGGGTGCTGCCCGGGGACCCGCTGCCCGGGCGGCCCGAGCGGCCCTACGGGCCCGAGCTCGCCGCGGCCGCGCCCGACGGCCCCGTCGCCCGGGCGGGGCCCCCGCAGCACGGCGCGGCGGCGGGCCGGCGCCGGGGGCGGGCTTCGGGGGCTCCGGGCGGAGCACGGGTCGGGGTGCCCGCCGGGGCGCCGGCGCTGGCGCTGGCCGGAGCGGGGGCCGCCGCGCTGGTCGTCGGCGGCACGGGTGCCCGTACCGCCGCGGTCGCGGTCCTCGCCGCCGCGGCCCTGTGGTGGGCGCTCAGCCGCCGGTTCGTCGTGGTCACCGTGCGCGGCCCGAGCATGGAGCCGGCCTACCGCGACGGGGACCGGGTGCTCGTCCGGCGCGGCGGCCCGCCCCGGAACGGAGAGGTCGTCGTCGCCGAACACCCCGGCGCGGCCCGCCGCGGTGAGGCGGGCCTGCTCATCAAGAGGGTCGCCGCGGTCCCCGGCGACCGGATCCCGCGCGTCGGGGTACCCGCCCTGGCGCGCGCCCCCGGCAGCCGGGTCCCGGAGGGGCGGCTGGTCCTGCTCGGCGACAACCGGGCGGTCAGCCTCGACTCCCGCGAGCTCGGCTACTTCCCGGCCGACCGGGTCCTGGGGCGCGTCCTGCGCCACCTGCCCGCCCACCGCAAGCGCCCGCACAGGTCCACGACGTGAAGGAGCGAGCCATGGCACTGAGACTGTTCGACACCGGTACCCGGACCGTGCGGCCCTTCGTCCCGGTGCGCCCGGGCGAGGCCTCCCTCTACGTGTGCGGGGCGACCGTGCAGGGGCCGCCGCACATCGGGCACGTCCGTTCGGGCGTCGACTTCGACATCCTGGCGCGCTGGCTGGCGTACACCGGCCACCGGGTCACCCTCTGCCGCAACGTCACCGACATCGACGACAAGATCCTCGCCAAGGCGGCCGGGGAGGGCGTCCCGTACTGGGCGCTGGCCCAGCGCAACGAGCGGGCCTTCACCGCCGCCTACGAGGCCCTCGGCTGCCTGCCGCCCACCGTGGAGCCGCGCGCCACCGGGCACGTCCCCGAGATGACGGCCCTGATGCGTGAGCTCGTGGGGCGCGGGCACGCCTACGCGGCGGGCGGTGACGTGCTGTTCTCGGTCGGTTCGCTGGCGGACTACGGGGTGCTGTCGGGGCGGGTCGGCGAGGACGCCGCCCGGGCCGGGGCCGGCGGCCGGGTGGCGGGCGGCGGCGACGCCAAGCGGGACCCGCGCGACTTCGCCCTGTGGAAGGCGGCCAAACCCGGCGAGCCCTCCTGGGAGACGCCCTGGGGCCCGGGCCGGCCCGGCTGGCACCTGGAGTGCTCCGCGATGGCCCGCCGGTACCTGGGCGACACCTTCGACATCCACGGCGGCGGCATCGACCTGCTCTTCCCGCACCACGAGAACGAACGCGCCCAGTCCGCGGCCGCGGGCTGCGGGTTCGCCCGCTACTGGATGCACAACTCCTGGGTGACCGCGGGCGGCGAGAAGATGTCCAAGTCGCTGGGCAACTCGCTGCTGGTGTCCAACGTCCTCGGCCGGTGCCGCCCGGCCGTGCTCCGCTACTACCTCGGCACGCCGCACTACCGCTCGGCCATCGAGTACGGCCAGGCCGCGCTGGACGAGGCGGCGAGCGCCTACGGGCGGATCGAGCAGTTCGTGCTGCGGGCCCACGAGTACGCCGGGCCGCTCGCGGCGGACGGGGAGGCGGCCCGCCCGTCCGTCCTGCCGGGCGCGTTCACCGCCGCCCTCGACGACGACCTCGGCGTGCCGCAGGCCACCGCGGTGGTGCACCAGCGGGTGCGGGAGGGCAACGCGGCCCTGGCCGCCGACGACAAGGAGCAGGTCGTCCGCCTGCTGGGCGAGGTGCGGGCCATGCTCGGGGTCCTAGGCCTCGACCCGCTCGACCCGCACTGGGCGCGGGGCCGGGACACGGACGCGGCCGGCCCGGCGGAGCGGTCCGGCCCGGCCGGCACGGTCGGCGCGCTGGTCGAGCTGGCCCTGGAGGAGCGGCGCCTGGCCCGGGCGGCGCGCGACTACGCCGCCGCGGACCGCATCCGGGACCGGCTCGCCGCGGCCGGGGTGGAACTGGAGGACACGCCCGCGGGACCGCGCTGGATCCTGGGCGGCCGCCGCTGAGGGCCCGCCGCCGAGCGGCCGCCGCGCCGGGGAGGAGCGGTACCGGCACTCCGGTACCGGGCCGTCCGCCACCACCCGGTCCGGGGCGCGGACGGACCGGGCGGCCGCCGCGGCCGCTGCGGTACTCTGACGCCATGCGTGCCGTACGCCTTCTGCTTACCGAGCCGCGCTGATCAGTACCGACCCTCCGAGACGGTCGGCATCGGCGCGGCGCCCCCTCCTGTGCGAGGGGTTTTTTCGTTTGGGCAGGCAGAGACGGCAGAGACGATCGATGGAGCTTCAGAATCATGAGCGAGACGAACACCCCGGCCCCCGAGGCGGCCGAGGGACACCGTTACACGGCTGCCATGGCCGCCGACATCGAGGCACGCTGGCAGGACGCCTGGGACGCGCAGGGCACGTACGAGGCCCCGAACCCGACCGGTGACCTGGCGGGTGACCCCGCCGTGGTCGCGCGGCCCAAGAAGTTCATCATGGACATGTTCCCGTACCCGTCCGGTGCGGGGCTGCACGTCGGCCACCCGCTCGGGTACATCGCCACCGACGTCTACGCCCGCCACCAGCGGATGACCGGGCACAACGTCCTGCACACCCTGGGCTTCGACGCCTTCGGCCTGCCGGCCGAGCAGTACGCCGTGCAGACCGGCACCCACCCGCGCGTGTCGACCGAGGCGAACATCGAGAACATGAAGGTCCAGCTGCGCCGGCTGGGCCTGGGCCACGACAAGCGCCGGTCCTTCGCGACGATCGACCCGGACTACTACAAGTGGACCCAGTGGATCTTCCTGCAGATCTACAACTCCTGGTACGACGCGGACGCGAGGAAGGCCCGGCCCATCGCCGAGCTGGTCGCCGGCTTCGAGAGCGGCTCCCGCGAGGTTCCCGGCGGCCGTGCGTGGGCCGGGCTGACCGCGGGCGAGCGGGCCGACGTACTGAACGAGTACCGGCTGGCGTACTCCTCGGACGCGCCCGTCAACTGGTGCCCCGGGCTGGGCACCGTCCTGGCCAACGAGGAGGTCACCGCGGACGGCCGCTCCGAGCGCGGCAACTTCCCGGTCTTCAAGTCCAAGCTGAGCCAGTGGAACATGCGCATCACCGCGTACGCCGACCGGCTGCTGGACGACCTGGACGCGCTGGACTGGCCCGAGGCCATCAAGCTGCAGCAGCGGAACTGGATCGGCCGCAGCGAGGGCGCGCGCGTCGACTTCCCGCTGGGCGACGAGGCGGTCACCGTCTTCACCACCCGCCCGGACACCCTGTTCGGCGCCACCTACATGGTGCTGGCGCCCGAGCACCCGCTGGTGGAGAAGTTCATCCCGGCCGCCTGGCCCGAGGGCACCCACGACGTGTGGACCGGCGGCCACGCCACCCCGGCCGAGGCCGTCGCCGCGTACCGCAAGCAGGCCGCCTCGAAGTCCGACGTCGAGCGGCAGGCCGAGGCCAAGGACAAGACCGGCGTCTTCACCGGCGAGTACGCGGTCAACCCGGTCAGCGGCGACAAGGTCCCCGTCTTCATCGCCGACTACGTGCTGATGGGCTACGGCACCGGCGCGATCATGGCCGTTCCGGCGCACGACAGCCGCGACTTCGAGTTCGCGCGCGCCTTCGAGCTGCCGATGCGCTGCGTCGTGAAGCCGACCGACGGCCGCGGCACCGACCCGGCCGAGTGGGACGAGGCCTTCGTCGCCTACGACGCCGAGCTGGTCAACTCCGCGGGCGACGGCATCTCGCTGGACGGCCTGGGCGTGGTCGAGGCCAAGGCCGCGATCACCGACTGGCTGACCGCGCGCGGCATCGGCGAGGGCACCGTCAACTTCCGCCTGCGCGACTGGCTGTTCAGCCGGCAGCGCTACTGGGGCGAGCCCTTCCCGATCGTCTACGACGAGGACGGCGTCGCGCACCCGCTGCCCGCCTCGATGCTGCCCCTGGAGCTGCCGGAGGTCGAGGACTACTCGCCGCGCACCTTCGAGCCGGACGACGCCGCCTCCAAGCCGGAGACGCCGCTGTCGCGCAACGAGGCCTGGGTCAACGTCGAGCTGGACCTGGGCGACGGGCGCGGGGTCCGCTCCTTCCGCCGTGAGACCAACACCATGCCCAACTGGGCCGGTTCCTGCTGGTACGAGATGCGCTACCTGGACCCCACCAACGCCTCGGCGCTGGTAGACCCCGAGATCGAGCAGTACTGGATGGGCCCGCGCGCGAGTGCCCCGCACGGCGGAGTCGACCTGTACGTCGGCGGCGCCGAGCACGCGGTGCTGCACCTGCTGTACGCGCGCTTCTGGTCGAAGGTGCTGTTCGACCTGGGCCACGTCTCGTCGGCGGAGCCGTTCCACAAGCTGTTCAACCAGGGCATGATCCAGGCGTACGCCTACACCGACGCCCGCGGCGTCTACGTGCCCGCGGCCGAGGTCGAGGAGCGCGACGGCGGCTACTTCTACCAGGGCCAGCCGGTCAAGCGCGAGCACGGCAAGATGGGCAAGTCCCTGAAGAACGCCGTCACGCCGGACGAGATCTGCGAGGAGTACGGCGCGGACACCCTGCGCCTGTACGAGATGGCGATGGGCCCGCTGGACGTCTCGCGCCCGTGGGACACCCGGGCCGTGGTCGGCCAGTACCGGCTGCTGCAGCGCCTGTGGCGCAACATCGTCGACGAGGAGACCGGCCAGGTCACCGTCGTGGACGGGGAGCCGGGCGAGGACACGCTGCGCGCCCTGCACAAGGCGATCGACGGGGCCGGCGCGGACCTGGCCGGGCTGCGCTTCAACACCGCCATCGCGAAGATCACCGAGCTGAACAACACCCTGACGAAGGCGGGCCGGCCGCTGGAGCGGTCCGTGGCCGAGGCCCTGGTGCGGCTGGTCGCCCCGCTGGCCCCGCACATCGCGGAGGAGCTGTGGCACCGCCTGGGCCACACCGACTCGGTGGTCCACCAGGACTTCCCGGTCGCGGACCCGGCGTACGTCGTCGACGAGAGCGTGACGTGCGTGGTACAGGTCAAGGGCAAGGTCAAGGCGCGCCTGGAGGTGCCGCCGACGATCTCGGACGCGGAGCTGGAGCAGCTGGCGGTCGGCGACGAAGCCGTGGTCGCGGCCCTGGGCGGCGCGGAGATCCGCAAGGTGATCGTGCGCGCGCCCAAGCTGGTGAACATCGTCATCTGACGCCACCCGTCCGCCGCGGGAGACCGCGCAGGACCATGGGGGACATCCCGTACGGGCAGGTTGGGGGTTCGATTGGAACCCCTGGCCTGCCCGCGGCGTTTACGGTGGAGGGGAAGAGCTGACGCCTGGGGAAAGGGGCCACCATGGAGGCCGCGTTGATCATCTTCGCGCTGATGTTGCTGGCTGTCGTCGGCCTCGGTGCGTACGTCACGGTCAAGGCGGTGGGGGCGGCCAAGCGGAGCGTGGAGCGCACCGTCGGCCAGGCGCGGCGCACGGTGGAGGACACCACCCTGCGGGCCAAGAGCTTCGGCCAGGTCGGCGTGGTGGGCGCGCTGGCGCAGCTGCGGCTGGACCTGCGCACCTCGATGCGGGCCACGGAGCAGGCGCTGTCCGAGGGAGCCCGGGCGGACGCCTCGCTGAAGGAGTCCCTGGGGCTGTTCCAGCGGCTGAGCGCGCACGGCCGGGAACTGGACGCGGAGCTGAAGCGGCTGGAGCAGGAGCCGGACCGGCAGCGCACCGCCGGGCTCCTGCCGGAGCTGCGGGAGCGCACGGCCAGGATCGTCGAGTCCGCGGACTCGCTGCGCTGGGCGGCCCGGGACCGGGCCCGGCGCTTCGCGGAGGACGACCTGTCCACCCTGTCGGAGCAGATCGAGATGGAGTCCGGGGCGCTGCGGGACTGGTCGCGCGAGCCGGTGGACGACCTGGCGGCGGCGGCCGCGGCGTGGGACGCGGCGCAGGCACAGGGGGCCGGACCGACCGCGGCCCAGGCGCACGGGACTGCGTCGGGCCCCGCGGCTCTGAGCCAGGCCGCGCCGGCGCCCGAGTACCCCTGGCAGAAGGCGCGTCGGCCGGAGAGCACGACCTGAGCCTGGGGGCGCGGGCGCGGGCGCGGTGCGCGGGTGCGCGGGGCGGATGCGGCGGTGCGCGGTCCGTGGGTGTGCCATGGGCTCTGCGCGCTGCCGGGGCCCGGGCCGTCGTCGGGCCTGGTCGGGGGGCGGGCGACGGGTTGGCCGAGGGGCGGACTGACGGTCGGCCGAGGGGCGGGCTGACGGTCGGCCGAGGGGCGGGCTGAGGGGCTGGCTGAGGGTCGGCCGCTCGTCCCTGGGCCATGGGCCGGAGCGCCCGCCGAGGGGTCCGCCGAAGGGCCCGCTGATCGCCCCGGGTTTGCCGTGGAAGTCCGAGTTCGCCGAGGGGCCTGCCGGGGACTGCGGCGACGGCCCGCGTCCCCGCCGAGGCGGCCCCCCGATGGCCCTCGCGAGGGCCCTGCCGAGGGCTGTCGAGGGGGCCAGGCTGCCGTCCCGCCCCCACTGGCGGTAACCTCCGGCTCATGTCCCGCCATGTCGTCATCGTCACCGATTCCACGGCCTACCTGCCCCCACCGGCCATGGCGCGGCACGGAATCACCTCCGTCCCGCTCACCGTGGTACTCGGCGGCGAAGCCCTGGAGGAGGGCACCGAGATCTCGGCGCGCAGCCTCGCCCTGGCGCTGCAGAAGCGCCGCTCGGTCACCACCTCGCGGCCCGGCCCGGAGGAGTTCGTCCGGGCCTACCGGGCGGCCGCGGACGCCGGTGCGACCGGCATCGTGAGCCTGCACCTGTCCGCCGAGTTCTCCGGCACCTACGACGCGGCCGTGGTCGCCGCGCGGACCGCGCCCGTGCCGGTCCGCGTCGTGGACACCGGGATGGTCGCGATGGCTCTCGGCTTCTGCGCGCTCGCCGCCGCCGAGGTGGCGGAGGCGGGCGGCTCCGTGGACGAGGCCGTGGCCGCCGCGGAGAAGCGGGCGGCGGACATGTCGGCGTACTTCTACGTCGACACCCTCGACTACCTCCGTCGCGGCGGGCGGATCGGGGCCGCCCAGGCGCTCCTCGGCTCGGCGCTGGCCGTGAAACCGCTGCTGACCCTGGACGGCGGGCGGATCGAGATGCTCGAGAAGGTGCGTACGGCCTCCAAGGCCATCGCCCGCCTGGAGGAGCTGGCCGTGGAACGCGCGGGGTCGGGCAGCGTCGACGTCGCGGTGCACCACCTGGCGGCGCCGGAGCGCGCCGAAAAGCTCGCGCAGCGTCTGCGTGAACGCATCCCGGGCTTGGTCGAACTGCACGTCAGCGAGGTCGGCGCGGTCATCGGCGCCCACACCGGCCCGGGGCTGCTCGCGGCGGTGGTCTCGCCGCGCTGACCGCGACGCGGCGGAAATCCGGGGCCGAGTGCCGCACGGTTCACCGGAACGGGTGGTGCGGATATCCACAACGGGGCGGTCGTCCACCGGAATTGAGGGCTCCGAACGGGGGCCGGGAATCGTCCCTACCGTCGTGGCATGACTCTTCGAACGCGTACTCCGCATCCGTCGGGCGCCACCAGCGGCCCGGGCCGAACCCGTCTCTCCGACGGCCGTCTGCGACACCGCCGCGGCCCCGGCCTCCGCGGTGGCCACCGGCCCCCGCAAGCGGACCCGGAGGCCGTGCGCCGCCGGGCCGAAGCCCTGCTGGGCAGCACCAGCCCGCCACCCCCACCCGAGCCGCAGCCCGGGCCTCCACCCGAGGCGGAGCCTGGGCCGGTGGCCGGGGCGGAGCCTGGGTCCTCGCCTGAGGTGGAGCCTGGGCCCCCGCCCGAGCGGGATCCCGGGCCGGTGGTCGGGGCGGGGCCTGGGTCCTCGCCTGAGGTGGAGCCTGGGCTCCTGCCCGAGCGGGGCCCCGGGCCGGTGGCCGGGGCGGGGCCCGCGGCCCTGTCCGGGGCGGAGCCCGCGGTCGGGGACGGGGCGGGTTCCGGGGCGCCGGACGTGGCGGAGCCCCGGTCCCCGGCGGGGGAGAGGGCCGGGCTGGAGCCCGGTGTCGCGCGGAGGCTGGCGTTGCGGGAGCGGATGCCGGTGTGGTTGCAGGCCCGTTGCGCGGTGGAGCCGCGCACGGTGGCTGCGGTGGGAGTGGTGCTGGTCGTCGCGGTCGGACTGGCCGCGCAGCAGTTCTGGTCCGCCCGGCCCCGGCCGGTCACCGCGCCCGCTGTGATCGCCCCGGCCGCGGTGCCCACACCCCAGGCCCCGGCGGGAGCCCCCACGCGGATCGTCGTCGACATCGGCGGCAAGGTCCGGGACCCGGGCGTACGCAGGCTGCCCGCCGGTTCGCGGGTCGAGGACGCGCTGGCCGCCGCGGGGGGCGTGCGGCCCGGTACGGACACCACCGGGCTGAACCGGGCCCGGGTGCTGGTGGACGGCGAGCAGGTACTGGTCGGAGCCCCCGCCCCGCCCCCGCCGGACGGGGGCGGGGCGGGGGGCTCCGATCGGCCGAGTACGGGCCCGCTCAGCCTCGGGTCGGCCACCGTCGAGCAGCTGGACGGGCTGCCGGGGGTCGGGCCGGTGCTGGCGCAGCACATCGTGGACTTCCGCACCGCCCGCGGCGGCTTCCGCTCCGTGGAGGAGCTCCGGCAGGTCAACGGCATCGGCGAGCGGCGCTTCGCCGACCTGCGGACGCTGGTGCGGCCGTGAGCCGCCCTGCGGGCGAGGCGCCCGCGGACCTGCGCCCGGTCGCGCGGCATCGGCGAGCGGCGCTTCGCCGACCTGCGGACGCTGGTGCGGCCGTGAGCCGCCCCGGGGGCGCGGCGCCCGCGGACCTGCGCCTCGTCGCGCCGGCCCTGGCCGCCTGGGCGGCGGCTGCCTTCGCCCTGGACGCGCCCGCGGGAGCGACCGTCGTCGGGGTGGGGCTGGGCGTGGCCGGAGCGGGGCTGCTGCTCCTGGTCGGGTCCCGGAGCCCGGGGCCCCGGTGGCGGGCCGCCCCGGCCGTGGCCGCGGCCCTGCTGTGTGCCTGTGCGGGGGCCGGCGTGGCAGGGCTCCAGCGGGCCGAGGCGCGGGCCGGGCCGGTGCCGGGGCTGGCCCGCGAGCACGCCCGGGTGCTCGCGGAGCTCACCGTCGCCTCCGATCCGCGCCTCGCCGGGAGCGGCGGCCGGGGCGGCGGGCCGCCGGTGGTGGTGCTGGACGCGGTGCTGACGGGCGTGACCGGGCCCGACGGGTCGCGGACCCGGGTCGAGACCCCGGTGAGGGTGCTGGCCGGGCATCCGCGATGGGCCCGGCTGCTGCCCTCCACCCGGGTGGCGGTCGTCGCCCGGCTGGCCCGGGCGCGGGGCGGCGAGCAGGCCGTGGCCCTGCTGCGGCCGGCCGGCGACACCCCGCCCGCGGTGACGGGCGGGCCGGACGCCGCGCAGCGGTTCGCCGGGCGGCTGCGGGCCGGGCTGCGCGAGGCCACGGAGGGGCTCGCGCCGGATGCCAGGGCCCTGCTGCCGGGGCTGGTCGTCGGGGACACCTCCAGGGTTCCGCCCGATCTGCACGAGGCGTTCAAGGCCACCGACCTGCTGCACCTGCTGGCCGTGTCGGGGTCCAACCTGACCGTGGTGCTGTTCCTGCTCATCGGGCCCCCGGCCCGGGCGCAGCAGGCGGAGCGGCGCGGGCTGGCGCCCCGGCTGGGACTGTCGCTGCGGGCCACCGCGCTGTGCGGGGCGGCCCTGACGCTGGCCTTCGTGGTGGTGTGCCGGCCGGAGCCGAGCGTGCTGCGGGCCGCGGCCTGCGGGGCGGTCACGCTGCTGGCCCTTGCCACCGGGCGGCGCAGGTCCCTGATCCCGGCCCTGGGCGCCGCCGTACTGCTGCTGGTCCTCTACGACCCCTGGCTGGCCCGCAGTTACGGGTTCCTGCTGTCCGTCCTGGCCACCGGTGCGCTGCTCACCCTGGCGCCCCGGTGGAGCGCGGCCCTGCGGCGGCGCGGGATGCGGCCGAGGTTCGCCGACGCGCTGGGGGCCGCCGCGGCCGCCCAGGCGGTGTGCGCGCCCGTGGTCGCGGTGCTCTCCGCCCGGGTCAGCCTCGTGGCGGTGCCGTGCAACCTGCTGGCCGAGCTCGCGGCGGGCCCGGCGACGGTGTTCGGCTTCGCGGCGCTCGCCGCGGCCCCGGTGTGGATGGGCGCCGCGCGGGGGCTCGCCTGGTGCGCGGGGATCCCCGCCGGGTGGATCGCCGCCGTGGCCCGGGCCGGGGCGCGGCTGCCGGGGGCGGAGCTGGCCTGGCCGGGCGGGCCGGCCGGCGGGCTGCTGCTGGCCGCCGCCACACTGGCCCTGGTGCTCCTCGGCGCCCGGTTCGGCAGGCGGCGGCGGGTCTGCTCCGCCCTGGCGGTGCTGCTGCTCCTGGCCGTGCTCAGGCCGCCGCAGCTGACCCGTACGCTCACCGGCTGGCCCCCGCCCGACTGGAGCTACGTGCAGTGCGCCGTGGGGCAGGGGGACGCCGCGGTACTGGCCCTCGGCCCGGGGGAGGCGCTGGTGGTGGACGCCGGGCCGGACCCCGCCCCGGTGGACGCCTGCCTGCGCGCCCTGGGCGTGCACCGGGTGCCGATCCTGCTGCTGACGCACTTCCACGCCGACCACGTGGGAGGTCTGGCCGGGGTGCTGAGGGGCCGGTCGGTGGGTGTGATTCAGACCACGGCGCTGGAAGAGCCGCCCGGGCAGGCGCGGTTGGTGCACCGGGCGGCGGCCGCCGCGGGCGTGCCCGTCGTACGGGCGGTGGCCGGGGAGCGGCGCCGGGCCGGACCGCTGGAGTGGGAGGTGCTCTGGCCGCCTGCGGCCGGGCCGCCGCCCGAGGGGCCCAACGACGCGAGCGTCGCGCTGCTGGTCCGGGGCCCGGGACTGACCCTGCTCCTGCTCGGCGACCTCGAACCACCCGCGCAGCAGGCCCTCTTGAGGGAGCATCCGCACCTGGGGCCGGTGGATGTCGTCAAGGTGGCGCACCACGGCTCCGCGCACCAGGACCCGGGCCTGTACGCGCGGATCCGGGCGCGGGTCGCGGTGGTCCCGGTCGGCGCGGCCAATCGCTACGGGCACCCCGCACCGGGTACGCTCGCCCGGCTGCGGGCCTCGGGGGCGGCCGTACTGCGGACCGACACCGACGGGTCGATCGCCGTGTCGGGCGCAGGCCCCGGGATACGGGTCTTTCCGGCCGGCCGGCGGCGGGAGCGACACGGGCATACCGGGCACGGCCCTTCTGTTTGCCCACAACCCGACAGCATGATCGAATGCGTCTTCGCCAGAACGGTCCAAGTCCACACAGCACGGGGGTGCATCAGCCATGTTCGGTCGCCGACGGGGGATGGAGACGGCCGGAAGTTCCAGCCCGCCCATATCCGCGACACTGACCCTGCCACCGACGGCGGGTCTGCTCAGCTGCCGGGTCCTCGACACGGTCCACCAGCCGGTCAGGCAGGCCGCGTTCGAGGTGACCGACCCGATCGGGCGCCGCATCGTCAGCGGCGAGACCGACCCGTACGGGGGGTTCACGGCGGTGGTGCCGGAGGGCGAGTACCGGCTTTCGGTCACCGCCGAGGGGTACGCGCCGTTCCACGGGGCGACGCTGGTGGGGGACCCGGCGCAGCCCGGCACCGGGGAGATCATCCTGGACGCGGTGGAGCCGCCGCTGCTGCCGCAGCCCGGCCACTGGGAGCTCGACCCCTCGCACTCGTCCATCGCGTTCACGGCCCGGCACATCGGGTTCGCGCGGATCGGCGGCCGCTTCAACACGTTCGCCGGCGGGGTGCGGATAGCCGACCGCATGGAGGACTCCTCCATGCACGTGATCATCGATGCGGCGAGCATCGACACCGGGCTGCGGCTGCGCGACGACCACCTGAGGTCCGGCGACTTCCTGGACGCGGCCCGGTATCCGACGGTGGAGTTCTACAGCGACCGGTTCATCCACCGCAGCGGCAGCCGCTGGACCGTCGCGGGCGCCCTCACCCTGCACGGGGTCAGCCGTTCGGTCACCCTGGACACGCACTACCTGGGCCTGGGCACGGGCCTGGAGGGCGAGCCGCGCGCCGCCTGCCGGGCCACCGCCGCACTGCAGCGCGAGGACTTCAGCCTGACCTGGCAGTCGGTGCTCGCGCACGGCATCGCGGCGATCGGTTCGAGCGTGGAAGTGGAGCTGGACGTGCAGATCGTCCACAAGGCCTGAGCCGGGCCGGATCCCTACGGGGCCTCCAGCCAGCCCTCGTACTCGGCGGCGAGGGCGTCCAGCACGGCGGTGTCGAGCAGTTCCCGCGGGTCCTCGACGACCACCAGCCACTGGGCGTCCTCGGCGTCGTCCTCACCCGCCAGGGCGTCGCGCACCAACTGCGGTTCCTCCGGGAGGCCGAAGCGTCCACGGCCTCCCGCGCCACCTCCTCGGCGGCGTCGCGGTCGGGCAGGACGAGTACATGTCGCACGTTCACACGATCATTCTCACGTATCGGGTGAGGGAGGCCGCCGGGCCGGGGGCTGTCAGTGCGGCGTGGGATGCTGGAGCCGATGGCCACCAGGAAGAACCCCACCGACGATCCGCTTGCCCCGCTCACCCTCGCGGTGGGGCAGGAGGACCTGCTGCTCGACCGTGCCGTCCGGGAGGTGGTGGTGGCCGCCCGCGCCGCCGACGCCGACACGGACGTCCGCGACCTCTCCTCAGAGCAGCTCCAGCCCGGCACGCTGGCCGAGCTGACGAGCCCGTCCCTCTTCTCCGAGCGCAAGGTCCTGATCGTGCGCGGCGCCCAGGACCTGTCCGCCGACACCGTCAAGGAGGTGAAGGCGTACCTCGACGCGCCCTACGAGGAGATCGTCCTCGTCCTCCTCCACGCGGGCGGGGCCAAGGGCAAGGGCCTGCTGGACGCGGCCCGCAAGGCGGGTGCCCGGGAGATCGCCTGCCCGAAGATGACGAAGCCGGCGGACCGGCTGTCCTTCGTACGGGGCGAGTTCCGCACGCTGGGCCGTTCGGCGACCCCGGAGGCGTGCCAGACCCTGGTCGACGCGATCGGCAGCGATCTGCGGGAGCTGGCGAGCGCGGCGGCGCAGCTGTGCGCGGACGTCGAGGGCACCATCGACGAGGCCGTGGTCGGCCGCTACTACACGGGCCGGGCCGAGGCCTCCAGCTTCACGGTCGCCGACCGGGCGGTCGAGGGGCGGGCGGCGGAGGCGCTCGAAGCCCTGCGCTGGTCCCTGTCCACCGGGGTGGCGCCGGTCCTGATCACCAGCGCCCTGGCCCAGGCCGTGCGGGCGATCGGCAAGCTGGCCTCCGCCCCGCGCGGGGCCCGCCCCGGCGACCTCGCCCGGGACCTCGGGATGCCGCCCTGGAAGATCGACCGGGTCCGCCAGCAGATGCGCGGCTGGTCGGCGGACGGGGTCGCGGACGCCCTGCGCGCCGTGGCCGCAGCCGACGCGGGGGTCAAGGGCGGCGGCGACGATCCCGAGTACGCGCTGGAGAAGGCGGTCGTGGCGGTGGCTCGGGCCGCCCGCCCCCAGCGCCGCTGACACACGAAGGCCCCGGCCGCCGCCCTGGGGAAGGGTGGAGGCCGGGGCCTTCGCGTACTGCTGGTGTTGCGCCGCACCCGCGTGGCGAACGCAGGCCGCGTGCGGCGCGGTGTGCCGGTGAAGGAGCGGAAGAGAGGGCCCGCTGGGTCCTTACCGGCGATTCACATCGAGAGCTCAGCCCTGCAGGGAGGCAACCTTGGAGGCCAGCGCCGACTTCTTGTTGGCGGCGGCGTTCTTGTGGATGACACCCTTCGAGACAGCCTTGTCGAGCGCACGCGCGGCGTCACGGGAAGCCACGGTGGCCTTCTCGACGTCACCGGCGACGACGGCCTCGCGGGCCTTGCGGATCGCGGTCTTGAGCGAGGACTTGACGGCCTTGTTGCGCAGGCGCGCCTTCTCGTTCGTCTTGTTCCGCTTGATCTGGGACTTGATGTTCGCCACGAAAGAGCCTTTTCAGGTTCAGAGTTTTGTTCTTCGGATTGTGCCTCGACAGCTGAGAGGGCATACGAGACACAGCTGCCCAGGCTACCAGGCACGCTCGGGGCAGCCCAAACCGAGCGCACTGCCCGGTCCATGGGACCATGGGAGTCAGCGTAGAGATCCCAATGATCCGCCCAGGATCGACCGCGCCCCCGACTGAGACCCGAGAATCAGGACACTGCGTGCCCGCCATCCCCAGCCACGTGCCCGAGCCGAGCCGTACCGACCCGGCGCTGATCCGCAACTTCTGCATCATCGCGCACATCGACCACGGCAAGTCGACCCTTGCCGACCGGATGCTCCAGCTCACCGGTGTGGTCGACCAGCGGCAGATGCGCGCCCAGTACCTCGACCGCATGGACATCGAGCGTGAGCGCGGCATCACGATCAAGTCCCAGGCGGTCCGACTGCCCTGGGCGCCCACCACGGGCGAGGGCCAGGGCAGCACCCACATCCTCAACATGATCGACACCCCCGGGCACGTCGACTTCACGTACGAGGTCTCGCGCTCCCTCGCCGCGTGCGAGGGCACGGTCCTGCTGGTGGACGCCGCCCAGGGCATCGAGGCGCAGACCCTCGCCAACCTGTACCTGGCGATGGAGAACGACCTCGCGATCGTTCCCGTGCTGAACAAGATCGACCTGCCGGCCGCCCAGCCGGAGAAGTTCGCCGAGGAGCTCGCGAACCTGGTCGGCTGCCAGCCCGAGGACGTCCTGCGGGTGTCCGCGAAGACCGGTCTCGGCGTGGAGGCGCTGCTCGACAAGGTCGTCGCCACGGTCCCGGCCCCGGTCGGCGTCAAGGACGCCCCCGCCCGCGCCATGATCTTCGACTCGGTGTACGACTCGTACCGCGGCGTGGTCACCTACGTCCGTGTGGTCGACGGCCAGCTCAACAAGCGCGAGCGCATCCGGATGATGTCCACCGGCGCCACGCACGAGCTGCTGGAGATCGGCGTCTCCTCGCCCGAGATGACCCCGGCCGACGGCATCGGCGTCGGCGAGGTGGGCTACATCATCACCGGCGTGAAGGACGTCCGCCAGTCCAAGGTCGGTGACACCATCACCAGCCTGCACAACGGCGCGACCGAGGCCCTCGGCGGCTACAAGGACCCGCGGCCGATGGTCTTCTCCGGCCTGTACCCCCTCGACGGCTCGGACTACCCGGACCTGCGCGAGGCCCTGGACAAGCTCCAGCTCAACGACGCCGCGCTGGTCTACGAGCCGGAGACCTCCGCGGCGCTGGGCTTCGGCTTCCGCGTCGGCTTCCTCGGCCTGCTGCACCTGGACGTGGTCCGCGAGCGCCTGGAGCGCGAGTTCGGCCTCGACCTCATCGCGACCGCGCCCAACGTGGTCTACCGGGTGGTCCTGGAGGACGGCAAGGAAGTCACCGTCACCAACCCGAGCGAGTTCCCCGAGGGCAAGATCTCGGACGTGTTCGAGCCGGTCGTGCGGGCCACCATCCTCGCGCCCAGCGAGTTCATCGGCGCGATCATGGAGCTCTGCCAGACCCGCCGCGGCACCCTCCTCGGCATGGACTACCTCTCCGAGGACCGGGTCGAGATCCGCTACACCCTCCCGCTCGCGGAGATCGTCTTCGACTTCTTCGACCAGCTGAAGTCCAAGACGCGCGGCTACGCCTCCCTCGACTACGAGCCCACCGGCGAGCAGTCCGGCAGCCTGGTCAAGGTCGACATCCTGCTGCACGGCGACAAGGTCGACGCCTTCTCCGCCGTCACGCACAAGGACGCGGCCTACGCCTACGGCGTGCGCCTGGTCGCCAAGCTGCGCGAGCTCATCCCGCGGCAGGCCTTCGAGGTGCCGATCCAGGCCGCGATCGGCTCCCGCGTCATCGCCCGCGAGACGATTCGCGCCATCCGCAAGGACGTCCTCGCCAAGTGCTACGGCGGTGACATCTCCCGTAAGCGGAAGCTGCTGGAGAAGCAGAAGGAAGGCAAGAAGCGGATGAAGATGGTCGGCTCCGTGGAGGTCCCGCAGGAGGCCTTCATCGCCGTCCTCTCCAGCGACGAATCCGGCGGCAAGAAGAAGTAGCGACGCCCGCGACCGCCGCGGAAGCAGGCCCTCACGCTCCGGCGCGGGGGCCTCTTTCGTTATGAACCGGCCGCTTGCGAGCTCTTACGCAGGCGGCGGACGGCCTCTAGTCTGATCACTGCTCGATGGTTACTCGCCAGTCACCTGCTGGTTACGTCTCAAACCCCGCCTGTCCCGATGCGCCCCCCCAAGCGCCCCACGCCCACGCACTGCCGCGTGGTCCGGTCCGGAGGATGTCGTGAGCGACACACAGACCTTGATCGAGAACCGTCCGCCCACGGTGGCGGCCCTCTTCCTTGAGCGCGTGGCCGCCACGCCCCATGCGGAGGCGTACCGGTACCCGGTGCCCGCGGCCGGCGGCCAGGGCCCCGACGACTGGAAGTCGCTGAGCTGGGGCCAGGCGGCCGAGCGGGTCTTCGCCATCGCCGCCGGGCTGATCGACCTGGGCCTGGAGCCGGAGCAGCGGGTCGCGCTCGCCTCCAACACCCGGGTCGAGTGGATCCTCAGCGACCTCGGCGTGATGTGCGCCGGCGGCGCGGTCACCACGATCTACCCCACCACGAACGCCGAGGAGTCCGCGTACATCCTGGCGGACTCCGAGAGCCGGGTCCTGATCGCCGAGGACGGCGCGCAGCTGGCCAAGGCGCGCGAGCGCCGCGCCGAGGTGCCCCACCTCACCCACGTGGTGGTCGTCGAGACCGCCGACGCGGTGGCCGCCGAGGGCGACCCCGACGGCTGGGTGCTCTCGCTCGCCGATCTGGAGGCGCGCGGCAAGGAGTACCTCGCCAAGCACCCCGAGGCGGTCAAGGAGCGGATCGGGGCCATCACCGCCGACCAGCTCGCCACCCTCATCTACACCTCCGGCACCACCGGCCGCCCCAAGGGCGTCCGCCTGCCGCACGACAACTGGTCGTACATGGCCAAGGCCACCGTCGCCACCGGCCTGATCACCAAGGACGACGTCCAGTACCTGTGGCTGCCGCTGGCCCACGTCTTCGGCAAGGTGCTGACCTCCGGCCAGATCGAGGTCGGCCACGTGACCGCCGTCGACGGCCGGATCGACAAGATCATCGAGAACCTGCCGATCGTGCAGCCGACGTACATGGCGGCCGTCCCGCGCATCTTCGAGAAGGTGTACAACGGCGTCGCCGCCAAGGCCCGGGCCGGCGGCGGGGCCAAGTACAAGATCTTCCAGTGGTCGGTCGGCGTGGCCCGCGAGTACGCCAAGGTCACCCAGGACAACTTCCGCCGCACCGGTCAGGCGACCGCCCCCTTCGGCCTCGCCACCAAGCACAAGATCGCCGACGCGCTCGTCTTCTCCAAGCTCCGCGACGCCTTCGGCGGCAACCTGCGCGCCGCCGTCTCCGGCGCCTCCGCCCTGGCGCCCGACATCGGCTACTTCTTCTCCGGGGCGGGCATCCACATCCTCGAGGGCTACGGCCTGACCGAGTCCAGCGCCGCCTCCTTCGTCAACCCGGGCGAGGCCTACCGCACCGGCACCGTCGGCAAGCCGCTGCCCGGCACCGAGGTCCGCATCGCCGACGACGGCGAGGTCCTGCTGCGCGGACCCGGCATCATGCAGGGCTACCACGGGCAGCCCGAGAAGACCGCCGAGGTGCTGGAGTCCGACGGCTGGCTGCACACCGGCGACATCGGCGAGCTGTCGGCCGACGGCTACCTGCGCATCACCGACCGCAAGAAGGACCTGATCAAGACCTCGGGCGGCAAGTACGTCGCCCCGGCCGAGGTCGAGGGCCAGTTCAAGGCGATCTGCCCGTACGTGTCGACGATCGTCGTGCACGGCGCCGACCGGAACTTCTGCTCCGCCCTGATCGCGCTCGACGAGCCGTCGATCCTGGGCTGGGCCGTCGAGAACGGGCTCGAGGGCAAGACGTACGCGCAGGTCCTGGCCGCGCCGGAGACCAACCGCCTGATCGAGACGTACGTGCAGACCCTCAACGAGGGCCTCCAGCGGTGGCAGACGGTCAAGAAGTTCCGGATCCTGCCGCGCGACCTCGACATCGAGCACGGGGACCTCACGCCCAGCCTCAAGCTGAAGCGGCCGGTCGTCGAGCGTGAGTTCAAGCACCTGATCGACGAGATGTACGAGGGCGCGCGGGAGCTGTAGCCGGGGGCGCCGCGCACGGCGTAAACGACCATGGGGCAGTGCGGGATGATGGGGTCATGCCTTCCGCACTGCCCGACGGTGAACCCATGCCCGAAGACGGCTCGCTGCCGTCGCACGCCCTGGCGGGCGCGGGGGACCGGCCGCTCGGCTTCTACCTGCACGTTCCGTACTGCGCCACGCGGTGCGGCTACTGCGACTTCAACACCTACACGGCCACCGAGCTGCGGGGTACCGGCGGCGTGCTCGCCTCCCGGGAGAACTACGCCGACACCCTGATCGACGAGGTCCGCCTCGCCCGGAAGGTGCTCGGGGACGACCCGCGGGCCGTACGGACGGTGTTCGTGGGCGGCGGCACGCCGACGCTGCTGCCCGCCGGCGACCTCGTACGGATGCTCGCGGCGATCCGGGACGAGTTCGGCCTGGCCGAGGACGCGGAGATCACCACCGAGGCCAATCCGGAGTCGGTGGACCCGCGGTACCTGGCCGAGCTGCGGGCCGGCGGCTTCAACCGGATCTCCTTCGGCATGCAGAGCGCCAAGCAGCACGTCCTGAAGGTGCTGGACCGCACCCACACCCCCGGCCGCCCGGAGGCCTGCGTCGCCGAGGCGCGCGCGGCCGGCTTCGAGCACGTCAACCTGGACCTGATCTACGGCACGCCGGGGGAGTCGGACGAGGACTGGCGGGCTTCGCTCGCCGCGGCGCTGGGCGCCGGGCCGGACCACATCTCGGCGTACGCGCTGATCGTGGAGGAGGGCACGCAGCTGGCGCGGCGGATCCGCCGCGGCGAGGTCCCGATGACGGACGACGACGTGCACGCCGACCGCTACCTGATCGCGGACGAGGTGATGGCGCAGGCCGGCTACTCCTGGTACGAGGTGTCGAACTGGGCGGCCTCGCAGGCCGGGCGCTGCCTGCACAACGAGCTGTACTGGCGCGGCGCCGACTGGTGGGGCGCGGGCCCCGGCGCGCACTCGCACGTGGGCGGGGTGCGGTGGTGGAACGTCAAGCACCCGGGGGCGTACGCCGCCGCGCTGGCGGAGGGCCGCTCTCCCGGGGCCGGGCGCGAGCTCCTGTCGCAGGAGGACCGCCGGGTCGAGCGGATCCTGCTGGAGCTGCGGCTGGTGGACGGCGTGCCGCTGTCGCTGCTCGCTGCGGCCGGGCTGGAGGCGTCCCGCCGCGCCCTGGCGGACGGCCTGCTGGAGGCGGAGCCGTACGGGGCCGGGCGGGCCGTGCTGACCCTGCGGGGGCGGCTGCTGGCCGACGCGGTGGTCCGGGACCTGGTGGACTAGGACCGGTCCCGTGCCCCGGCCACGCGCCCGGCTAGGGCGCCGTGACGTGGTCGATGAGGTGCTCCACCGAGCCCAGGAGGGTGGGCTCCAGGTCCTTGTAGGACGTCACCCGGGACAGGATGTGCTGCCAGGCGGCGCCGGTGTTGTCCGGCCAGCCCAGGGCCCGGCAGATGCCCGTCTTCCAGTCCTGGCCGCGCGGGACCACCGGCCACGCCGCGATGCCGAGGGCGGACGGTTTCACCGCCTGCCAGACGTCCACGTACGGGTGGCCCACGATCAGCACGTCCGGGGAGGTCACCGAGGCCGCGATCCGGGACTCCTTCGAGCCCGGCACGAGGTGGTCCACCAGGATCCCCAGGCGGGCGTCGGGCCCCGGGGCGAAGTCGGCGACGATGGCGGGGAGGTCGTCGATGCCCTCCAGGTACTCCACCACCACGCCCTCGATCCGCAGGTCGTCGCCCCAGACCTTCTCGACCAGCTCCGCGTCGTGGCGCCCCTCCACGTAGATCCGTCCGGCCCGCGCCACCCGCGCCCTGGCCCCCGGCACGGCGATCGAGCCCGAGGCGGTGCGCAGCGGCGCGGAAGGGGCGCGGGAGGGGCGGACCAGGGTGACCACGGCCCCGTCCAGCAGGAAGCCCCGGGGCTCCAGCGGGAACACCCGGCGCTTGCCGAAGCGGTCCTCCAGGGTCACCGTGCCGGCCTCGCAGGCCACCACCGCGCCGCAGAAGTCGCTGCCGGCCACCTCGACCACCAGATCGGGCTCCGCCGCCACCTCGGGCACGGCCTTGGGGCGCTTCCACTGCGGGGTCAGGTCGGGGGAGTACTCGCGCATCCGGCCGAGCGTAGGAGAGGCTCCGCGATCACGCCTACGACACGCCGAAACGCGCGGCCAGTGTGGCGCGTTGCGCACGCACGAAGGCCGCGGAGACCGCCGCTCCGTGACCCGGCACGTACTGCGCGTCGTCCCCGCCCAGGGCGAGCAGCCGGTCCAGGGCCGCGGGCCACTGCCGGGGCACCGCGTCCGGGCCCGCCACGGGCTCGCCCGACTCCTCGACCAGGTCCCCGCAGAAGACCGTCTCGCGCTCGCCCGGCACGAAGACCGCCAGGTCGTGGCCGGTGTGCCCGGGCCCCACATTGGCCAGCAGCACCTGCACCCCGCCCAGCTCCAGCGTCCACTCGCCCGACACCAGGTGCTTCGGCAGCACCATCAGGTCCGCCGCCTCCGCGGCCTCCTCCTCGGCCAGCCCGTGCCGCACCGCGTCCTCGCGCAGCTCCTCGCGTTCCGTGGCGAGCAGCGCGTCCAGCCCGACCGCGCCGAACACCTCGGCGCCGGCGAAGGCGGCCCCGCCCAGGACGTGGTCGAAATGTCCGTGTGTGAATGCGATATGGGTCACGTGCCGGCCCGTCAGCCGCTCCGCCTCCGCCCGCAGCTGGGCACCCTCGCGCACACACGAGCCGGGGTCGACGAGGAGGACGGAATCGTCCCCCACCACCAGTCCCACCGTGCAGTCCCACACCGGCAGTCGCCGCCGCCCGGTCCGCCCGGTCAGCCTTTCCCAGCCCGCCTCTTCCCAACGCACGTCCATGCCGCGACGCTACCCTGGCGGGCCTCCCTTGCCAGGGTCTTACTACCCGGCCGTACACTGAGCGGGGGATCTCTGGCACTCGAACGACCAGAGTGCCAACGACCGAGTTCCGACCAAGACGGCAACGGACCACAGCTGGAGGTGTGCGCGATGCTCAGCGAACGCAGACTCGAAGTGCTGCGCGCCATCGTCCAGGACTACGTCGGGACGGAGGAGCCGGTCGGCTCCAAGGCGCTCACCGAGCGGCACCGGCTCGGCGTCTCGCCCGCCACCGTGCGCAACGACATGGCCGTGCTGGAGGAGGAGGGCTACATCGCCCAGCCCCACACCAGCGCCGGCCGGATCCCCACCGACAAGGGCTACCGGCTCTTCGTCGACAAGCTGGCGGGGGTCAAACCGCTGTCGTCGCCCGAGCGCCGGGCCATCCAGAACTTCCTCGACGGCGCCGTGGACCTCGACGACGTGGTCGGCCGCACGGTGCGGCTGCTCGCGCAGCTGACCCGGCAGGTGGCCGTCGTCCAGTACCCGAGCCTGACCCGGTCGACCGTCCGGCACGTGGAGCTGCTCTCGCTCGCTCCCGCGCGCCTGATGCTCGTACTGATCACGGACACCGGGCGGGTCGAGCAGCGGCTGATCGACTGCCCGAGCCCCTTCGGGGAGACCTCGCTGGCCGACCTGCGGGCGCGGCTCAACAGCAGGGTCGTCGGGCGCCGGTTCACCGACGTCCCCCCGCTCGTCCAGGACCTCCCCGAGTCCTTCGAGGCGGAGGACCGGGGCACGGTGTCCACCGTGCTCTCGACGCTCCTCGAAACCCTGGTCGAGGAAGCCGAAGAGCGGCTGATGATCGGCGGTACCGCCAATCTCACCCGCTTCGGACATGATTTTCCCCTGACGATCAGGCCGGTGCTCGAAGCGCTGGAGGAGCAGGTCGTGCTCCTCAAGCTGCTGGGCGAGGCCAACGAGTCGGGAATGGCCGTACGGATCGGGCACGAGAACGCCTACGAGGGGCTGAACTCCACGTCGGTCGTCTCGGTCGGTTACGGTTCGGGCGGCGAAACGGTCGCCAAACTCGGCGTGGTCGGACCGACCCGCATGGACTACCCCGGAACGATGGGAGCGGTACGCGCAGTGGCACGTTACGTCGGACAGATCCTGGCGGAGTCGTAAGTGGCCACGGACTACTACGCCGTTCTCGGCGTGCGCCGCGACGCATCGCAGGACGAGATCAAGAAGGCCTTCCGGCGCCTCGCGCGTGAACTCCACCCGGATGTGAATCCGGACCCGAAGACGCAGGAGCGCTTCAAGGAGATCAACGCGGCCTACGAGGTGCTCTCGGACCCGCAGAAGAAGCAGGTCTACGACCTGGGCGGCGACCCGCTGTCCTCGTCGGGCGGCGGTGGCGGAGCGGGCGGCTTCGGAGCGGGTGGCTTCGGCAACTTCTCCGACATCATGGACGCCTTCTTCGGCCAGGCCTCGCAGCGCGGCCCGCGCTCGCGGACCCGCCGCGGCCAGGACGCGATGATCCGCCTGGACCTGGAGCTGGACGAGGCGGCCTTCGGGACCACCAAGGACATCCAGGTCGACACGGCCGTCGTCTGCACCACCTGCTCCGGCGAGGGCGCCGCCCCCGGCACCTCCGCGCAGACGTGTGACATGTGCCGCGGCCGCGGTGAGGTCTCGCAGGTCACCCGGTCCTTCCTGGGCCAGGTCATGACCTCGCGGCCCTGCCCGCAGTGCCAGGGCTTCGGCACCGTCGTCCCGACCCCGTGCCCCGAGTGCGCGGGCGACGGCCGGGTCCGGTCCCGCCGCAGCCTCACGGTCAAGATCCCGGCCGGTGTCGAGAACGGCACCCGCATCCAGCTCGCGGGCGAGGGCGAGGTCGGCCCCGGCGGCGGCCCCGCCGGCGACCTCTACGTGGAGATCCACGAGCTGCCGCACCCGACCTTCCAGCGGCGCGGGGACGACCTGCACTGCACGGTGACCATCCCGATGACGGCGGCCTCCCTGGGCACCAAGTGCCCGCTGGAGACGCTGGACGGCATGGAGGAGATCGACATCCGGCCCGGCACCCAGTCCGGCCAGTCGATCCCGCTGCACGGGCGCGGCGTCACCCACCTGCGCGGCGGCGGGCGCGGCGACCTGATCGTCCACGTCGAGGTGACCACCCCGAGCAAGCTGGACGCCCAGCAGGAGGAACTGCTGCGCCAGCTGGCGAAGCTGCGCGGCGAGGAGCGGCCGACCGGCCAGTTCGCGCCGGGCCAGCAGGGGCTGTTCAGCCGCCTGAAGGACGCCTTCAACGGCCGCTGAACGCCTGCGACCATCAACGACGAGCCCGGCCGGGGGATGCCCCCGGCCGGGCTCGGCATATGCGTTCCGGCCGCGCCGGGAAGCGGACTATGCCAGGCGAATGCCGTGATTCGGCCCCCTGAGCGGGACATGGCACGATGCAGTGCATGTCCTCGGCACCGAACGGTCTCTGCGCATACCCGATCGTGCAGGCCCCCATGGCGGGCGGCGCCTCCTGTCCCCCGCTCGCCGCCGCCGTGTGCGAGGCGGGCGGGCTGGGCTTCCTGGCCGGCGGGTACAAGACGGCCGACGGCATGTACCAGGAGATCAAGCAGCTGCGCGCCCTGACCCGGCGCCCCTTCGGGGTGAACCTCTTCATGCCGCAGACCGGCCACGTGGACCCGGCCGCCGTCGAGGCCTATCGCGGGCAGCTGGCCGGCGAGGCGAGCTGGTACGAGATCTCGCTGGCCGACGAGGACATCATCGGCACCTGCGACGACGGCTACGACGCCAAGCTCGCCATCCTCCTCGAGGACCCGGTCCCGGTCGTCTCCTTCCTCTTCGGCTGCCCCGCCCCGGCGGTGCTGGCCTCCCTGCGGGGGGCCGGTACGTACACCGTCGTCACCGCGACCTCCGTCGAGGAGGCCCGCCGCGCGCAGGAGGCCGGGGCCGACGCCGTGTGCGTCCAGGGGGTGGAGGCCGGCGGCCACCAGGGCACCCACCGGGACGACCCGCAGGCGGACGGCACGGCCTCGGTGGGCCTGCTCGCGCTCGTGGCCCAGGTGCGGGAGGCGGTCGCGCTCCCCATCATCGCGGCGGGCGGGCTGATGCGGGGCTCGCAGATCGCCGCGCTGCTCGCCGCGGGCGCGGAGGCGGCCCAGCTCGGCACGGCCTTCCTGGCCTGCCCGGAGTCGGGGGCGGACCCGCTGCACAAGAAGGCCCTGACGGACCCGCTGTTCGTCCGCACCGAGCTCACCCGGGCCTTCTCCGGGCGGCCGGCGCGGGGCCTGGTCAACCGGTTCATGCGCGAGCACGGGCCGTACGCCCCCGCCGCCTACCCGCAGATCCACCATCTGACCTCGGGGCTGCGCAAAGCGGCCGCCGCGGCCGGGGACCCGCAGGGCATGGCCCTGTGGGCGGGGCAGGGGCACCGGCTGGCGCGGGCGCTGCCCGCCGGGGAGCTGATGGAAGTGCTGACGGCCGAACTGGCCGAGGCGCAGAGCACGTTGAAGGCAATGCAGATGAGGAGTGCGTCATGACCGCCCCGGTGTTCGTGGTCGAAGAGGTCCCGGCGGGACCGGAGTTCGTCCTGGACGGCCCGGAGGGCCGGCACGCGGTGTCCGTCAAGCGGCTGAACCAGGGCGAGGCGGTGGTCCTCACGGACGGCCGGGGCCGCTGGGCCGAGGCGGTCGTGAAGGCGGCGGAGGGCAAGGACCGGCTGGTCCTGACCGTGTCCGGGGCCTTCGAGGAAGCCGAACCGGCCGTCCGGATCACCGTGGTGCAGGCGCTGCCCAAGGGGGACCGCGGCGAGGTGGCCGTGGAGACCATGACCGAGACGGGAGTGGACGCGATCGTGCCGTGGCAGGCCTCGCGGTGCATCACGCAGTGGCGCGGCGACCGGGGGGCCAAGTCCCTGGCCAAGTGGCGGGCCACCGCCCGGGAGGCGGGCAAGCAGTCCCGCCGGGTGCGCTTCCCGGAGGTGGCCGAGGCCATGTCCACCAAGCAGGTGGCGGCCCTGCTGGCCGGCGCCGACCTGGCGATGGTCCTCCACGAGGACCGCGAGACCCCCTCCGAGGCGCTGGCCGGGGCCAAGCTGCCGGAGGCCGGATCCGTCGTGCTGGTCGTCGGCCCGGAGGGCGGGGTCTCCCCGGAGGAACTGGCCGTCTTCGCCGAGGCGGGCGCCCACCCCTACCGGCTGGGCCGCTCCGTCCTGCGCACCTCCACGGCCGGCACCGCGGCCACGGCGGTCCTGCTGGCCCGTACCGGCCGCTGGGGCTGATCGCGGGGCGGCGGGGCCGGTCCGGCGGGCGGGGCTGGTCCGCGCGGACGGGCTGGTCCGGCGGGCGGCGGACCGGGCCGGCCCCGCGGTGCGGGTTCCCTCCGGGCCCGGGAGGCCGCCGAATCCCTTACGCGCTCCGGGGATACGATGCCCGGAGCGATCAACGACACGGAGGCGAAGCGATGGCCGGGGAACCGCAGGCCGACTGCCTGTTCTGCAAGATCGTCGCGGGGAACATCCCGGCGACCGTGGTCCGGGAGACCGAGACGACCTTCGCCTTCCGGGACATCAACCCGCAGGCGCCCACACACGTCCTGGTGATCCCCAAGGTGCACTACCCCGACGCGGCCTCGCTGGCCGCGGCCGAGCCCGCCGTCACCGCCGACCTCCTCGCCGAGGCCGGGCGGATCGCGCTGGACGAGAAGCTCACCGACCACGGCTACCGGATCGTCTTCAACACGGGCGCGGGCGCCGGCCAGACCGTCTTCCACGCCCACGCGCACGTCCTCGGCGGCCGCGGCCTCCAGTGGCCCCCCGGATAACCGGTGTCCGTACGCGAGTTCGTGGTGCTGGGCACCGCCAGCCAGGTGCCCACCCGCCACCGCAACCACAACGGCTACCTGCTGCGCTGGGACGGCGAGGGCATCCTCTTCGACCCGGGCGAGGGCACCCAGCGCCAGATGCTGCGTGCCGGGGTGGCCGCGCACGACATCAACCGGATCTGCGTCACCCACTTCCACGGTGACCACAGCCTCGGCCTGGCCGGGGTGATCCAGCGGATCAACCTCGACCGGGTCCCGCACCCCGTCACCGCGCACTACCCGGCCTCGGGGCAGCAGTTCTTCGACCGGCTGCGCTACGCCACGGCCTACCGCGAGACGGTGCGGCTGGCGGAGGAGCCGGTGGCCGGGGACGGGATGCGGGTGCTGGCGCGCGGGGCCTCGTACGTGCTGGAGGCCAGGCTGCTCTCGCACCCGGTGGAGTCCTTCGGCTACCGCCTCACCGAGCCGGACGGGCGCCGCATGATCCCGGAGCTGTTGGCACGGCACGGGGTCAAGGGGCCGGACGTCGGCCGCATCCAGCGCGACGGACGCCTGGGCGGGGTCAGCCTGGAGCAGGTCAGCGAGCCGAAGCCGGGGCAGCGGTTCGCGTTCGTCATGGACACCCGGCTCTGCGAGGGCGTGGACGAGCTGGCCGAGGGCTGCGACATGCTGGTGATCGAGTCGACCTTCCTCGACGAGGACGAGCCGCTGGCCACCGAGCACGGGCACCTCACGGCCGGGCAGGCGGCGCGGGTGGCGCGGGACGCGGGGGTGCGGCACCTGGTGCTGACGCACTTCTCGCAGCGCTACACGGACCCCTCGGAGTTCGAACGGCAGGCCCGTGCGGGCGGGTTCGAGGGCGAGCTGACGGTGGCGGCGGACCTGGCGCGCGTCCCGCTGCCGAAGCGCCGCTGACACCGGACCCCGCGCCTCAAGCGCCGGCGGGCCGGCGGGGCTGGATACCTGGGCCGGTGTGGCGCCGCTGCGGGGGCTCTGCCCCCGGGCCCCCGCGCCTCAAACGCCGGCGGGGCTGGAGTGGCCGGCAGATCCAGCCCCGCCGGCGTTTGAGGCGCGGGGCCCGGGGCGGAGCCCCGATCCCTGAGCCGCACCGGCACCCCCAGCCCCGCCACAATCCAGCCCCGCCGGCGCTTGAGGCGCGGGGCCCGGGGCGGAGCCCCGATCTCCTTGAGCCCCGCCGGCGCTTGAGGCGCGGGGGCCCGGGGGCCGCGCCCCCGCAACGGCGCCGCACCCGGCCCGGAAAACCGCTGGCCCCGGCCCGGCACCGCCGGACAGGCTGGCCCCCATGCACACCGCGCCCCGCACCATCCGCGCCGTCCACACCGACACCACCCTCACCGTCTACCAGGCCTACTCCCCCGCCCTCGGCCTGCCCGCGGCCCGCGACGGCCGGTTCCCGCCCGCCTGGAATCGGGAGCGGATGACGTGGATCAAGCCGTCGTTCCTGTGGATGATGTACCGCTGCGGCTGGGCCTCGAAGGCCGGCCAGGAGACCGTGCTGGCCATCGAGATCACCCGCTCCGGCTTCGACGAGGCCCTGCGCACCGCCTGCCTGTCCCACTACAAACCCGGCGTGCACACGGACCGCGCGGCCTGGCAGCGCTCGCTGCGCGCGACGTCGGCCCGGGTCCAGTGGGACCCGGAGCGCGACCTCCACCTGAACCCGCTGCCGTACCGCTCGCTCCAGCTGGGCCTGGCCGGGCCCGCCTCACGGGCCTACGCCGACGAGTGGACGGTCTCCATCCGCGACGTCACCCCGCTGGCCCGGGAGATCCGCGATCTGCTCCGCTCCGGCGAAGCGCCGGCGGCCCGCGCCCTGCTGCCCGCGGAGACCCCGTACCCGGCGGGCCCGCTGCCCCACCTGGGCGCGTAGCCGATCGGCCCCGCGCGGCCGCCCCCGCCCCGCCGGACCCGCGATACGGCACACTGGAGGTTTGGCCACCCGCGCCCGGGTGGCCACCCATGCCGGAAAGGGACGTGCGTGAACGGGCCTCTCATCGTCCAGAGCGACAAGACCCTCCTTCTCGAGGTCGACCACGAGCTCGCCGGAGCCGCACGGCGCGCCATCGCTCCCTTCGCCGAGCTGGAGCGGGCTCCCGAGCACATCCACACCTACCGGATCACCCCGCTCGGGCTGTGGAACGCCCGGGCCGCCGGGCACGACGCCGAGCAGGTCGTCGACGCCCTGGTCGAGTACTCGCGCTACCCCGTCCCGCACGCGCTGCTCGTCGACGTCGCCGAGACGATGGCCCGCTACGGCCGGCTCACCCTGTCCAAGCACCCCGTGCACGGGCTGGTCCTGACCAGCACCGACCGGCCCGTGCTGGAGGAGATCCTGCGGTCCAAGCGGATCACCCCGCTCGTCGGCGCGCGGCTCGACGCCGACACCGTGGCCGTGCACCCCTCCGAGCGCGGGCAGATCAAGCAGACCCTGCTGAAGCTGGGCTGGCCGGCCGAGGACCTCGCCGGGTACGTGGACGGCGAGGCGCACCAGATCGACCTGGCCGAGGACGGCTGGGCGCTGCGCCCGTACCAGCAGCAGGCCGTCGAGGGGTTCTGGCACGGCGGCTCCGGTGTGGTCGTGCTGCCCTGTGGCGCGGGCAAGACGCTGGTCGGCGCCGGTGCCATGGCGATGGCCAAGGCGACCACGCTGATCCTGGTCACGAACACCGTCTCGGCCCGCCAGTGGAAGCACGAGCTGGTCAAGCGGACCTCGCTGACGGAGGAGGAGATCGGCGAGTACTCCGGGACCCGCAAGGAGATCCGGCCCGTCACGATCGCCACGTACCAGGTCCTGACGACCAAGCGGAAGGGCGTCTACCCGCACCTGGAGCTGTTCGACTCCCGGGACTGGGGCCTGATCGTCTACGACGAGGTGCACCTGCTGCCCGCGCCGGTCTTCAAGTTCACCGCCGACCTCCAGGCGCGGCGGCGGCTCGGCCTGACCGCGACCCTGGTCCGCGAGGACGGGCGCGAGTCGGACGTCTTCTCGCTCATCGGGCCCAAGCGGTTCGACGCGCCGTGGAAGGAGATCGAGGCGCAGGGCTACATCGCGCCCGCCGACTGCGTCGAGGTCCGCGTGAACCTCACCGAGTCGGAGCGGCTGGCCTACGCGACCGCCGAGACGGAGGAGAAGTACCGCTTCTGCGCGACGACGGCGACCAAGCGGAAGGTCACCGAGGCGCTGGTGCGCAAGCACCAGGGCGAGCAGACGCTGGTCATCGGCCAGTACATCGACCAGCTCGACGAGCTGGGGGAGCACCTGGACGCGCCGGTCATCAAGGGCGAGACCTCCAACGCGCAGCGCGAGAAGCTCTTCGACGCCTTCCGCCAGGGCGAGATCAGCGTGCTGGTCGTGTCGAAGGTCGCGAACTTCTCGATCGACCTGCCCGAGGCGACGGTCGCGATCCAGGTGTCGGGCACCTTCGGCTCCCGCCAGGAGGAGGCCCAGCGGCTGGGCCGCGTCCTGCGGCCGAAGGCGGACGGCCACGAGGCGCGGTTCTACTCGGTGGTCGCGCGCGACACCATCGACCAGGACTTCGCGGCGCACCGCCAGCGCTTCCTCGCCGAGCAGGGCTACGCCTACCGGATCATGGACGCGGACGAGCTGCTGGCGAGCGACTGACGCAGCCACCCGCTGACCGCCGCGACCGGCGCGACCGGCGTGATCGGCCGGCGCGCTGCGCGGGGACCCGCGCGCCGGCCGGCGCGGCGCGGGGTCAGCGGCGTATGACGCCCGCGTCCTCGGCGTACTCGCCGAGGACGACGACGCTCACGGCGGCCGCGGCGAAGACCTTGGCGGCCCGCAGCATCCCGCCGAGGCCGGGGCGCGGACGGAAGTCGGAGGTGGCGGTGGCGCCGCTAGGGCGGCCGCCCTGGATCGGGGTGAAGGTTGCGGTGCTCATGGATCCATGGTGCGTTTCCGGCCCCCGCCGCGGCATCGGCCTGGGGGCGGAACCTCCGGGCCTCCGGTGTCCTCCTCCGGGCTCATGGAACCCCCTAGTGGCTCTGCCGGAAGTCTCACACCCCCGGGTATGACACCCGTTCGGGGTACCCGGCGGACGGGCCCCCGGACGTGCCCTCCGCGCGCCTTCCCCCGGCCCTTCCCCCGGCCCCTCCGGCAGGACTTCGGGCCCGTAAATCCATTCGCGCGGCCCCGCCGCGGTGACTACAATCTCCGCTCTTGCCGCCTCCCGCAGCGTCACCGGGGAGAGCCGCCCACCGGACGGCAACCGGTGGGCCATCTGAGTCCTCACCACCAGCTGGAGGCAGTCCCGTGTCCGCGCACGCCCCCGAATCCGAGCCCGCAGCCCAGCCCAGTCCCGATCCGGGCACCGGCCCCCTCGCACGCGAACGCGCGCACCTCACCGCGTCCCGCGCCGCGCTCCGCGCCATGCGCGAGGACGTCGAGGCCCTCGACATCCGCGACGTCACCGCGAACTGGGTCAACGCGATCGTCCTCCAGGCCCAGATCGACGACCGGATCAAGGCCCTGGCCGACCTCGCCCACACCCCCCTCTTCTTCGGCCGCCTGAACTACCTGCACGCGCCCGGCGCGGAGCTCGCCGAGGGCGCGGAGGGCGAGCAGTTCTACATCGGCCGCCGCCACGTCCACGACGCCGACGGCGATCCGATGGTCATCGACTGGCGCGCGCCCGTCTCCCAGCCGTTCTACCGGGCCTCCAAGACCGACCCGCAGGACATCGCGCTGCGCCGCCGGTTCGGCTACACCGGCGGCGAGCTCACGGCGTACGAGGACGAGCACCTCTCCGACCCGGCCGAGGCCGCCGCCGTCAGCAAGCTGCTCCAGCAGGAGATCGAGCGCCCGCGCGTCGGCCCCATGCGGGACATCGTCGCGACGATCCAGCCCGAGCAGGACGAGATCGTCCGCTCCGGCCTGACCGGGTCCGTGTGCGTCCAGGGCGGCCCCGGGACCGGGAAGACGGCGGTCGGCCTGCACCGGGTGGCGTACCTGCTGTACGCCCACCGCGACCGGCTGGCCCGCACGGGCACCCTCGTCATCGGGCCGAACCGCTCCTTCCTGCACTACATCGAGCAGGTCCTGCCCGCCCTGGGCGAGTTGGAGGTCAAGCAGGCCACCGTCGACGACCTCGTGGCGCGCGACGGCCTGGAGGTACGCGGCACGGACGCGGCCGAAACCGCCGTGGTCAAGGGCGACGCCCGGATGGCGCAGGTGCTGCGCCGCGCGGTCGGCGCCCACGTCGCGCGGCCCACCGAGCCGCTGATGGTGGTGCGCGGGTCGCGGCGCTGGCGGGTGCCGGCGTACGAGATCGCCGAGATGGTCGAGGAGCTGCAGGAGCGCGACATCCGCTACGGGGCGGCGCGCGAGGCCCTGCCGCAGCGGATCGCGCACGCGGTGCTCGTACGGATGGAGCAGGCGGGCGAGGCGCCGGACGACCGGGTGCAGGACGCGGTGGCGCGCAATGCCGCGGTGAAGGCGGCGGTCAAGGAGATCTGGCCCCCGGTCGAGCCGGCGAGGCTGGTGCTGCGGCTGCTGTCCGACCCGGAGTTCCTGGCGCTGCACGCGGCGGAGGTGCTGACCTCGGACGAGCAGAAGCTGCTGCTGTGGCCGAAGCCGTTCCGCAGTGTGAAGTCGGCGAAGTGGTCGGCGGCGGACCTGGTCCTGATCGACGAGGCGGCCGACCTGGTGGAGCGGACGCCTTCGCTGGGCCATGTCGTGCTCGACGAGGCGCAGGACCTCTCGCCGATGCAGTACCGGGCGGTGGGGCGGCGCTGTACGACGGGTTCGGCGACGGTGCTCGGGGATCTGGCGCAGGGCACCACGCCGTGGGCCACGCGCAGCTGGGACGAGGCGCTGGCGCACCTCGGGAAGCCGCAGGCGGTGGTGGAGGAGCTGACGGCGGGCTTCCGCGTGCCGCGCGAGGTGATCGCGTACGCCTCGCGGCTGCTGCCGTCGATCTCCCCGGGGCTGGCCCCGGTCTCCTCGGTGCGCGAGGCGCCGGGGTCGCTGCGGATCGCGGAGACGGCGGAGCTGACGGCGGCGGTGGTCGAGGCCTGCCGTGCCTCGCTCGCCCACGAGGGGTCGATCGGGCTGATCGCGGCGGACGCGCGGATCCCGGCCCTGGCGGATGCCCTGCGGGCGGCCGGGCTGGCGTATCTGGCGCCGGGCGAGGAGACGACGGCGGAGTCGCGGCTGACGCTGGTTCCGGCTTCGCTGGCCAAGGGTCTGGAGTACGACTACGTGGTCCTGGACGAGCCGGCCGCGATCGTCGACGGCGAGCCGGACGAACGGACCGGCCTGCGCCGCCTGTACGTCTGCCTCACCCGAGCAGTCTCCGGCCTGACGGCCCTCCACTCGGCCCCCCTCCCCCCGCCCCTGGCCTGACCGGCGCCCGAGGCTGGGTTCGGCTTCGGCGGGTCTGGTGCGGCGCCGCTGCGGGGGCTCCGCCCCCCGAACCCCCGCGCCTCAAACGCCGGCGAGGCTGGGTTTGCCCCCGGCCGCCGCCCGAACCCAGCCCCGCCGGCGCTTGAGGCGCGGGGTGCGGGGCGGAGCCCCGGTGGGGGCCGGGGGCTAGTCCAGGGCGTGGCGCCATTCCGCGACGGCCTCGGCCGAGACCGGGCGGCCCCACCCGGAGGGACGGGCCGCGCCGCCGATGTGGAAGGCGTCGACCCCCGCCTCGCGCAGCATCGGCAGGTGCGACAGGCCCAGCCCCCCGCCGACCAGGATCCGCGCCCCGTACCCCGGCTCCCCCCGCCGCGCCGCCTCCGCGAGCAGCACCGGCATTCCCTCGTCGACCCCGGCCGGCGAGCCCGCCGTCAGGTAGGTGTCCAGGCCCGGCAGCTCCGCCAGGGCCTTGCGCAGCCCGTCCCGGTCCGCCGCGCGGTCGATCGCCCGGTGGAAGGTCCAGCGGCAGCCGTCCAGCTCCGCCAGCACCGCCTCGACCGCCGCCAGGTCCGGACTGCCGTCCGGGTTCAGGAACCCGAGTACGAACTCCTCCGCGCCCTCCGCCCGCAGCCCCCGCGCCGCCTCCACCAGCCCGGAGACCTCGCCCGCCGCGAAGCCGTCCGCCTTGCGGATCATCACCCGGAGCGGGATGTCGACCGCCGCCCTGATCGCCGCGAAGGTCTCGCGCGGCGGGGTGAGCCCGTCGGCGGCCATGTCGGTGACCAGCTCGAGCCGGTCCGCCCCACCGGCCTGGGCCGCGATCGCGTCCTCCGCGTCGAGGGCGATCACCTCCAGGAGCGCACGGTTGCTCATTCGATCCCATCCTTCGAGAAGCTGCACGAAATAGGTCTAGTCCAATATCCAGGGTACGGGCCCACGCCCGCGCTCCACCAGCACCATCACGCCACCCCCACAATGTGCGCATGGACACAGGCACCCCGCACACCGACCCCGCGGCCCTCCACGCCCGCTGGCGGGCCACCGCCACCGCCGCCGGCGCCCCCGCCGACCGGGACCCCGCCCCCTACGCCGACCGCCTGCTCACCGCCTGGGCGGAGCCGCAGCGCCGGTACCACACCACCGCGCACCTGGCCGACGTACTGGCCCGGATCGACATACTGGCCGGGCACGCCGCCGACCCCGCCGCCGTCGAGCTGGCCGCCTGGTTCCACGACGCCGTCTACCGCCCCGACCGCTCCGAGAACGAGGAACGCAGCGCCGCCCTCGCCGAGCGCGCCCTGCCCGAGCTCGGCGTGGACGCCGCCCGCACCGCCGAGGCGGCCCGGCTGGTCCGGCTCACCGTCACCCACGACCCGGCCCCCGGCGACACCAACGGCGAGGTGCTCTGCGACGCCGACCTCGCCGTGCTGGCCGGCGCGCCCGAGGCGTACGCCGGCTACGCCGCCGCCGTGCGCGCCGAGTACGGATTCGTGCCGGACGACGCCTTCACCGCGGGCCGCGCCGCCGTGCTGCGGCAGCTCCTCGCCCTGCCGAGGCTCTTCCGGACCCCGTACGGAGCCGCCCACTGGGAGGCCCCGGCCCGCGCCAACCTCGCCGCCGAGCTGGAGCGGCTCGACCCGCGGGGAATTTGATCGCGTTCGCCATGGTTGGTGACAGTCATGCCCGCTGATGCCGCACGCCGCCCCCGCATGCCCGTAGCCGTCTACGTCCTCGGCCTGTCCGTGTTCGCACTCGGCACCAGCGAGTTCATGCTCTCCGGGCTGCTGCCGCCGATCGCCGAGGACATGGGCGTCACCATCCCGCAGGCGGGCCTGCTCATATCCGCCTTCGCGATCGGCATGGTCATCGGGGCGCCGCTGCTGGCCGTGGCCACGCTGCGCCTCCCGCGCCGCACCACCCTCGTCTCCCTCATCAGCCTCTTCGGCCTCGGGCAGGTCGCGGGCGCGCTGGCCCCCTCCTACGAGCTGCTCTTCGCCTCCCGCGTGGTCTCCGCCCTCGCCTGCGCCGGCTTCTGGGCCGTGGGTGCGGCCGTCGCCATCGCCATGGTCGACAAGGACCAGCGGGCCCGCGCGATGGCCGTCATGATCGGCGGCCTGTCCATCGCGAACGTCCTCGGCGTGCCCGCGGGCGCCTTCCTCGGGGAGCACCTGGGCTGGCGCTCCGCGTTCTGGTCGGTCGGCGCGGCCTCCGCGATCGCCCTCGCCGGCATTCTGGCCCTGATCCCGAAGATCCCGCTGCCCGCCGAGAAGCCCTCGCTCGGCCGGGAGCTGCGCATCTACCGCGACCGCCAGGTGTGGCTCTCCATCGGCATCACGGCCCTCGCCGCGGGCGGCGTCTTCTGCGCCTTCAGCTACCTGTCACCGCTGCTCACGGACGTGGCGGGGCTGGACTCCGGCTGGGTCCCGTGGATCCTCGGCCTCTTCGGGGTGGGCGCGCTGGTCGGCACCACCATCGGCGGCCGGATCGCGGACGCGCACCTGTTCGGCGTGCTGCTCTGGGGCATCACCGCCTCGACCGTCTTCCTCGCCGCGCTGGCCCTGCTGGCCCCGTCCGCCGCCGCGGCGATCGCGCTGTCGTTCCTGCTCGGCGTCTCGGCCTTCTTCACCGCGCCGGCGCTCAACGCCCGCATGTTCAACGTGGCCGGCGCCGCCCCGACCCTGGCCGGAGCCACCACCACGGCCGCGTTCAACCTCGGCAACACCGGCGGCCCGTGGCTCGGCGGCACCGTCATCGACGCCGACCTGGGCTTCGCCGCCACCGCCTGGGCGGGCGCGGCCATGACCGTCACCGCCCTCGCCCTCACCGCGATCGCCCTGCGCCTGCACCGCCGCACCCCGCCCCCGGCCACCCGCCTGATCGCCTCGGGCGGCGCCGCGGCCGCGGCGGCCGACCGGTCCCAGCCCGCGGCCCGCAGCTGACCGGGCCCTAGGCCGGCCGGCCCTTCGGGCGGCGCAGGCCGGCGGCCGTGAGGCGGCGGACGAGTTCCTTGCTGCCTATCTCCACCGCGCCCGCCCGGACCGCGTCCGCGTAGCGGTAGGAGGGGACGTCGTAGTGGTCGCGTTCGAAGGCGCGCGGGGGGCAGCCGATGGCCGCCGCGAACGCGTGCAGCTCCTCGTACGAGACATCGCTGACCAGGTGCGACCACATGCGGCCGTGGCCCGGCCAGGTCGGCGGGTCGATGTAGACCGTCACGGGCGCAGGACGGGGCCGAGGCCGCCCACCGCCGCCACCCGCACGCCCGCCTCCGAGCACACCCAGTGCGGATCGGGCCCGAGTTCCGGTTCCACGTCCAGGGCGTGCGGCTCCCCGTGCGTGCACACCGGGCACAGCGGCCAGCGCCCGTACTTCTCCAGCAGCGCGTCCTGCACGTCCTGGGCGACGAGTCCGGCGAGGTAGCCGACCCCTTCCGGCCACTGCTCCACCCACCACCGGCGGTGCGTGACCGAGTCCTCGACGAGGGAGACGACATCGGCGTCGGCGACCTCGCCGGCGGCGAGATCGGCGAGCACCAGTGCACGGGCGACGTGCAGCGCCTGTTCCAGGGGGGTCGCGTGGTCCATGCGCCCATTGTGACCCCGTACGGGCCAAGTGGCGAAGGCCCTTTCCCCGGCACGACCTTCGGGGTCTTGACGTCCGCCATGGCCGAAAATAAGTTTCAGGTGTGAGCAAGAACGCGGAAGAAACTTTCAGTCCGGCGGCGGCCGAGGCGAAGACGAACGTCAGAGCGCGGGCCGCGGCCCCCTCCCCGCTCGCGCCGGCCCCGTCGGCCTCCGTGCTGCGGGCGCGCGTGCGCGGACTCGGGCCCTCGATGACGCGCTCCATGCAGGCCGTCGCCGAGGCCGTCGCCTCCGACCCGGCCGGCTGCGCCCGGCTCACCGTCTCCGCCCTCGCCGCCCGCACCGGCACCAGCGAGGCCACCGTCGTGCGCACCGCCCGCCTCCTCGGCTACCCCGGCTACCGCGACCTGCGCCTCGCGCTGGCCGCCCTCGCCGCGCAGCAGGAGTCCGGCGCCGCCCCCGCCGTCACCGTCGACATAGCCGTCGACGACCCCCTCGCCGATGTCGTCGCCAAGCTGGCCCACGAGGAGGCGCAGACGCTCGCCGACACCGCCGCCGGACTGGACCTGGCCCAGCTCGCCACCGCCGTCAACGCCCTCGCGACCGCCCGCCGCATCGACATCTACGGCATCGGCGCCTCCGCGCTCGTCGGCCAGGACCTCGCCCAGAAGCTGCTGCGCATCGGCCTGATCGCGCACGCCCACAGCGACCCCCACCTCGCCGTCACCAACGCCGTCCAGCTGCGCCCCGGCGACGTGGCCGTCGCGATCACCCACTCCGGCTCCACCGGCGACGTGATCGAGCCGCTGCGCACGGCCTTCGAACGCGGTGCCACCACCGTCGCCCTCACCGGCCGCCCGAACGCCCCCGTCGCCCACTACTCCGACGTCGTCCTGACCACCTCCGCCGCCCGCGAGAGCCAGCTGCGCCCGGCCGCCATGTCCAGCCGCACCAGCCAGCTCCTCGTCGTCGACTGCCTCTTCGTCGGCGTGGCGCAGCAGACGTACGAGACCGCCGCCCCCGCCCTGGCCGCCTCGTACGAGGCCCTCGCCCACCGCCACACCGCCCGCTGAACGCCCGCCGATCCGCCAGGAGCCCCCGCCCATGACCGCGTACGCCGAACTCCGCGCCCAGCTGGAGACGCTGACCACCGAGGCCTTCCGTCCCGAACTGGCCGAGATCGACCGGCTGTCCACCCTCGAGATCGCCCGCACGATGAACGCCGAGGACGCCACCGTCCCCGCCGCGGTCGCCGCGCAGCTGCCGCGGATCGCCGACGCCGTCGACGCGATCGCCGCACGCATGGCCCGCGGCGGCCGCCTGGTCTACGCGGGCGCCGGCACGGCGGGCCGGATGGGCGTCCTGGACGCCAGCGAGTGCCCGCCCACCTTCAACACCGACCCGGCCGACGTCGTCGGCCTCATCGCGGGCGGTCCGTCCGCCATGGTCAAGGCCGTCGAAGGCGCCGAGGACTCCAAGGAGCTGGCCGCCGAGGACCTCACCGCCCTCGCGCTGACCGCCGAGGACACCGTCATCGGCGTCTCCGCCTCCGGCCGCACCCCGTACGCGATCGGGGCCGTCGAGTTCGCCCGGACCCGCGGCGCGCTCACCGTCGGCCTGTCCTGCAACGCGGACTCCGCGCTCGCCGCGGCCGCCGACCACGGCATCGAGGTCGTCGTCGGACCCGAACTGCTCACCGGTTCGACCCGCCTGAAGGCGGGCACCGCGCAGAAGCTCGTCCTCAACCTCATCTCGACGATCACGATGATCCGGCTCGGGAAGACCTACGGGAACCTGATGGTCGACATGCGCTCCTCCAACGAGAAGCTGCGCGCCCGCGCCCGCCGCATCGTGGCGCTGGCCACCGGCGCGCCCGACGAGGAGATCGAGGCCGCGCTGGCCGCCACCGGCGGCGAGGTCAAGGACGCCATCCTCGTCGTCCTCGGCGGCGTCGGCGGCCCGCGGGCCGCCGAGCTGCTCGCCGCCTCGCAGGGCCACCTCCGCGCAGCCCTCGCCGAGGCCCGCGCCGAGGCCCGCGCCGACGCCCGCGCCCAGACCCGCTGACCCCCGCCGCCCCCTCCCGACAGCAAGGCGACCCCACATGTCCACTGACAAGAACCGCGCCACAGCCGCCGCGATCCTTCCTCTGGTCGGCGGCCCGGACAACATCGCGTCCATCGCGCACTGCATGACCCGGCTGCGCATCGGCCTCCTGGACCGCTCGCTGGTCGACGACGAGGCCCTGCGGGCGCTGCCCGCGGTCCTGGGCGTGGTCGAGGACGACACGTACCAGATCGTGCTGGGTCCGGGTACGGTCGCCCGCGTCACCCCCGAGTTCGAGGCGCTGGTCGAGGAGGGCCGCTCCGGGCCCGCCGCGCAGCCGGTCACCGCGGACGGACTGGCCGCGCAGGGAGCGGCGTTGAAGGAGGCCCGAAAGGCGCGCAACGCGACGCCCTTCAAGCTGTTCCTGCGGCGCATCGCGAACATCTTCGTCCCGCTGATCCCCGCCCTCATCGGCTGCGGCATCATCGCCGGGCTGAACGGCGTCCTGACCAACGCGGGCTGGCTGCCCGGCGTCGTCCCCGCGCTCGCCGCGATGGCCTCCGGCTTCATGTCGCTGATCGCCGTCTTCGTCGGCTACAACACCGCCAAGGAGTTCGGCGGTACGCCGATCCTGGGCGGCGCGGTCGCCGCGATCATCGTCTTCCCCGGCATCGCGAAGGTCACCGCCTTCGGGCTGGAGCTCAAGCCCGGCCAGGGCGGCGTCCTCGGCGCGCTCGCCGCGGCCGTGCTCGCGGTCCACGTCGAGAAGTGGTGCCGAAGGTGGGTGCCCGAGGCGCTGGACGTGCTGGTCACCCCCACCCTCACCGTCCTGGTATCCGGCCTGGTCACCATCTTCGGCCTGATGTTCCTCGCCGGTGAGGCCTCGGCGGCCATCGGTACGTTCGCCCACTGGCTGCTCGCCGCCGGCGGCGCCTTCGCGGGCCTGGTCCTCGGCGGACTCTTCCTCCCGCTCGTCATGCTGGGCCTGCACCAGGCCCTCATCCCCATCCACACCACCCTCATCGAGCAGTCCGGCTACACCGTCCTGCTGCCCATCCTCGCCATGGCGGGCGCGGGCCAGGTCGGCGCGGCCATCGCCGTCTACTACCGGCTCCCGCGCAACGGCTCGCTGCGCACCACCATCAGGTCCGCGCTCCCTGCGGGCTTCCTGGGCGTGGGCGAACCGCTGATCTACGGGGTCTCCCTCCCCCTCGGCCGCCCGTTCGTCACCGCCTGCGTCGGCGGCGCGGCCGGCGGGGCCTTCGTCGGCCTGTTCAACCAGCTCGGCGTGGCCTTCGGCTCCACGGCCATCGGCCCCTCGGGCTGGGCCCTGTTCCCGCTGCTCAACGGCACGTCGGGCTGGGTCGCCACACTGGCCATCTACGCGGGCGGCCTGGCGGTCGGCTACCTGGTGGGCTTCCTCGCCACGTACTTCTTCGGCTTCACCCGCCAGATGCTGACCGACCTGAACACCGACCCGACCCCGACCCCGCCCCCGGACCCGACCCCCGCCAGGGAACCGGCCCTGACCTGACCACGACGACCCGGGCCTGGCCGCAGGGGTCGCTCGCGCCCATCGGATTCTTCGCCGGACGAGGCGAGTGGGCGGACCCGAAGGGTGTGCTGATGGCCGTCGAAGTGACGTCGCCACCGGCCACCCCAGCCTCGTCCCCGTCCGGGACTCCAAGCAGCCCGACGGCCCGCACGTGGTGTTCCACGCGCGGGCCTGGGCGGCCTTCGTCGCGACGCTCTGAACGGTCGCGGTCCGAATCAGAGGTGGTCGGTGAACAGCAGCTTGTTCGGGCTGTTGTCGCTGAGGTTCTGGACGATGTCCTTCGTGGACCAGTCGTCCAGGAAGTTCGTCACCTCGGCCGGCAGCGCGTTCGGGTGCACGGCCTTGTAGAGCGCGGCCACACCGGCCACGTGCGGCGCGGCCATGGACGTACCGCTCATGGTCACGCTGCCGCCGCCCAGCCGGGCCGAGACGATGTCGCGGCCCGGTGCGTAGAGGTCGAGGCACTCACCCCAGTTGGAGAAGTCGGTCTCCTGGTCGAAGCGGTCGGTCGCCCCGACCGTCACCACGCGCTCGGCGGAGGCGGGCGAGACCCGGCACGCGTCGCGGTTCTCGTTGCCCGCGGCGATGATCGGCAGGATGCCCCGGTCGGACACGGCGGTGGCGGCCTCGTTGACCGGGGCGTACCGGTCCCCGCCCAGGGAGGCGTTCAGGACTGCGGGCTGCTGGGCGTTGCGGGCCACCCAGTCGAAGCCCGCGATGATGCCCGACCAGGAGCCGCGGCCCTCGCAGTTGAGGACGCGGACGCTGACCAGGTTCACCTTGCGCGCCACGCCGAAGGTCGTGCCGCCGACCGTGCCCGCGACGTGCGTGCCGTGGCCGTTGCAGTCCGCGCCGTTGCGGCCGTCACCGATCGCGTCGAAGCCCGCCCGCACCCGGCCGGCGAACTCGGCGTGGTTGAGGTCGATGCCGCTGTCGACGATGTACGCGGTCACGCCCTGGCCGCTGTGGTTGACGCTGAAGTCGCCGTCGAGCGGCAGGCGCCGCTGGTCGATGCGGTCCAGGCCCCAGGAGTTCGCCGGCGCCTTGGTCTGCACGTCCCTCGCCGGGGTCGGCGGGGCGGTCACCTGCGCGTCCTGCGCCACGGCCCGCACCCCGAACGTGTTGCGGACGATCCTCAGCTGCTGCTCGGTGAGGGTCGCGGCGATCCCGTTGAACGCGGCGGTGTAGGTGAACTTCGCCCGCACCCCGATCTCCGCCGCGAACTCGACCGGGTCGACGCCCTTGTTCAGGGAGACGACGTAGCTGTCGGGAATGGGGTTCGCGGTGGTGAGCAACGGTGCCGGGGTCGGCTCCGGGGCGGCGGCGGTGGCCGTACCGGCCGCCACGGGGGTCATGGCGATGACGGCGGCGGCGGTGAGGCGCGCGGCGAGCAGACGCATGGAGGGAACTCCCTGGAGTGCGTGTGGACCAGCGTGGACGAGCCGCGTCCGCCACCGGCTGACGCCTTCTGGGATGCGGCCCCTTCCTTCATCGGGTTCCTTCCGGAGAAGACTTGAGCCGCCCGCCTCCGCCTGGCCGATCGGCCGAGGCCCCTGCGGGGAGCCGCCCCGGGGGCTGCGGAAAGGATCATTCCTGGCTGTTCTCCGGGGCCGCGCCCCGAAGGGGCGGCCCCGGCAAGTTCATCCGTACGGGGGACGTAACCCGAAGGATGTTCAGAGGCCGCCGGTGTACAGGAGCTGGTTCGGGCTGCCCTTGGCGACGCTGCTCAGGACGTCCTTGGTGGACTCCTCGTCGAGGAACGCGACGATGTCCTCCGGGGCGGCGTCGGGGTTCTTCGCCTTGTAGAGGACCGCGACCCCGGTGACGTGCGGAGCCGCCATGGAGGTCCCGTTCAGGGCGACGGAACCGCCCCCGAGCTTCGCGGAGACGATGGCCTCGCCGGGGGCGTAGAGCATGGTGCAACCGCCGTAGTTGCTGAAGGAGGTCTCCTCGTCGTACCGGTTGGACGCCGCTACCCCCACCACCTTGCTCGCGGAGGCGGGCGAGACGAGACAGGCGTCCTTCGCTTCGTTGCCCGCAGCGACGACCGGCAGGACACCCGCCGCGGTCACGGCGTCCGCGGCGTCGTTGACGGCGTCCGACTTGTCACCGCCCAGCGAGGCGTTCAGGACGGCGGGCTGCTTGGCGTTCTTGGCCACCCAGTCCAAGCCCGCGATGATCGCGGAGTACTCGCCCGTCCCGTCGCACGCCAGGACACGGACGCTGACCAGGTTCGCCTTCTTCGCGACGCCGTACGCCTTCCCCGCCACCGTCCCCGCGACGTGGGTGCCGTGGCCGTTGCAGTCCGCGCCGTTGCGGCCGTCGCCGATCGCGTCGAAGCCGAAGGCCGCCCGTCCGCCGAACTCGTCGTGCGCGTATTCGATGCCGGTGTCCAGGACGTACGCCGTCACCCCGGCACCGTTGCCCTCGGTGGTGAAGCTGCTGTCGAGCGGCAGCGCCTTCTGGTCGATCCGGTCCTGGCCCCACGAGTTCGACGGCGCACGCAGCGCGCCCTCCGCGCTCGGTGTCATGACGGACTTGACCTTGGCGTCCTGCTCGACCACCTTCACCCCGAGGCTGTTGCGGACGATCGTCAGCTGGAGCGGGGTCAGCGGGACGGCGAAGCCGTTGAGCGCGGAGGTGTAGACGAACGAGGGCTTCACACCCAGCTTCTGCGCCAGCTTCGCCGCGTCGACCCCCTTCTCCAGGGTCACGATGTACTTGCCGGGTACCGCGTTGGCGACGGTCTTCAGCGGCGCCGGGGTCGGCTCCGGCGCGGCGGCGGACGAGGACGCGGTACCGGCGGCCACCGGGACGAGCGACGCGATGAGGGCGGCGGTGGCCACCCGTGCGAGCAGGCGCATGGAGGAACTCCCTGACGGGGTCGAGGACCGGGGTGGGTGAGCCGCCCCCGCGGCAGCGTGCGCTCGGCGGGGGCGGCCCTCGATTCCATCGGTGCCACCCGAAGGCGGCTTGAACCACCACCCCGGCCGGTCCGGCCTCCGCAGCCCCCGCGCGCCACGGCCTGCCGAACCCAGCGGCAGAAAGGGTCAACCCCCTGGGGCGTCTGGCGTGCCCGGCCCGGACGGTCCGCCCGGACCCGGCGCCAAGATCACCCGTACGGTCCGCCCCCACCCCGGGGGGCGCACGCCCGACGCGCTCCCCGTGCCCCCGCCACACCCCCGCACGTCGTTGACCAGGTCCGACGGCCGTGATGCCCTCCCCCCATGCGCACCCGTCTGAGCCGAGCCCTGCCCCTGGCCGTCGCCGTCCTGGCCGCCGTCACCGCCCTGCCCGCGGCCGCGGCCGCCGCCGCGCCCGAACCCGTGTCCCGCACGGCCGCCGCCGACCACCCCACGTACATCGTCACGGTGTACCCCGGTCTCGACCCGGCCGAGGTCGCCGAGGAGCACGGGATCACCCCGCTGCACGTCTACCGCCACACCCTGAACGGCTTCGCCGCCCGGCTCTCCCCCGAGCAGGTCGAGGCCCTGCGGGCGACCGCCGTCGTGGCCTCGGTCGAGGAGGACGGGGAGGCGTCCTCCTTCGGCACCGCCGTGTGACCAGGCCTCTCCCCGGCAATTCCCCCGCTCCGCCCGCCGCTTAGGGTGAAGCGGATCAACGCATCGGTTGATCGGGGGGATCGGGGGGAGACCGATGAACAGCGCGACCGAGGTGTTCCAGCCGCTGCGGGCAGACGATCCGCAGACCGTGGCCGGCTACCGCCTCGCGGCCCGGATCGGCGCGGGCGGGATGGGCCGGGTCTACCTGTCCCACACGCAGGGCGGGCGCCCGGTGGCCATCAAGGTGGTGCGGCCGGAACTGGCCGAGGACCCGGCGTTCCGGCGGCGGTTCCGCCGGGAGGCGGAGGCGGCCCGGCGGGTCCGCGGGGCGTACACCGCCGAGCTGATCGACGCCGAGGCGGACGGCACACCGCCCTGGCTGGCCACCCTGTACGTGCCGGGGCCCTCGCTGTCGGAGGCCGTGGCCCGGCGCGGGCCGCTGCCGGTGCCCGCCGTGCTGTGGCTGATGGCGGGGGTGGCCGAGGCCCTGCAGGCCATCCACGGAGCGGGCATCGTGCACCGGGACCTGAAGCCGTCGAACGTGCTGCTGGCCGCCGACGGGCCCCGGGTCATCGACTTCGGCATCTCGCTGGCCTCCGACATCAGCGCGGGCACCGCGACCGGCACGGCCATCGGTACGCCCCAGTACATGTCCCCCGAACAGGCTTCGGCGGGTGAGGTCACGACGGCCAGCGACGTGTTCGCGCTGGGCCAGACGGCGGCGTTCGCCGCGCTGGGCGAGCCCCTGTACGGGGACGGCCCCTCCGTGAGCGTGCTCTTCCGGATCGTGCACTCCGCACCCGACCTCTCCCGGCTGCCGGAGCCGCTGCGCCCGCTGATCGCCCGCTGCCTGGCCTCCGACCCGGAGGAACGGGCCACCCCGGCGGAGATCGTGGCGTCGTGCAGGCGGCAGCTGGGCGAGGACGCCGACGCGGGCGGCGGACCGGCCGTCTGGCGGGAGGTGGCGGGACCGGAGGTGGCGGTCCCGCCACCGGTCCCCCAGCCCACCTCCGTCCACACCCGGCCGCTGGCCCCGCAGGCGCCGGCGCCGATGGTCTGGCAGCCGCCGCCGACGGCCCCGCTCACCCCGGAGGAGCGGCGCAGGCGCAGGCGGCGTGCGGCTCTGACCGCCGCCTCGGTGGTGACGGCGGTCGCCCTCCTGCTGGCCGGCCTGACCTGGGTCGGGGACGCGGCGGACCGGGTGCGCGCGCGGGAGGCGGCCGAGTCCCCCGGCCCGGCCTCCGGGGCGCAGGGCCTGGGGAGCGGCAAGGACGCGGGAGCCGCCGGGTCGTCCTCGGCCGCGCCCAAGGCCTCGGCCAAGGCGTCCACTCCGCCCAAGCCCCACCCGTACCCCTTCGTGCGCCTGGGCGAGGAGAGCTCGATCGGGATCAAGGAGCCGGTCAGCCGCGAGGACCGCACCGGGGACATCCGCATGGAGTGCGGGAAGACCCAGTGCGAGCTGGTCAGCGACGAGAGCGTGTTCACCCTGCTGTACGCCGACCCCGGCAGCGGCAGCCTGGAGAACTGCGCCCTCCTCACGAAGGCCAGTACCCAGCACAGTCTCCCGCTGGCCGCGACGGCGCCCGGCAGCGAGATCTGCGTCCGGCACCCGTCGGGGGACATCGCCCTGCTCGTGATCCAGATCAAGTCGGTCGTCCGCCTGAAGGGCCTGCCCGACTGGATCACCGCCGACATGACGGTCTGGCGCGCGGCCTGAGGCACCCGGCGCCGGGGTTCAGCGGCGGTACACCCTCAGCCGCGAGACCTCGTACGACATCTCCGTCACGTCCGGGCCGGGCGCCGGGTGGTAGCGGCCCGCCGACACGGAGAGGTTCACGATCAGGTAGGCCCACCAGGACCGGCCCACGCCCTTGCGGTCGGCGTGGACGCGGGCGCCGTTGACCCACCAGACGACCGAGTTCCTGCCGAACTCGACCTTGAGGTCGACCCAGGCGCCGGGCCGCACCGACGGGTCGCGGTGGTAGCAGTGGCCCTCGCGGACGTGGTTGGAGAACTCCAGCAGGTCCGGGTTGTCGGGGTGGTACTCGAAGACGTCGATCTCCTGGCCGCCGTCCCGCCAGGTCCAGATCGCGGGCCAGGCCCCCACCTCGACGGGGAGTTTGACCCGTGCCTCCAGCACGTCGCCGGTGCGCAGCGCGAACCCCTCGTCGCTGCCCTCGGTGGTGAGCAGGCCGGTGTCCCAGTTGCCGTCGGGGCGGGGCGTCGCCCGGAAGACGCCGCCGCGGCTGTAGGCGGGATCGGCGACGAGGTGGTCGAGCTTGTTGTCGCGCGGGTTGGTGGGGCCGCCGTCGGGATAGGCCCAGGAGCGGCCCGCGATCCACTGGGTGGCGGAGGAGAAGTCGGCGGTGAAGACGGGTGTGCGGCGGGGCGCGGGCAGTACCGGTCCGCGGTCGTCCCCACCGCCCGGGGCGAGGCGGCGCGTCAGGCGCCGCAGCCATGCGAGCGTGTCCGTGACCATGGGGGTGTTCTGCCCGCGTCGGCCCGGATCACGCCCGCGTTCTCGCTGGGAGTAATCACATGAACACGCTCAGCGAAGGGTGGCGGCCGTTCCGCGGGCCGCCTCGATGAAGGCGCGGATCAGCTCCGGGGACTTCACACCGCGCTCGCGCTCCACCCCGCTGGAGACGTCCACGCCCCAGGCGCCGGTGGCCTCCACGGCCTCCCGGACGTTGGCGGGGGTGAGCCCGCCCGCGAGCAGCCAGCGCCCCTCGGGAGGGGTGAACTCCGCGGAGCCCCAGTTCCACGGCTTGCCGGAGCCCGGGTCGGGGGCGTCGAGCAGCAGCAGGTCCTCGCCCAGTTCCCCGCAGCGCGCGACGTGCGCGGCGGTGGCCCGGATCAGCGTCCGCCCGGCGGCGCGCAGTTCCCCGTAGTACTCCGGCCCCTCGTCGCCGTGCAGCTGCACGGCGCGCACGCCGCTCTCCTCGGTGAGCCGCCGGACATCGCCGACCGGCTGCCCGCGGTACACGCCCACGGTGAGCACCCCGGCCGGCACCCGCGCGGCCAGCTCGCGCGCGGTGGCGGCGTCGACGGTACGGGGGCTGCCGGGGGCGAAGACGAACCCGACGGCGTGGGCTCCGGCGCCGACGGCGGCGTCGACGTCCTGCGCGGTCCGCAGCCCGCAGATCTTGATGAACGGTTCCGTCATATCGGTAGTCAACCTCAGAATGACCGGATGGACGACAACGGGGTGGGGATCGCCGCCGGCGGTCCGGCCCGCGGACAACGCCCGAGGGCGGCACCCCCCGCAGGGAGTGCCGCCCTCGTTCGAGAACAGCCGATCAGCCAGGGGCCGATCAGAAGTCCATGTCACCACCCGGCATGCCGCCGCCCGCGGGGGCACCGGCCTTCTCGGGCTTGTCGGCGATGACGGCCTCGGTGGTCAGGAACAGCGCGGCGATCGACGCGGCGTTCTGCAGCGCGGAGCGCGTGACCTTCGCCGGGTCGATGATGCCCTCGGCGATCATGTCCACGTACTCGCCGGTCGCGGCGTTCAGGCCCCAACCGATCTGCAGGTTGCGCACCTTCTCGACGACGACGCCACCCTCGAGACCACCGTTGACGGCGATCTGCTTCAGCGGGGCCTCCAGGGCCAGGCGCACGGCGTTGGCGCCGGTCGCCTCGTCGCCCGTGAGCTCGAGCTTCTCGAAGACCGCGGAGGCCTGGAGCAGGGCCACGCCGCCACCGGCGACGATGCCCTCCTCGACGGCCGCCTTCGCGTTGCGAACGGCGTCCTCGATGCGGTGCTTGCGCTCCTTGAGCTCGACCTCGGTCGCGGCACCGGCCTTGATGACGGCCACGCCGCCGGCCAGCTTCGCGAGGCGCTCCTGGAGCTTCTCGCGGTCGTAGTCCGAGTCGGAGTTCTCGATCTCGGCGCGGATCTGGTTCACGCGACCCTGGACCTGGTCGCTGTCACCGGCACCGTCGACGATGGTGGTCTCGTCCTTGGTGATGACGACCTTGCGGGCGCGGCCGAGCAGGTCGAGACCGGCGTTCTCCAGCTTGAGGCCGACCTCCTCGGAGATGACCGTGCCACCGGTGAGGATGGCGATGTCGCCGAGCATGGCCTTGCGGCGGTCGCCGAAGCCCGGGGCCTTGACGGCGACGGACTTGAAGGTGCCGCGGATCTTGTTGACGACCAGGGTCGACAGGGCCTCGCCCTCGACGTCCTCGGCGATGATCAGCAGCGGCTTGCCGGACTGCATGACCTTCTCCAGGAGCGGCAGCAGGTCCTTGACCGAGCCGATCTTGGAGTTGACGATCAGGATGTACGGGTCGTCGAGCGACGCCTCCATACGCTCCATGTCGGTGGCGAAGTACGCCGAGATGTAGCCCTTGTCGAAGCGCATGCCCTCGGTGAGCTCGAGCTCGAGACCGAAGGTCTGCGACTCCTCGACGGTGATGACGCCTTCCTTGCCGACCTTGTCCATGGCCTCGGCGATGAGCTCGCCGATCTGGGTGTCGGCGGCGGAGATGGAGGCCGTGGAAGCGATCTGCTCCTTGGTCTCGACATCCTTCGCCTGCTCGAGCAGGGCGCCCGAGACGGCCTCGACGGCCTTCTCGATGCCACGCTTGAGGGCCATCGGGTTGGCGCCGGCGGCCACGTTGCGCAGGCCCTCGCGGACGAGCGCCTGGGCGAGCACGGTGGCGGTGGTCGTACCGTCGCCGGCGACGTCGTCCGTCTTCTTGGCGACTTCCTTGACCAGCTCGGCGCCGATCTTCTCGTACGGGTCCTCGAGCTCGATCTCCTTGGCGATGGAGACACCATCGTTGGTGATCGTGGGGGCGCCCCACTTCTTCTCAAGGACGACGTTGCGACCCTTGGGGCCAAGGGTGACCTTGACGGCGTCGGCGAGCTGGTTCATCCCACGCTCGAGACCGCGGCGGGCCTCCTCGTCGAACGCAATGATCTTGGCCATCTGAAGTGGTCCTCCCGGACAGCGGTGGATTGCTCCAGGACCGCGCCCGCGCCCGCGACGGACGGCCTGCGTGCCCGGCGGTTCCTTCCCGCCGGACCCTGCGGGCCTCACCGACCCGGTCCTTGTTCAGTAGCACTCTCACCAGGAGAGTGCTAACGCCAATGATTAGCACTCGACCCCCGCGAGTGCAAGCGGCTTGGGGGAACACCCCAGTGAACACACCGCAGACACGCGAGGGGCCCACATCCCGTGTCCGGGATGTGGGCCCCTCCTGTACGCGTGGGCGGTCGATCGCGCCGGGACTAGCCGAGTGCGAGCTTGACCATGTCCGCCTGCGGACCCTTCTGGCCCTGCGAGATCTCGAACTCGACCCGCTGACCCTCTTCAAGGGTGCGGTACCCGTCCATCTGGATGGCGCTGTAGTGGACGAACACATCCGCACCACCGTCGACCGCGATGAAGCCGTAGCCCTTCTCCGCGTTGAACCACTTGACGGTGCCCTGAGCCATGCCTAACTCCCCTATTACTGGCCCTTGCGCAGGAACGCACTTCGCGATCCCGGGTCATCACTTGCGTCGGAACGCGTCGACCGAGGCTGAATGTATCCGCGCCGGTGCTGTCTGCAACAGGTCAATCCGACGAGAATTCTGGACACGGGGAAACACAGAAATAGAGTGAAAATCTGGCATATTCCAGGGCAACTCGGGCCCGGCATATCTCGCCAAAGCCCCATACCTCACTTGCACATTGACCCGATGTCGACCCTGACGCGACCCGTTCATATGCGGCGGGCAAGAGCAGCGGAGGGGACTTCCCCAACTCTACCGCGCGCAATCAAACAGAATTACCCCCTCCGCTTATTAACGGAGGGGGTAATTACGGTTTCGCGTGTCAGCGGCAGGCCGTGCCGGGGAGTCAGCCTCCGGCTACGGCCGGAATGATCGAGACGCCCGCCCCGTCCGGCGTCGCGGCCTGCAGCCCGCCCTCGAAGCGCACGTCGTCGTCGTTCACGTAGACGTTGACGAAGCGGCGCAGCTTGCCCTGGTCGTCCAGGACGCGCGCGGCGATGCCCGGGTGGCTCTTCTCCAGGGACTCGATGACCTCGGCCAGGGTGGCCCCCTCGGCCGGGACCTCGGCCTGACCGCCGGTGTAGGTGCGCAGGATGGTGGGGATGCGGACGTTGACGCTCATGGCGCTACTGCCTTTCCGGTCGTGCGGGAGTGGGGGTCAGGCCAGGCCGGCGGCGCGGAACGCGTCCAGGCTCGGGCGGATGGTGGCGGTCTGGCCGCTGTCCGCGGCGACCGCCTCCAGGGTCTTGAGGCCGTCTCCGGTGTTCAGGACGACGGTGGTCAGCGCCGGGTCGAGCTGCCCGTTCTCGATGAGCTTCTTCGTGACGCCGACGGTCACGCCGCCCGCGGTCTCGGCGAAGATGCCCTCGGTCTGCGCGAGGATCTTGATGGCCTCGACGACCTGCTCGTCGTTGACGTCCTCGACGAAGCCGCCGGTGCGCCGCGCGATGTCCAGCACGTACGGGCCGTCCGCCGGGTTGCCGATGGCCAGCGACTTGGCGATGGTGTTCGGCTTCTGCGGGCGGACCACGTCGTGGCCGGCCTTGAAGGCGGCGGAGACCGGGGAGCAGCCCTCGGCCTGGGCGCCGAAGATCTTGTACGGCTTGTCCTCGACGAGGCCGAGCTTGATCAGCTCCTGCAGACCCTTGTCGATCTTCGTCAGCTGCGAGCCGGACGCGATCGGGATCACGATCTGGTCGGGCAGCTGCCAGCCGAGCTGCTCGCAGATCTCGTACGCCAGGGTCTTGGAGCCCTCGCCGTAGTACGGGCGCAGGTTGACGTTGACGAAGCCCCAGCCCTCGCCCAGCGGGTCGCCGATGAGCTCGGAGCAGAAGCGGTTCACGTCGTCGTAGTTGCCCTCGATGCCGACGAGGTCGCCGCCGTACACACCGGCCATGACGACCTTGCCCTGCTCCAGGTCGTGCGGGATGAACACGCAGGAGCGGAAGCCGGCCCGGGCGGCCGCGGCGCCGACGGCGCCGGCCAGGTTGCCGGTGGAGGAGCAGGACAGGGTGGTGAAGCCGAAGGCGCGGGCGGCCTCGACGGCGATGGCCACGACGCGGTCCTTGAAGGAGTGCGTCGGATTGCCGGAGTCGTCCTTGACGTAGAGCTTGCCGGTGACGCCGAGCTCCTTGGCCAGGTTGGCCGCGTCCACGAGCTTGGTGAAGCCCGGGTTCAGGCTGGGCTTGGAGGCCACGTCCGCGGGGACCGGCAGCAGCGGCGCGTAGCGCCAGATGTTGTTCGGGCCGGCCTCGATCGCCGCGCGCAGGGCGGCCGGATCGCCGGTGGGGAGGTCGTAGGCGACTTCCAGAGGTCCGAAGCACTCCGCACAGGCGAAGAGGGGACCGAGTTCGAAACGGGTACCGCACTCGCGACAGGAAAGCGCGGTGGCAGGTCCGAGATCGACAGAGGTGGAGGCAGTCTGTGCAGCCATGATGGCGAGGCCCTTTCTCCTCATCTTCCCCATGGCGCACTTCGCCATGAGACGGAATTGGCACCTTCCCTAGCCGGGGCCCCGCAGGATGCGTATCGCATCGCGAGAACCGACTGGAGGGTTGCCGGGGCTTCAACGGGCCGTGTCCCTCTGCCCCTCTGGATGAGCGGTATGGCACCGGCACACGCGCTCTGTGGCGCGCCGGTGCGTTTGTACGCGAGGCCCCCCGGCATGCGGCGGTCCTGCGCGTTGTTCAAGACTGTAACCGAAGGTCCGGGCGCTTGAGACAGGCGTCCGAACCGCGAGATGGATCACTTTTCGGTCAATCCGACCAAGCCGCAGGGAGTGCTCAGAGTGCTGGAAGAGGTGGAGCGCTGGCTGGCCGACCGCTCCTGGTCCGCCGCCGACCGACCGCTCGACCAGTTGCTGGACCGCAAACGGGCAGCTGGGACCACGGTCAGCGTGGTGCTGCCGGCACTCGACGAGGAGGCGACGGTCGGCGCGATCGTCGAGGTGATCCGCCGGGAGCTGGTCGAGGGGCTGCCGGTCCCGCTGGTGGACGAGCTGGTCGTGATCGACTCGGGCTCCAGCGACGCTACGGCCGAGGTCGCGGCGAAGGCCGGTGCGCACGTGGTCCACCGGGACGACATCCTGCCGCGGATCCCGGCCCTGCCCGGCAAGGGCGAGGTGCTGTGGCGCTCCCTGCTGGCCACCACCGGGGACGTCGTCTGCTTCGTCGACGCCGATCTGCGGGACTTCTCGGCCGCCTTCGTCTCCGGGATCGTGGGACCGCTGCTGACCGAGCCGGACGTGCAGTTCGTCAAGGCCATGTACGACCGCCCGCTCGGGGATGCGCCGGGCCAGGGCGGGCGGGTCACGGAGCTGGTCGCCCGCCCGCTGCTCAACCTGCACTGGCCGCAGCTGGCCGGCTTCGTCCAGCCGCTGGGCGGCGAGTACGCCGTGCGCCGCTCCCTGCTGGAGCGGCTGCCCTTCCCCGTCGGGTACGGGGTCGAGCTGGGCCTGCTGGTCGACGCGCTGCACACGGTCGGGCTGGACGCACTGGCCCAGGTGGACGTGGGCGTACGGCTGCACCGCCACCAGGACGGGCAGGCGCTGGGCCGGATGGCCGCGGCGATCTACCGCACCGCGCAGCTGCGGCTCTCGCGCGGCCACCTCGTACGGCCGGAGCTGACGCAGTTCGAGCGCGGGCCGGAGGGCTTCGTGCCGCGCACGTACCCGGTGGACACCGAGGAGCGGCCGCCGATGCGGGAGGTCGAGGAGTACACCCGGCGGCACGCGGCCTGACGGCTTCGGAAGTTTGCGCGAGGCCAGGTCGGGCTAGGTTCGCGACATGGCTGCATCACAGGTACTCGTCGCCGCGAACCGCGGCCCGCTCTCGTACGCCCTCGACACGGACGGCACGCTCAGCGCCCGGCGCGGCGGGGGCGGCCTCGTCTCCGGCCTCTCCGCGGCGCTGGCGCGGCAGCCGGACGCGCTGTGGATCTGCGCGGCACTGTCGGACGCGGACCGGGAGGCGGTCCGCCGGGGCGTCTCGGAACCGGGCGTCCGGATGCTGGACATCGATCCCACGGTGTACGACGACGCGTACAACGGCATCGCGAACTCGGTGCTGTGGTTCACCCACCACCACCTGTACGACGTCCCGCGCGAGCCCGTCTTCGACGCGCGGTTCCGGCGGCAGTGGGCGTCGTACGTCGCCTACAACGAGGCCTTCGCGCAGGCGCTGGCCGAGGAGGCGGCGCAGGGCGCGGCCGTCCTGGTGCAGGACTACCACCTGGCACTGGTCCCGGGCGCGCTGCGCGCCCTGCGGCCGGACCTGCGGATCGCGCACTTCACGCACACGCCGTGGGCGTCGAAGGAGTACCTGTCCATGCTCCCGGACGACGTCCGGGAGCAGCTGCTCGACGGGATGCTCGGGGCGGACGTGGTGGGTTTCCACACCGGGGCCTGGGCGTCGGCCTTCCTGGACGGCGCGGGCCGGGGGAACGCGGCGGTGTTCCCGCTGGGCGTGGACGCGGACGAGCTGCGGGCGCTGGCGCACCGGCCGGAGGTGGACGACAAGCTGGCGCAGCTGCGGGCGGAGGTCGGGGACCGCAAGGCGATCGTCCGGGTGGACCGGACGGAGCTGTCGAAGAACATCCTGCGGGGCCTGCTGGCGTACCGGGAGCTGCTGTCCGAGCACCCCGAGTGGCGGGGCCGGGTGGTGCACCTGGCGTCCGCCTATCCGTCGCGGCAGGACCTGAAGGTGTACCGGGACTACACGCAGGCGGTGCGGGAGCTGGCGGCGGAGGTGAACGAGGAGTTCGGGACGGCGGACTGGCAGCCGGTGCTGGTGTCCGTGCAGGACGACTTCGCGCGGTCGCTGGCGGCCTACCGGATGGCGGACGTGGCGCTGGTGAACCCCGTGCGGGACGGGATGAACCTGGTGGCGAAGGAGATCCCGGTGGTGTCGGAGGCGGGGTGCGCGCTGGTGCTGTCGCGGGGGGCGGGGGCGTACGAGGAGCTGCGGGGCGACGCGCTGACGGTGAACCCGTACGACGTCACGGAGACGGCCGCGGCGCTGCACGCTGCGCTGGCCATGCCGGAGCCGGAGCGGGCGGAACGCACGAAGCGGCTGGCCGCGTCGGCGACGGCCCTTCCCCCCACGGCCTGGTTCGAAGCCCAACTCGCAGCCTTGCGGCCCTGACCTGCGGCAGCCTCGCCCCCCAAAGCCCGGGCCCGGCCGGCGGCGCCACGGCCGGGCCCCCTGGGGGGCTCCGCCCCTCCGGGTCCGCCTGCGGATCCCCGGCTCCGGCCCAACCTCCTGGGGCTCCGCCCCAGACCCCGCGCCTCAAACGCCGGCGAGGCTGGATTGTCCCGCCGCCCGCATCACAGCCCCACCAAGGCCAACCAGACCAGCCGAAGCCAAAGTCAGCCCCGCCGGCGTTTGAGGCGCGGGGGCTCGGGGGCAGCGCCCCCGACAACGGCGCCGCACCAGCCCAACCGAAGCCAAACCTAGCCCCGCCGGCGTTTGAGGCGCGGGGGCCGGGCCCCCGACAGCGGCGGGGCGGCGGCGAGGTGCCGGAGGCTGGGTCTGGCCCGGCCGGGTCAGGTCGCTGCGGCCGCGGCCCGGCTGGGGCTGGCCCGGCCGGGTCAGGTCGCTGCGGCCGCGGCCAAGGCGGCGAGGAAGGCGACGACCGCACCAGGCCCGGGCAGAACCACATCGGCCCGCGAAGCCAGCTCCGGCACCTCCGCGGAGCCACTGCACACCAGCAACCCCGGCAACCCGTCGGCCCGCCGCTTCTCGACCGCCGAGTACGCGGCCAGGTCGCCGAGGTCGTCGCCCGCGTACAGCACCGCCTCCGCGCCCGTCTCCGCCAGGAACTCCGTGAGGGCGACGCCCTTGTCCATCCCCGGGGGCCGCAGCTCCAGGACCGCCCGGCCCGGCTCCACCATCAGCCCGTGCCGCGCCGCCAGCTCGGCCAGCGGTTCGCGCAGGGCCGCGAAGGCCGCCTCCGGGTCCGCGGCGCGCCGCGTGTGCACGGCCAGCGCCCGGCCCTTCTCCTCGATCCAGGTGCCCTGCCAGGCGCCGATGGAGTCCAGGAAGCCGGGCAGTTCGGCCCGGACCGCCGCCACCCCGGGGTGCTCCGCGGGGGCGTGCACGATCCCGCTGACGGCGTCCCAGCGCTCGGCCCCGTAGTGGCCGAGGACGACGAGGTGTTCCAGTCCGGGGACCCCGGCGAAGCCCCCGTAGCGGACGGCGACGCCCGCCGGCCGGCCCGTGATCACCGCGACGGAGGCCACCTCGGGGGCCAGCGCGGCCAGGGCGGGTACGGCTCCGGGATGGGCCCGTGCCTGGTCCGGGTCGGGAACGATCTCGGCAAGCGTGCCGTCGAAGTCCAGCGCGACCACGGAACGGCCGGGCGCGCGGAGCAGGGCTTCCAGGCCCTCGCGTCCCGCTGCGGTGACGGGCATCGGCAAGTCGTGCGGATGGCTCCCCATATGGACGACCCTAACGGGCCCGCCCGACCACGGCTATGGCGCGGGCCACGTCGCGGTCCGCGCAGGGCGGTCCGGGCGGGGCCCGGCTACCGCCTGGCCCGCTGGGCCTCGCGGATGCGGCGCAGGCGGTTGACGGTGCCCGGGGCGTGGGCCAGCGCGCGGGGATCGTCCATCAGCACGTTGAGCAGCTGGTAGTAGCGGACCGGGGTCATCCCCAGCCCTTCCCGTATCGCCCGCTCCTTGGCCCCCGGCCCGGGCCAGGTGCGTCCCTCGTACGCGAGCACCGCGGCCTCCGTGGCCGTCAGCCGCCCGTCGTCCGTCATACCGCCAGATTAACGCCGCCCACCGACACCGGCCCGGCCCGCCCCGGCCGGGCCCCACCCCCGGCCCGCCCCGGCCCGGCTCAGCGCGGGTCGGCCGCTCGTGCCTTCGTCGCGATCTCCTCCAGCACCTTCACCGGCTGCCCGCCCGGCTCGACGGTCTTGCCGATGTTCTGCTTGATGTCCTCGCTGACGCCCGCCCAGGACTTCTTGCCCACCGGGTAGAGCCGCGAGGACGGCAGGGCGTCCAGGAAGGTCTTCAGCTGCGGGGCGGTCCCGCCCGCGGCCCCGGCCTGGGCGGCCCGGTAGCCGGTGGTGGTGACCGGGAGCAGGTCGTACATGCCGGTGAAGGCGGTCACGTTCTTCGCCTCGTAGAGGTGGTCCAGGAACTTCCCGGACTCCTTGCGGTGGCCGTTCTTGAAGGCCATCACCCAGTCGGCGACGCCCATCGCCGAGTGCTCGGTGCCGTCGGCGGTGGGCATGGTGACCATGCCGAACTTCACGCCCTTGCCCGCCGCCTGCTTGATCAGCGTCGGGTGCCCGTTGAGCATGCCGACCTCGCCCCTCGTGAAGGCGTCGAAGGCCGCCTGCCGGTCCAGCTTGCCGGGCTCGACGGACCCGGTCAGGCCCTGGCCGACCATCTTGTCCCGGAGGAACTCCAGCGCCTTGACGTTCTCGGTGGAGTCGATCGAGTACTGCTCTTCGTTGTCGGTGTAGCCGCCGCCGCCCGCCAGCATCCACATCATCGTCTCGGCCTGGGCCTCCTCGCGGCCCAGCGGCAGCGCGAAGGGGGTGGGGACGCCCGCGCCCTTGAGCTTCTTCGCGGCCGCCTCCAGCTCGGTCCAGCTCTTGGGCTGCCAGCCGTTCTTGGCGTCCTTGGGGATGACCCCGGCATCGGCCAGCAGCTTCTCGTTGTAGAAGAGCAGCCGGGTGCTGGCCACGAAGGGCAGGCCGTACTGGATCCGCTTGACCTTGCCGGCGTCGGCGAGCGGCCCGAGGAAGTCGGCCTCGGTCTTCACGGAGAGCAGCTCGTCCGCGGTGTAGAGCTTGCCCGCCTCCGCGTAGTCGGCGTAGGCGCCGATCTGCGCGATGTCGGGGGCCTTGCCCGCCTTGACCATCTCGGCGACCTTGGCGTCGACCTCGGACCAGGAGTAGACGCTGACCTCGACGTTGATCCCCGGGTTGGTCTTCTCGAAGTCCTCGGCGAGCGTCTTCCAGTAGGTGGCCGACGAGTTCTGCGGATTGTCCCCGTACTCGGCCGCCACGACCCGCAGGGTCACCTCGTTGTCCCCGGTGAGTCCGCCGACGGCGCCGCAGCCGGTCAGTGTCACGGCCGTCAGGCACAGTGCGGCGCCGGACGCGGCCAGGCGCAGGTATCGGCGGTTCACAGTTCTCGTCCACCCCTAGTTGTACGTACGATCCACGTAAGGTCTACACCACTTTGGCCGCTGGTCCACATCCTTGGTCCCGAATTTGTATGGCCACTCAACAAATCCCCTCAATGGACTAGACCTTTCCCCGTGAAGCACGCGAGACTGTCCCCCGTGAAACCCGTGAAACACGTCATCGCCCTCGATGTGGGCGGCACCGGGATGAAGGCCGCCCTGGTCGCCGCCGACGGCACCCTGCTGCACGAGGCGCGCCGCGCCACCGGCCGCGAGCGGGGCGCCGACGCCGTCGTCGAGACGATCCAGGACTTCGCCGCCGAGCTGCTCGACATCGGCCGGGAGCGCTGCGGACAGGCCGCCTCGGCCGCCGGAGTCGCCGTCCCCGGCATCGTCGACGCCGAGAACGGCATCGCCGTCTACGCGGCCAACCTGGGCTGGCGCGACGTACCCATGCGGGACCTGCTCAGCAGCCGGCTCGGCGGCATCCCGGTGGCCCTCGGCCACGACGTGCGCACGGGCGGCCTCGCCGAGGGGCGCATCGGCGCGGGCCGGGGCGCCGACCGCTTCCTCTTCGTACCGCTGGGCACCGGCATCGCCGGGGCCATCGGCATCGCCGGCCGCATCGAGGCCGGGGCGCACGGCTACGCGGGCGAGATCGGCCACATCGTGGTCCGCCCCGGCGGCCCCGCCTGCGGCTGCGGCCAGTACGGCTGCCTGGAGACGCTCGCCTCCGCCTCCGCCGTCTCCCGCGCCTGGGCCGCCGCCAGCGGCGAACCCGAGGCTGATGCGGCTGACTGCGCCAAGGCCGTCGAATCCGGGGACGCACGCGCCCGCGAGGTGTGGCTGGCCGCCATCGCCGCCCTCGCCGACGGCCTGGTCACCGCGATCACCCTGCTGGACCCGAGCACTCTGATCATCGGTGGCGGGCTGGCGGAGGCGGGGGAAACCTTGTTCACACCCCTACGGGCGGCCGTCGAGGAGCGCGTGACGTTCCAGCGGCTGCCCCACATCGTTCCGGCGGCCCTCGGGGACACCGCCGGATGCCTGGGCGCAGGGCTGCTCGCCTGGGACCTACTCGCCACGGAGGTACCTGCCTGATGTCCGGAAGCGCGCACAGCACTGTTCTCTCCGGCGCCAGGGTGGTGCTGCCCACCGGAACCGTGGCCAACGGCAGGGTCATCGTCGACGGCGACCGCATCGCCGGCAGTGCCCCGGAGGGCGCGCGGGTCGTCGACCTGGCCGGGCACTGGATCGTCCCCGGCTTCGTCGACATGCACAACCACGGAGGCGGCGGCGCCTCCTTCACCTCCGGCACCGCCGAGGAGGTCCTCAAGGGCGTCCGCACCCACCGCGAGCACGGCACCACCACCCTGGTCGCCTCCACCGTCACCGGAGACCTGGACGAACTGGCCCGCCGCGCCGGACTGCTCGCCGAACTCACCCAGCAGGGCGAGATCGCGGGCATCCACTTCGAGGGCCCGTTCATCAACGCCTGCCGCAAGGGCGCCCACAAGGCCGACCTGCTCCGCGACCCCGACCCGGCCGAGGTCCGCAAGCTGATCGACGCCGCGCACGGCTCCGCCCGCATGTTCACCCTCGCCACCGAACTCCCGGGCGGCCTGGACTCCGTACGGCTGCTGGCCGAGCACGGCGTCATCGCCGCGATCGGGCACACGGACGCCACGTACGAGCAGACGCGCGCCGCCATCGACGCGGGCGCCACCGTGGCCACCCACCTCTTCAACGCGATGCCGGGCCTCGCGCACCGCGAACCCGGCCCGATCGCGGCGCTGCTGGAGGACGAGCGGATCACCGTCGAGCTGATCAACGACGGCACCCACCTGCACCCGGCGGCGCTGGAACTCGCCTTCCACCACGCCGGCGCGCACCGCGTGGCCCTGATCACCGACGCGATGGACGCGGCCGGCTTCGGCGACGGGACCTACCACCTGGGCCCGCTGGAGGTCGAGGTCAAGGACGGCGTGGCCCGGCTCGTCGAGGGCGGCTCCATCGCCGGCTCGACGCTGACCCTGGACACCGCCTTCAAGCGCTCGGTCACCGTCGACAAGCTGCCCGTGGAGTCCGTGGTCCAGGCGATCTCCGCCAACCCGGCCAAGCTGATCGGGCTCTACGACGAGATCGGCTCGCTGGAGCCCGGCAAGTACGCCGACCTCGTCGTCCTGGACGCCGAGTTCGACGTCCGGGGCGTCATGCGGCGCGGCGAATGGATCGTCAGCCCGCCCGTACAGCGGGGTGTCTGACGGCCAACCGGCTGTAGACGGCAAGCGGTCGGCCCGCAGGACTGGGCCGACCGCTTTCTCTTTGGCATGATCCCGGCAGCAACAGACCCGGGGGAGCCCAATGATCCTGACCGTCACGCTCAACACCGCGCTCGACGTCACCTACCGCGTGCCGCGGCTGCTCCCGCACGCCTCGCACCGGGTCGCCGACGTCTCCGAGCGCCCCGGCGGCAAGGGGGTCAACGTGGCCCGGGTGCTGGCCGCCCTCGGCCACGAGGTGACCGCGACGGGCTTCACGGGCGGGCCGGTCGGCGCCGTCGTACGGGGACTGCTCGAGCGGTCCCCCGGCGTGGTGGACGCGCTGGTCCCCTGCGCGGGCACCACCCGGCGCACCGTCGCCGTGGTCGACGAGGCCTCCGGCGACACCACGCAGTTCAACGAGCCGGGCCCGCTGATCACGGCCGCGGAGTGGTCCCGCTTCCTGGAGCGGTACGAGGAGCTGCTGGCGGCCGGGGCCCGCGCCGTGGCCCTGTGCGGCAGCCTGCCGCCCGGCGTGCCGGTCGGCGCGTACGCGGTGCTCGTACGGGCCGCCCGCGCCGCCGGGGTCCCGGTCCTGCTGGACACCAGCGGCGAGGCCCTGCGCCGCGGGGTCGCCGCCCGCCCCGAGATCATCAAGCCGAACGCCGCCGAGCTCGCCGAGCTGACCGGCTCGCGCGAGCCGCTGCCCGCCACCCGCGACGCCCGCCGCCGGGGCGCCCACGCCGTGGTCACCTCGCTCGGTCCGGACGGCCTGCTGGCCGCCACCCCCGAGGGCGCCTGGCGGGCCGCCCCGCCGCGCGCCCTGGCCGGCAACCCCACCGGAGCCGGCGACTCCGCCGTGGCCGGGCTGCTGTCGGCCCTGGCCGAGGGCCTGGACTGGCCGGAGCGGCTGACCCGCGCGGTCGCCCTGTCGGCGGCCACGGTGCACGCCCCGGCGGCGGGAGAGTTCGACCCCCGCACCTACGAGGAGGTACGGGGGTCGGTGAAGGTCACGCGGGCCGACTAGGGCCCTACTCCTTCTCGAGCCACAGCTGGTCGAGGACCACGTCGCACTGGTTGCCCGTCTCACACGAGATCTTGATCGTGTTCGAGCCCTGCTTGAGCTGGACGATCGAGTACGTGTTGGTCCAGCCCTTGGCCCAGTCGCCCTCGGCGGCCTTGGAGAAGTTCTTCATGTTGACCGGACGGCTCTGCGCCTCGCCGTTGACGGTCAGCGTGGTGTTGGCGTCCTTGCCCGGCACCCCGTAGGTCATCTTCAGCTTGTAGCCGCCGGTCTTCGGCACGTCGAGCGTCCACGTCGCCGCCGCGCCGAGCGCGTTCAGGCCGCCCACGTACTGGCCGCCGGCGCTCTTGGCACCCGGCACGGTGTTCTGCAGCATCGCGCCGCCCGTGAGGGACATCCCGGCGCCCGCGAAATCGGCCTTCGGAAGCGGGGCCTCCGAGGGCTGTGCGGCGCTCGGGGGCGGGGAGGACGGGTTCTGCGGGGCGGCCGACTGCTGGCCCGTCCCCGCGGTGTCGCCGGCCTTGTCCTCGCCCTTGTCGCCGAACGCCAGGGCCGCGCCGATGCCGATCACGACCGCGCCGACCACCGCGACGGCCGCGATCAGCAGGCCCTTGCGGCTCGAGCCGCCGCCGCTGCCGCCACCGTGGCCGCCATGGCCGCCGTGCCCGCCGGAGTGCGAGATCGTCTGCGTCTGGTGCTGCGGGGGCTGCTGCTGCGGCGGGACGCCGTAACCGCCCGCCTGGAGTGCCTCGGGAGCCTGGTACTGCGCCTGGTAGGGAGGCTGCTGGCCGGGACCCGGCTGCTGGGGCACCGGGCCGCGCTGGCCGCCGCCGTTGCGTCGGTCGCCGACCGTGCGCACCTGGTGGTGCGAGGTTCGCGGAACGCCCGGCTGTGCACCCGGCTGACCGCCGCCCGTCGGGCCGGGGTAGCCGTATCCGCCGCCCTGACCGGGCGGTGTGGCTCCGGCGGCCTGGCCGTCCGCGTAGAGATAGCCGAACGGATCGTCGTCCTCGGGCTTGTTCGCCCCACCGTGCGGGCCGTTGTTCGCGGGCGTCGTCATCGCAGGTCACTCCTTTCGACCCCCGGGAGCCTACCCCGAACACGTGCACCCACGGGCGGCCGATCGCCTCAGCCGGCCCTGCGGTGGGCCTTGGAGCGGGACCTTTTCTCGATGTACATGCGCTGGTCGGCGGAGCGCAGCACCTCGTCCGCGGACATGCCGCAGCTGGCCCAGCCGATGCCGAAACTGGCCCCGACACGGACCCCGCGGCCGTCCACGCGGATCGGCGGGATGATCGCGTTGCGCAGCCTGACGGCGAGATCCGCGGCGTCCGCGGCACCGAGCCCGTCGGCGAGGACGACGAATTCGTCACCACCCAGCCGAGCGACGGTGTCACCGTCCCTGACGCCCGTCGTCAGCCGCCGGGCCACTTCGATGAGAACCGCGTCACCCGTGTGGTGCCCGAACCGGTCGTTGATCGACTTGAAGCCGTCGAGGTCGCAGAAGAGCACCGCGAGCCCCTTCGTCCCGTCGTCGACGTCGCTCGCGGGCGCCACCGTGTGCACGTGGTGGTCGTAGGGGCCGTCCGCCTGGGCGGGCAGGGCCCCGGGGAACTCGTAGGAATCGGTCGCGCCGTACCGGTCGGGGCCGGGGCCGTAGCCCGAGCCGTGCGCGGGATCGTGCCCCGGGCCGGGGCCCGGGCCGGGGGCGTCGGGGCGAAAGCCGTGCTCACCACCACCCGCACCGACCCGCACCTCGTGCGCGTCGCGCCCCTCGTAGGCGGCGTCCAGGGCCTCGACCGCGGTGGCCCGTACGGACTGTGGTCTGCGGCACAGCCGGGCGGCGAGCCGGGCCCGCAGCTCGGCGCTGTTGGGCAGGCCGGTCAGCGAGTCGTGGCTGGCCCGGTGGGCGAGCTGGAGCTCGTGGCGCTTGCGCTCCTCGATGTCCTCGACGTGCGTGAGCAGGAACCGCGGCCCGTCGGCGGCGTCGGCGACCACGGAGTTGCGCAGCGAGACCCATACATACGTGCCGTCGCGCCGGCCCAGGCGCAGCTCGGCGCGCCCGCCCTCGGCGGAGGTCCGCAGCAGGGTCCCGATGTCCTCGGGGTGGACCAGGTCGGAGAAGGAGTAGCGGCGCAGGACGGAGGCCGGGCGGCCCAGCAGCCGGCACAGCGCGTCGTTGGTCCGCAGCAGCCGGCCGTGCTGGTCCCCGCCCATCTCGGCGATGGCCATGCCGCTGGGCGCGTACTCGAAGGCCTGCCGGAAGGACTCCTCGCTGGCGCGCAGCGCCTGCTGCTCGCGCTCGAGGCGGACCAGGGCCCGCTGCATGTTCGCGCGGAGCCGGGCATTGCTGATCGCAATGGCCGCCTGGAAGGCGTACATCTGGAGCGCTTCACGCCCCCAGGCGCCGGGCCGGCGCCCGTTGCGCGGTCTGTCCACCGAAATGACACCCAGAAGTTCCCCGCCGGACGCATACATGGGTGCATAGAGCCGGTCCTCGGGGTGCCACTCGTCCTCGAACCGCGGTTCGGGGCCGTCGGTGTGCCACTGGGGGACGTCGTCCTCCATGAGGACCCAGCCCTCGGTGTGCGGGATGAAGCGCAGCCCGTCCCAGTTCTCACCCATCGTCAGGCGGCGCTCCCAGGAGGCGCGGGAGCCGACGCGGCCGGTGATGAGGGCTTCCGCGGCGGGGTCGCCGGCGAAGGCGGCGACGACGAGATCGCCGTCAGGGCGTACGAGGTTGACACAGGCGAGTTCGTAGCCGAGGCCCACGACGATGCCGTCCACGACGGTCTGCAGAGTGTCCGCCAGGCTCCGGGCCGTATTGAGCTCGGCCACCACCCGGTGCAGCTGCCGCAGGGTCGCAAGACGGACGTACGGCTCCGACTCGGTCTCCATTGCTCGCTCTCCCCGAGACCTCGACAGCAACTCCAGGTTTGTCATCGGCGTTTCGTTGCGGTGTCCCGTCCACTGAATCACAGTGAGCTGTGCGGCAGGTACACAGGGTCAACAAATCTTGCTCTCTGTGACTCAAGTCACATGAGATGAATATGAGCGCGGCGCGGGCGGTGGCGACGGAGAGCGCCACCCCCTTCGTTCCCGAGAGCAAACGATACGCCCGAGGCCTAGGGCAAGGGGCGGGGACGCGACTCGGACCAACGCCCGATGTGCGTACGGGGAGGCGGGATTAGCGTTCGGAGCGTGCTGAAGACGACCCCCGTGGCAGACCCCGTACCGGCGCCGGTACCGGCCCCCGTCCCCACCGCGCCCCCCTCCAGCCCCCATGCTGAGGGAGTGAGCAACGAAGAGTTCCGGGCGGCCATGTCCCGGCTGGCGGCGGGCGTGTGCCTGATCACCGCGCACGAGACCCCCCTGACGGCGGACGGCCCGCGCGGCGAGGACGTCGGGATGACGGCCACCGCCTTCATGTCGGTGTCCCTGGACCCGCCCCTGGTGCTGGTGAGCCTGCGCGAGGGCTCCCGGATGGACGACCTGCTGGCGGAGCAGCCGCTGTGGGCGGTATCGCTGCTCGCCGACCACCAGCTCCAGATCGCCGGCCGGTTCGCCATGAAGGGCCGGATCAGCGACCGGCTGCTCTTCGCCGACCTCCCCTGCGTGCGCGGCGAGGCCTCCGGCGCCCCGCTGCTGAGCGGTGCGCTGGCCACCCTCGAATGCCGTACGGAGAACCGCGTCGAGGCGGGGGACCACACGCTGGTGATCGGCCGCGTCCTGACCGCCGGCCTGCCCTCCCCCGACGGACAGCCGCTGACGTACTTCCGGGGCCGCTACCGGCACCTGGGCGCTTGAGCGCTACCAGTCGCGGCCGGTGCGGCCGCGCTTGGTCTCGGCCCGCGCCTTCTTCTCACGCAGCCGCCGCTCGTTGATCCCCCGCGGGATCTTCGTGGCCCTGCGCGGCTTCGGCGGCGGGGCCGTCGCCTCGGCCAGCAGCGAGGCCAGCCGGACCAGCGCCATCTCCCGGTTGCGGAACTGCGAGCGGTGCTCGGAGGCCCGTACGGTCACCACCCCGTCCACCAGCCGCGCGGCCAGCCGCTCCAGCGCCCGCGCCTTCCACACCTCCGGCAGCGCCTTGGTCGCCGCCACGTCGAACAGCAGCTCCACGCGCGAGTCCGAGGTGTTCACGTGCTGGCCGCCGGGGCCCGAGGACCGCGAAAAACGCCAGGCGAGCTCGCCCTCGGGCAGCACGACCGAACCACGGATGACATAGGGACCAGGCATGCCCCCTATGATCCGCGCCCGCCCGCGCCGCGTCACCCTCATTAAAAGGCCGCGGGGATTTCACCCCGGGAACCTGACGGCCCTCTCGTGGCGTTAGAGGGGTGAGCGGTAACTTGACCGCCGTACGTGCATGTCGGATGAGGAAAGGGACATTCCCATGGCTGTCAGCCTGTCCAAGGGCGGCAACGTCTCGCTCACGAAGGAGGCCCCGGGCCTCGCTGCCGTCACGGTCGGCCTCGGCTGGGACGTCCGTACGACCACCGGCGTCGACTTCGACCTCGACGCCTCGGCCATCGCGGTCAACCCGACGGGCAAGGTCGTCTCGGACGGCCACTTCGTCTTCTTCAACAACAAGTCCACCCCGGACCAGACCATCGTCCACACCGGTGACAACCGCACCGGCGAGGGCGCGGGCGACGACGAGGCCATCAACGTCAACCTCGCCGGCCTCCCCGCCGACGTGGACAAGATCGTCTTCCCGGTCTCCATCTACGACGCCGAGGCCCGCAGCCAGAACTTCGGCCAGGTCCGCAACGCGTACATCCGCGTCGTGAACCAGGCCGGCGGCGCCGAGATCGCCCGCTACGACCTCTCCGAGGACGCGGCGACCGAGACCGCCATGGTCTTCGGCGAGCTGTACCGCAACGGCGCCGAGTGGAAGTTCCGCGCGGTCGGCCAGGGCTACGCCTCGGGCCTCACCGGCATCGCGCAGGACTTCGGCGTCAACGTCTGATGACGTCCTGACACCGGCGGATTTACGGCGAAGCCCCCTCCCGGCCGTCCGGGGAGGGGGCTTCGCTACCGTTCGACAGGTGATTCTTCAACCGCTCGTCCCCGTGGACGGCGCCCTGCCCGGTCCGGTCCTCACCGAGATCGCCGCCCTGTACGCGACGAACCACGCGTTCTTCGAGCTCAGCGGCGACTTCCCCGCCCCGGACCGCATCACGGTCGAACAGGTCGCGGCCTCACTCGCCGACGAACTCGCCCATGACGGCGCCGAGGTCCTCCTGGCCCGCTCCGCCGGCCGGCTCGTCGGCCTGGCCGCCACCCTGGCCCACCACCCCGATCCGGCCGCCGAGGACCCGGACCCGTGGATCGGCCTGCTGCTCATCGACGCCACCGCGCACCGCGAGGGGTACGGCCGCGCCGTGGCCGCCCTGGTCGAGGACCGCTTGCGCACCGCGGGACGGACGGGCGTACGCCTCGCCGTACTGGACAACAACCCCAAGGCCCTCGCGTTCTGGCAGGCCCAGGGCTACCAGGTCATGCGCAAGGCCAAGGACCGCGAACTGGGCCGCGAGTGCACCGTGCTGCGCAAGCCGCTGGCCCCCGAACGGCCTTAGCGGGGGCGGACTCAGCGGGGGGACTCAGGGGGACTCAGGGGGACTCAGCGGGGGGACTCAGGGGGACTCAGCGGGGGCGGGCCTTCCCGTACAGCCAGACGTCCCAGACCTTCTTCAGGTCGTGCCCAGTCCGCTCCTGCGCGAACGCGGTGAAGTCGGCCGTGCTCGCGTTCCCGTGCCGGTGCTCGGCGGCCCAGTCGCGCAGCAGGGCGAAGAACTTCTCGTCCCCGACCTCCTGCCGGATCCGGTGCAGCACCATCGCACCCCGGTAGTACACCGGGTTCCCCGAAATGTCCTCGGGACCGGGCGGGTCGGCGGGCGGGAAGGCGTACCAGTCGGAGTCGGCGGCCTCGTCGACCCCGGTGTCGCCGGCCAGGAACGCGTCGAACTCCTGCTGCGCCGTGGGCCCGCCGTGGTCCTCGGTCCACAGCCACTCCGCGTACGTCGCGAAGCCCTCGTTGAGCCACATGTCCTTCCAGGACTTCGGCGACACCGAGTTGCCGAACCACTGGTGGGCGAGCTCGTGCAGCACGAGCTCCTCGCTGCCCGGCGCACCGGGGTAGACCGGCTTGGTCTGCGTCTCCAGCGCGTACTGGAGGGTCCCGGCGGGCAGCACGATCGCCCCGGCGGTGCCGAAGGGGTAGGGGCCGAAGCGGCCCGCGGCCCACTCCACCATCTCCGGCAGCCGCGCGAGGTCCGCCGCGCTCGCCTCCGCCTCGCCGGGATCCACCGCGTTGTACAGGGCCACCCCGGAGGGCGTGCGCCCGGTCGCCACCCGGTACTTGCCGACGGCGGCGGTCGCCAGGTAGCTCGCCATCGGCTCCGGGCTGTGCCAGGCGAAGGAGGTGCTCCCGTCGGCCTGCGCGGTCCGCGCGCGCAACTCGCCGTTCGACACGGCCTCGTAGCCCTTCGGCACCGTGATCGTGATGTCGTAGGCGGCCTTGTCGCTGGGGTGGTGGTTGCCCGGGAACCAGGTCATCGAGCCGACCGGCTCACCGACGCCCACGGCCCCGTCCCCGGTGGTGATCCAGCCCTCCCTGGTGCCGTCCGCGTCCGTGAGCGCCTTCGGCCGGCCGGAGTAGTCGATCTCCGTACGGAAGACCTCGCCCTTCTCCAGGTCCTCGGCCGGACGCACGGTCAGCTCGTTGCCGGTCCGGTTGTACCGGGCCGCCTCGCCCTGCACGGTGACGCCCTCGACCTTCAGGCCGCTGAGGTCGAGGTTGAAGGAGCTCAGGCCCTGCTCGGCCCGGGCGGTGATCACCGCCGTGCCCTCGAGCCGGCCGTCGGCGGGGTCGTAGTCCAGGTCCAGGCCGTAGTGCTCGACCTGGTATCCGCCGTTGCCCGCCTTGGGGAAGTACGGGTCGCGCAGCCCCGACGCACCCGGCCGCCCCTGCACGGTGCCGCCCGTACACCCCGTGGTGAGGGCGAGCAGGGCGGCGACGGCAGGGGCGGCGAGGCGGGAGAGAGCGCGGTGGTCCACACGCCCGATCCTAGGCGGGCGGACCGCCCGGCCCGGGGGGACTACTTGGCGAGCGCGTCGACGCCGGCCTTGGCGAACTTCTCGTCCAGGTCGCCGCTCGGGGCGCCGGCCACACCGATGCCGGCGACCGGGGCGCCGTTCGCCTGGACGGGGGTGCCGCCGCCGAGGAAGAGGGTGCCGGGGATGTCCTTCAGGTTCGGGGCCTGCGCGAGGCGGCCCACGAGCACCGAGGTCGGGGCGTTCCAGGACACGGCGGTGTAGGCCTTGCGCTGCGCCGACTCGTAGGACTGCGGGCCGGCGCCGTCGCCGCGCAGGGTGACGATGGTGTTGCCGTTGCGGTCCACGACCGCGACCGTCACCTTCTGGTTCTCGGCCTGGGCGGCCTGCAGCGCGGCCTGGGCGGCGCGGGTGGCGGCGTCGACGGTGAGGTGGGTCGTGGTGGTGAAGTTCTTGTCGCCCGCCTCGCCCTTCTTCGCGTCGTCCTTCTTCGCGTCGTCCTTCTTCGAGGCGACCGAGGCGGAAGCGGAGCCGGCGGCGGGCGTGGCACTGGCACTGACGGCGCCGAAGGCACCGGCGCCCAGGGCGACGGCGAGGGCGGTACCGGTGAGGACGCGGGTGCGGGTGTTCATCTCTGCTCCTGAGGACGGTGACACGGCGACGGCATGGGGGCGGGCGGCGGTCGATGGCCGAACCGGCGTTCCCGCTCGGCCCGGCCGCTTCCCTGCCCTGCTCCAAGCCTGGCCCCGAACCCCCCGCCACCCCGTCCCCGTACCGGCTCCCCCCGCCCACCGCACCGGTTGACCCCGGGGTCAACCGATCGGCCGATGCGGCACCGCCAGGCGACGGTATTGGCTGGCCAGACCAGCCCCGCCGGCGTCCGAGGCGCGGGGTCCGGGGCGGAGCCCCGCCAACGGCGCCGCACCCCCCACCCAGCCCCGCCGGCGTTTGAGGCGCGGGGGCCCGGGGGCAGCGCCCCCGGCAACGGCGCCGCACCCGCCCGGGACCGCCCCCGCGCCGCAGGCAACCGGCAAGAATGGACATACACCCCCAACCCAGGAGCCCCCGTGACCCAGCCCCCGCGGAACCGCGACACCCGCACGCTGGCCACGGTCGCGCACACCGCGTTCTTCCTCCTCCTCGGCGCCTCGGTGGCCCGCTTCCTCCTCCGCCACCCCGGCGAACCCCGCACCCCCTGGGTGATCGCCCTCAGCATCACCCTGGCCCTGCTCTACGTACTCGGCCCCGCCCTCGGCGGCGCCCCCCTGCCACCCGGCACCGGGACGGGCACCGGCACCGGCACCCGCGACCCGGCCCCCACCCGCCAACCCCCCGGCCGCCTCGTCTGGCTCGGCCTGGTCGTCGCCACCTGGGTGGTCCTCGTGGTCCTCGCGCCGAGCTTCGCCTGGTGCGCCGTACCGCTGTTCTTCACCGCCCTGCGCACCCTCCCGCCACGCGCCGCGATCGTCCTGGTCGCCCTCCTCACCCTCTTCGTCGTCATCGCCCAGCTGAAGCTGGCCGGGGCCTTCGACCCCAACCTGCTCCTCGCGCCACCCGCCGTCGCCGCCCTCGCCACCGCCGTCTTCGTCCACATGGAGCGCCAGGCCCAGGCCCAGCGCACGCTGATCGACGACCTGATCCGCACCCGCCGGGAACTGGCCGCCACCGAACGCCGCGAAGGCACCCTCGCCGAACGGCAGCGGCTGTCCATGGAGATCCACGACACCCTCGCGCAGAACCTCTCCAGCCAGCAGATGCTGCTCCAGGCCGCCGACCGCACCTGGGACACCGATCCCGGCACGGCCCGCGCGCACGTCCGTACCGCCACCGGCATCGCGGCCCGCGGCCTCGCCGAGGCGCGCCGCCTCGTCCACGACCTGGCCCCGGCCGAGCTCGCCGACGGCGCCGGCCTCGCCGACGCCCTGCGCGCCCTGGACGCCGGCCCGGACACCGAGGTCCGCTTCCACCTCGAGGGCGCCCCGGCCCCGCTCCCCGACCGCGTGCAGTCCGCCCTGCTGCGCATCGCCCAGGGCGCGCTGGCCAACGTCCGCGAGCACTCCGGGGCCCGTACGGCCGCCCTCACCCTGAGCTTCCTCGGCGACCAGGTCGTCCTGGACATCGCCGACGACGGCCACGGCTTCACCGAGCCCCGCCCCGGCGCCGTCGCCGGCTCCGGCGCCGCCCGGCGCGGCCACGGCCTGCCCGCCATGCGGGCCCGCGTCCGCCAGCTCGGCGGCACCCTGACCATCGAATCCGCCCCCGGCGAGGGCACCGTCCTCTCCGCCGCCATCCCCCTGGAGCCGGCCCCATGACGACGATCCTGCTCTGCGACGACCACGTGGTGGTCCGCGCAGGCCTCCTGGCCCTGCTGGGCAGCGAGCCCGACATCGAGGTGCTCGGGGAGGCGGGCAGCGGCGAGGAGGCCGTCGCCCTGGCCGCCAAACTCCGCCCCGACGTCGTCCTCATGGACCTCCAGCTGGGCGAGGGCATCGACGGCGTCGAGGCCACCCGCCGCATCACCGCCCTCCCCGGCCCGCCGCACGTCCTCGTCCTCACCACGTACGACACCGACGCGGACATCACCCGGGCCATCGGCGCGGGCGCGACCGGCTACCTCCTCAAGGCGGAACGCCCCGAGGAGCTCTTCGCCGCGATCCACTCGGCCGCGCAGGGCCGCACCACCCTGTCCGCGCCGGTGGCGAGCCGGGTGATGGCCCACATGCGCGGCACCCGCCCCACCCTCACCGACCGCGAGCTGGACATCCTGGGCCAGCTGGCCCGCGGCCTCGGCAACCGCGACATCGCCCGGGCGCTGTTCATCAGCGAGGCCACCGTGAAGACGCACCTGGGCCGGATCTACGACAAGCTCGGCGTCGACACCCGCGCCGGCGCCGTGTCGGTCGCCAAGGAGCAGCGCCTCCTGCCGTCCTGACCCACCGCCTCCCCCGCCCCCCGCCCGGGGCGCCCAACCCCCCCCCCCCCCCCCCCCCCCCCCAACCCCCCCCCCCCCGCCGCCCCCCCCCCCCCCCCCCCCCCCCCCCC